>JANXTO010000073.1 GCA_025352365.1 Undibacterium sp. | reverse complement strand
CAGCAGCGCCAGCAACTGCGGCACCAGCGGCAAGTGCAGCTCCGGCAGCAGCTCCTGCTGCATCAGCACCAGCTGCTGAGAAAAAGATGAAGAAGCATCACCACAAAAAAGCAGCATCTGCAACAGAAACACCAGCAGCGTCTGCACCAGTAGCTCCAGCGAAGTAATTCGCAACAGTCAGCTATCGCATTGAAATAGCTGGCAATGTTAAAAAATCGGCGTGATGAGCGCCGATTTTTTTTGCGCTCTACGTTTGCAGAACCCAAGGCAGCGCTCAAACTATGTTGCCCAGTTCATACACTTCAATCGCTGTCGCTAAATTGTCCTCATCACCCCATCGTCCATGAGCAATAATCAAGAGCTACTGCGTGGATGTTATTCCTGACTATTTAATACGATAACGATCAGACGATTCCATCCCTCACATTAATCATGCTGTACACCCCGGGGTCATCATGAATCTGAAACATGTTTTCGCATGCATCGCCGTCGCTGCTGTTTGCCACACTTTGCCCGTACAGGCGCAAACTAATGTGCTTGTATATGGGCGCCTGGTGGTCGGTGTTGTCAACTACTCGGCATACAGTGATGGTCGTGGTTTAGTAACAAAAGAGAGCAGCTTTAGCAGCCGCTTTGGTTTTAAGGGCAGCGAAGCACTGGGTGACGATCTCAACGCGCTATTTGTGTTGGAAGGTGGATTTAATCCCGATACCGGTAGTGGAGGTGTTATTTCGCGCGAGGCCAGTATTGGCCTTAGCTCGCCCTACGGCAAAATCCGTTTTGGTTTTATGTTGACCCCCTTAGACGATTTGCACGGGATTGTCGGTCCAGGTTATCTCAGCAATGTCAGTAACGACAATCTCAACGGATTTTGGGCAAACGGCTACAACAATAGTTTTACCGGCGCCAGCGCAGATGGCAGTTCGTCTTGCATACAAACTTCTGCAACGCAGGGTAATGCAAACACCTTTGCATTTGATAATCGCTACGGCAATTCGGCCCGCTATGACTCGCCTAATATGCATGGCTTTAGCTTTGCCACGCATCTGGCGCTTGGTGAACCGGCGCAGAATCTCAACTGTCATAGCACTGCATGGTCAAGCAAACTACAATTCAACTCCGGTCAGTTAGTCGCGGCACTTGCCTATAACTTGCACCACAACGTCAGAGGCATCAACCTGGACGACAGCATTGTATTGTTTGCGCTGGGCTTTAATCTGACTTCGCAAATCAATCTCAGTACGTATCTCCAGCACATCAAGTACGACAATATCGGTAGTCACCCGTTACAGCAAAACGGTATTGGTGTACGAGGAAGATTTTTTCAACATAGTCATACCTTTGAGCTAGCCTGGTATCGCGGCGGCGAGGGAAAAGGGGATCAAACTCCGGTTTTTTCCGGCATCTTTACCGGTGCTGGCACTCAATCTGATTTAATGATTGTTGGCTACCGTTATGACTTATCCAAGCGATCGCAACTGTGGTCTCAGTACGCAATTTTGCGGAACGGCTCACATGCCGTATATGAGCTTGGTGGTGCCGCCGCAATTAGCGCATCAGCAAGATTAGGACAACACCCGCAGGCGATTGCCTTTGGCATAAAGCATGATTTTTAAGATATTTACGGAAATTTGTTCTTCACTAAATATATATACTCATGGTAAGTATATATAGATTGTCTTTGTATTAATTGGACAATAAGAGATTTTTATAAAAATATGTGGGGAGTATGTATAAAATTAACGATTTAGTCACGGCTAAAATACGAAAAATATTCTGTATGTGGGTTGTGAACAATGAGTTTGCATAAGGTCAAATAAAGTCAAATTAGTTTGAATAAAGTAAGACATTGGCGAATAGCTTAGTATGATTCATTACAGAATTTAGTTTCCACGATCTGACGAATAATTACTGTAATAAGACACCTGGACTTGTAATTGAAATGACAGCGCTTCACAAATTTCTGCCAATCAGTTTGCTGCTTTGCGCATGCATGTTGCCACTATCTGCTTTGGCAGTAGTGACTAGAGTGATCTATCCTTTAGGTGAAGTTCAAAACGATACGCGCTACAAAGATGTCATAGAAATGCTGTGCACGTCGCTGGAAAAAACCAAAGCCCAATTTGGTGACTATGAGTGTAAACCCAGCGCGGCGATCATGCCAAAAAAGCGTTTTTTACAGGAGTTGGAGCAGATCAATCATGATATCAACGTGATCTGGAACCCAACTTCTGAAGAGTTAGAACAACGTTTTTCTGCGATTCATATCTCTTTACGCAAAGACTTGCTTGGCTACAGAGTGGCACTGATTCATAAAGATAACCAACATAAAATCGATCAGATCAAAACCTTAAACGACCTGAAAACAATCAGCTTTGGTCAAGGAGTCGGGTGGTCCGATAACGCAATATACGAGTTTCATGGCGTCCAGGTGGTGCAGGCGCAATACAGTCAATTGTTTAAAATGTTGGACGCCAATCGCTTTCTTTTTTTTCCACGTGGCGTGGGGGAGATTCTGTCAGAGTACGACAATAACATCAAAGATAATCCCAATCTGGCGATCGAAAAAAACCTACTGATTTACTATCCTTTCCCTTATTATTTCTTTTTCAATCGTAACGACAAAGCGATAAAAGACAGAGTCGAAATTGGTTTACGGTTGATGCAAAAAGATGGCAGTTTTGATGCTATTTTTAATAAATACCATCAAGTTGCGATAGAAAAACTGAATCTAAAAAATCGTCGGATTATCCGTTTAGAAAATCCCTTCCTACCTAAAAATACACCAATGGACGCCGCTACTTTGTGGTCGCCGTCGATAAAATAAGTACAGATCAGCGTTGCAATCCGGTAGCAGTAAGACGTCCGTAAACAAGGGAGGTCTTCATTTTTTTGACTCTAAAATTGCGTCATCAGAGTGCCCGCGCTAAGGATGCTCGCTCATATAAATCACGCGTGGACATGACGACGTTGCCGATATTTGAGGGCACAAAAAAGACACCGTAATTGACCAGCGTTTGCAGGAAATTTCAATCAGATCGGGTGTGTCGCCCATCCCGATTGTGCAGGTAGATTGCAATGCTGCATCTAGTGACTTTGCTTGAAAATAACCATAGGTACTGATTTTTTGTATCGCCTCATAAGCGACTTTAGGTGCTACCGTACCCGGGCGAATAATTAACTCACGAATCGGGTCTCGATTATTGAGGGTGACTATGGTTTCTAGCTCTGCACGACCGCAACTCCATTGGGTATTTTCCCGCGCACATTGCGCCACGTAGTACATGGGTTTGCCATTTAATTGCGCATGCGGACGACATTTAACATCAGCAAAATTCGCCTGACGGGCATTGGCGTCAAAGGCTTGCGCGTCAATCTCAGCCACCGCGACGCCAAACTTTTGTCCACAAACTATTTGCTCTAACAACAGACGGTCATGATTATTGAGTTTGACTGGAAAAGTTTGAGCAGTAGTTTGTGATCTGCTTACCGCCCTCGCAGAAGTCGAACTAGATAACAGCGCCAGTAATAACAGTAATGACAGCAAAAATAATAAAGCTGAGTAGTGGTGCCTGAGCTGATGCCTGAATAGTCGTTTCATTCTTAATACCAACAGATCAGTTGTTTAGAAAAGTTTGTAAAAAATATCGTTAAGGCTTTATGCATCTTAAATTGCTACGCAAAAATTATTCTAACAATGATGCAGTTTTTGATCAGCCTGACCAACCTGCTATAGACTGACGATCCATTTAGTTAAAAAGAGTGTACAGAAAATCGTAGATTACTATGCTTGCTAAACTTTCTTTCCGCCAACTGCTACTTGCTGGTTTTCTTTTTATCGCAATCTTGCTTAGCGGTACCTCGGTGCATGCGTTATTGACGCTGGAGCGACTGACCAAGCAAAGCCGTGCAGTTGCACATCAGGCGGTTAACTTAACCGAAGAGTCCCAACGTCTGACCGAGCGCACGGTGGCGATGGAGCGTAGCGCACGTCAATATTTAGTATTGGATGACATGGCATTTCGTGATATTTACGATGACGCGGTGCAAGAGGCAAAAGCATCCTTGCAAGTGTTAGCGCAAGCAATCCCTGACCTCCCGCCAAAACAATTAGAGGACTGGAATACGCAGACCGATATTGCTAGAAAAGTCTTACAAGAAGGTCGTGTGACGAACAAGGCGATGCTTCATAAAAATCAACAAGCCTTGTATCAAAGCTTTGTGCGTTTGCCTGAAATCAATGATCAGATAGTGCTTGCCAGCAAGCGTGAGATTGAACGCCGTAATGACCAATCGCTGACAGAGTTAGAGCGCCAACGGCGTTTGCTGACAGCCTTGGTGTCGGGCGCGATGATCATGGCGATTGTGTTAGCGCTGACTTTTGGTCTCTGGCTTGCGCGCCCCTTGGCGCAAATCGAGTTAGTGATTGGTCGTTTGGGAGAAAATAAATTTGATCAGGAAATCGCCGTGAGCGGGCCTGCCGATTTGCGCCGCTTGGGTAAGCAACTGGATTGGCTGCGTCGTCGTCTGGCTGATCTGGAGGCCGACAAAGCCCGCTTCTTACGCCATATCTCGCATGAGTTAAAAACGCCGCTAGCGGCGTTGCGCGAAGGGGTCGCTTTATTGGAGGATGGCGTGGCAGGTACGCTGAGCGACAATCAGCGCGATATTGCCCGTATATTGCGTCAGAATACGGCTTCTTTACAAACCCAGATCGAAGATTTGCTGCGCTATAATGCCGCCGCTTTTGATGCGCAACATTTACATAAAACTCCGGTAGATCTGATGCAGTTGCTCAGCACCGTCATTGACGGTCAGCGTTTGCAATGGCAAGCGCGCAGTTTGACTGTTGAACTGAAAACACAATTAGCTGCAGAACGACAAACGGACTTGCGCCAGTTGCTCAGTAATACGCCAAGTCGCCCGCTGACCATCAACGCAGATGCAGAAAAACTCGGTGTCGTGCTCGCCAACCTGCTGTCTAATGCAGTGCGCTTTAGTCCTGATGGTGGCGTGATTGACTTCATCCTTACCCAAGCCGATGGCTATGTCAGTATCGACTGTATTGATCAGGGATCTGGCGTGGCGGCAGACGATGCGGCGCGTATCTTCGAGCCGTTTTACCAAGGCGCACGCCAGCCCGCTGGTGCCCGCAGTGGCAACGGCATCGGCCTCTCTATCGTAAGCGAATACGTCACTGCCCACGGTGGAAAAATACAACTGCACCCTACAGTTTCAGGTGCACATTTTCGGATTGAATTACCTTATGAACGCTAGAGCTAAGTTAAATTTTTTATGTGGTACCGGCTTACACAGTGTGCTTCTTTGCGCGCTACTAAGCACACTATTAGGCACATTACTCAGTGCCTGCAAAATTGCACCGCAACAGCCCGACCCTACCCAGGCATCAGCGATACCGGTGACCGTCGTGGTGCCGCCGCAAGCAGTGATTGCCAGTGATAACGAGGATCTTTTAGCCTATTTTCAGCGAGCACGCTTATCGCCATCGACCGAATTATCCAAGATGCTGGCAGACCTGAATGGTTTAGAAAAAGGCTTAGAAAAAAAGGTACGCCATGATGTGCAGCGCGCGATACTGCTGGGATTTATCCGTGGCAGCGGCGATCTGATGCGCGCGCAAACCTTGTTAGACGGCATAGTGAAATCGACTGACGCCGATGCAGAACATATTAAGCCGCTAGCGTATTTTTTATCCACCAATTACGCAGAATGGCGACGCTTGGATGAGGCCCTTGATAAGCAAACGCAACAGCTAAAAGAAAGCCAGCGCCGCGCCGATCAGCTTAGTCAAAAGCTAGAAGATTTAAAAGCCATAGAGCGCCAGTTACCGACCCGACCAAGGAGCGCCGTAGTTGCTCCTGCTACTAGTGATAATAAACAGTAAAACGGTAGTGTAGCAATAGTGAAGCGCATTTACGCACACGATCAACGTCAAAAAAAACATCAATCATGATCAAGCTAAAAACTTAACAAGCGCAATTACTATTGGTCGACGATGACCCCGATTTGTTAACCTTGATTTCCATGCGCCTAACCGCCGCAGGTTATCGCGTGACCGCGGTCAGCAGCGCAGAGGCTGCACTCGCTAGATTATCGATAGAGTTGCCATCGCTGGTCATCACCGATGTCCGTTTGCCGGGGCGCGACGGCATGGCGTTGTTCGACGCGATCCGCAGCCAGTACGCCGCCTTGCCGGTCATTTTGTTGACTGCCCACGGTACGATTCCGGATGCGGTAGAAGCCACAGCGCGTGGTGCCTATGCCTACCTGACTAAGCCTTTTGATGGCAATGTCTTGTTAGAAAAAATTGCCCACGCCTTGAGCCTTAGTGGCTCCAGTGCCGACCCCGCCAGCAAAGACGAGGCGTGGCGTGAAGAACTCATCAGCCGCAGCCAGCGCATGGCAGAGCTACTGGCAGAAGCCAAGCTGGTCGCCAGCACCGATGCCAGCGTACTGATCCAAGGCGAGAGCGGTACCGGTAAAGAATTATTAGCCCGCGCTATCCACCGCGCCAGCAACCGTGCCAAAGCGCCTTTTATCGCAGTCAATTGCTGCGCCATTCCTGAACAATTGCTGGAGTCAGAATTGTTCGGCCATGTCAAAGGCTCCTTCACTGGCGCGGTCGCCAATCGCCATGGTTTATTCCAGGCAGCGCATGGCGGTACTTTATTTTTGGATGAGATCGGCGACATGCCGCTGTTGTTGCAAGTCAAACTGCTGCGCGTACTGCAAGAGCGTACCGTCCGCCAGGTTGGTTCTGATCAGGCGATTCCGGTAGATGTGCGGGTCTTGTCAGCCACCCATCGCGATCTTGATGTCGCTATGAAAGAAAGCCAGTTCCGCGAAGATTTGTACTACCGCCTTAACGTCGTCACGCTAGCGTTGCCGTCAATGGCAGAACGGCGCGAAGATATCGCTCTGCTCGCCAACCACTTCCGCCAGACGCTGGCTGACAAATACGACAAGCAGATCAACGGATTCGCCCCCGACGCGCTAGCAGCGCTGATGTCCGCACCGTGGCCTGGCAACGTGCGGCAATTGCATAACGTGGTCGAGCAGGTATGCGCCTTAGCCACGGCACCGCTGATCCCGTTGACCTTGGTACAAAGGGCTTTGCGCGTATCGTCGCTAGAGGCGCTCAGCTACACCGATGCCAAACAAAAATTTGAGCGCGATTACCTGATCCAGTTACTCAAACTGACTGACGGCAACGTGTCCGATGCCGCCAGACTGGCGGATCGTAACCGTACCGAATTCTATCGATTGCTACAAAAACACGAGCTAACACCCAGCCTGTTCAGGGCAGATGGCGATCCTGTCGCTGATGAGCGACAGGATTAAATCTCTTAAAATCAATTACTTACGAAATTGCTCCTTTTGCCTGTCGCTATATCCCGACACATTGACGGTAAAAACCAGTATTTTCATTAGGCTTACAGGCAAAAAATTACCTAAGTGATTGAATTAATGTAGGTTTTTAATAGCTGGCACAGCATGTGCAATACACCAGTCAGTAGCGCCACAAACATGTGAGACGTTGCCTTTAAACCTCATTAAAAAGGATTTATCATGCAAAATCGTTCATTTATCACTTCCCTCATCGCTGCTTCCGTATTGTCTATGACTGCAGCATCCTCTTTCGCCGCTGATACCGTAGTAGCCCAAGCCGACAAGCCAACCATGACCGAAAAAGCGGGCGTCGCCGTTGATGATTCCATGATCACCGCCAAAGTAAAAAGCGCTCTGGTTGCTGATAAAGAAGTGTCCGCATTGAAAATCAATGTCACAACCAAACAAGGTGTCGTGATCCTGACAGGCGCAGTACCAAGCGTTGCAGCAAGTGATCGCGTACTGAAAATGGTCGCCAGCATTGAGGGTGTGAAAGATATCCAAAACCAGCTGCAAGTATCCCAAGGCTAAGTTAGGACTAACGCAGATTCTAAGCGACGTATGACCATGTCTTAAGTCGATAACCTATGCAAGCTCCCCCTTGCCTAGATAGGTTCTGTGGAGCAGGTCAGAAATGGTTAGAGTGAGTTAGAAGCAGAGTTATTAGTAGAGAATTGGAGACGGCATTATCAAGAGATAGTGCCGTTTTCTTTTTGTTGGTTCTAGTAGTTAAATATTAATACTCCTAATGGGTATAGTTTAATCGTCCAGGTAATGTTTGGACAATAAGGCAATTTATAAAAAAATAATGGGGAGTATATTAATTTTGGTGTATTTTAATTGAAATAATCTGTAAAAATTTCTATTAATAATCGGCGAGTTTAAAGCCAATATCAAAGCCAATATCAAAGCCAATAAGTCCCACACAGACGGACTTACGATTACCCTCACAAGCCCCGGTCAATCAACTGCAATTGCTGTCGATAAGCTCGCTTCAATCGATAGACCTGCGCAGGTCGATGCGCGCCTGCTGCTTCAAATTTCCCTGCGACCTCTTCTAGCATATCCATTTCTGTGATTTTTCTGCGGAAGCTGACTTTGTTCATTGCTTCTCCCATCAGTGCCTCATATACGCGTTGCAGTTGAGGCAGGGTGAACAGGTCGCCCGCTAAATAGCAGGGCAGCGATGAGTATTGGCTTTTGCTCCGTACGCGGGCGACGGCGGTGTCTACAATCGCTTTATGATCAAACGGTAGAGTAGTCTGGCGATCAACGCTGACTAATTGCACGTTGGGATGTCCGGCGCTTTGGATGATGTCGGACGATACTAGCGCGTAATAGCTGACGGATACAGACCAGCCTCTGGGGTCGCGTGCGTTGCCGGAGAACGTGGCTAACTGCTCTAAATACGGCGCCTCAATACCGGTCTTGGTTTTTAAAACACGTAGTGCGGCATCGCGTGCATCGCTATCGGTTTGCTGATGAATATAGCCACCAGGGAGCGCCAGCGCGTTTTTAAACGGATCGGCATCGCGTTTTAATAAGGCGACTTTTAATCCGTCGTCTTGCAGTGTCAATAAAACGATATCAACGGTACAAATAATTTGTTCCATCGGAGTCTTTGCTATCGGTGTTGAGATCAAATACAGCTAATTTATTCTTCTTAGATACATTTTGCAACTAATTTAATTTATGTACTTGGTAGAATTTTATGTTTAAAAAATAAGAATTTAGAAATAAATTTCTACTTAGTTGCAAAATAATTTTATCTATCCTAGAATAGAATCACCTGATTAAAAAAAGGAAAGACGTCATGAAAAGCCAATTGCATCTTCTCATCATTGACCCACAAAACGATTTTTGTGATTTGCCAGAAAACTACCTGACAAGCAATCCGCAAGACGGACAATTGGTGCAGCCAGCACTGCCAGTGCCGGGCGCGCATGCGGATATGTTGCGTGTCAGTGAATTGATTCAACTCGCTGGCAAGGGATTGACTGCGATTAGCATTACGCTGGATTCTCACCACCGCTACGACATCGCTCATCCGACTTTTTGGTTTGATGCCGCGGGTAAGCCAGTTACACCGTTCACGCAAATTTCATCCGCCGATGTTCGTACCGGAAAATATCTGCCACGCGATCCAAGTGCAATGCCAAGAGCGCTGGCTTACATAGAGGCGCTGGAAGTTGCGGGACGCTATCAGCTGATGATCTGGCCAGTACATTGCGAGATCGGGTCTTGGGGGCAAAATGTGCATAGCGATATCCGGGCTGCCTACAATTTTTGGGAAGACGCTACTAACGGCGTGGTGAGCAAACTGAACAAAGGGTCTAATCCATGGACGGAGCATTACTCCGCCGTGATGGCAGAAGTGCCGGATGCCGCTGATCCAGATACTCAGTTAAATCATGCATTTATCGCCAGTTTAGCCAGCGCCGACCGTGTGTATATTACTGGCGAGGCGGGTAGCCATTGCGTTAGGGCGACTACCGAGCATATTGTAGAAAATATGAAACCCGAAGATCTATCCAAATTAGTTTTATTGACCGACTGCATGAGTCCGGTAACAGGCTTTACCGCACAATATGACGCCTTTATCCACGACATGGCAGCGCGCGGTGTACAGATTGCAAAATCGGGCGACGTGTTAGCTGAGCTGATTGCCAATCAAAGTCGCTAAGGCAGATCAACACAATAAAAATGAGACCAGAGAAGAAGAATATGAAACCCATCGTCACCAGTTTGTTAGAAACCGATTTATATAAATTTACGATGTGGCAGTCTTTGTTGCATAGCCACCCTAATGCGCAGACGGAGTACGCCTTTGTTTGCCGCAATACTCCAGCCTATCCTTTGTCTGAATTAAAGGCTGATGTAGACAGAGAACTAGATCATTTATGCGCACTGCATTTTGCAGAAGACGAGTTAGATTATTTGCGCTCACTGCGCTTTATCAAAAGTGATTTCACTGACTTTTTGACGGTATTCCACTTTCAAAGAAAATTCATCAAAGTCACGACCAATGGCGACACCTTAGAGATCGTCGCAACCGGTCCGCAAGTACATATAATGGGCTTTGAAATCTATGTACTGCATATCGTCAATGAATTGTATTTCCGCCGTTTGCAAACAGAAACCAGCTTGCAAGAAGGCCGTGATCGCTTGGCTAAAAAAATCGCTTTAGTCAGAACATTTGCTCAGGAAGCAACCAGAATAAATCCGTTTGAATTTTTTGATTTTGGATTGCGCCGCCGCTTTTCAGGTGAATGGCATGATGAAGTCGTCGCTACGCTGAAGCGTGAATTAACTGACTATTTTAAAGGTACCTCTAATGTGTATCTTGCAAAAAAACATAAGCTAGTTCCGATAGGCACAATGGCGCATGAGTACCTACAATCGTATCAATCTTTTGGCGTTCGCCTGCGTGATTTCCAGAAAGCGGCCTTAGAAGATTGGGTGCAAGAATATCGTGGTGATCTTGGTACGGCCCTCACCGATGTTGTGGGCATGGATGCGTTTTTGTTGGACTTTGATCTCTACTTTGCCAAGCTATTTGATGGCTTGCGACACGATTCTGGCGACCCGGTTGTCTGGGGTGAAAAAGCACTTGCACATTACGCCAAGCTGCGGGTGGATGCGCATACCAAGCGCCTGGTATTTTCTGACGGACTGGATTTCGAAAAAGCTTTTTCCTTATACCGCCACTTTGCCGACCGCACCATGACAGGCTTTGGCATCGGCACTAATCTCACCAACGACACGGGCATCAAAGCGCTTAATATTGTGATGAAGCTCAAAACTTGTAACGGCCAACCGGTTGCGATATCCTACTTTCGAGATGTGTTCAAGAGCTGGAGTTTTCCAGCT
>JANXTO010000330.1 GCA_025352365.1 Undibacterium sp. | reverse complement strand
AGCGCAGCGCATTGGCGTTGCTGTAGCTGCCGCCCGGGCTGGATCTGCTGAGAATGCCGCTCTGGGTTTTGTTGGCCGGTAAGTCCCATGCTGGTTTAGTCGCAGCGTTGGGAACCATGCCGGTAATAATAGGTCGATCTGGATTGCCATCTAAAAATTGCACGATGACTTCGGTGCCTATTCTGGGGATAGAGGTCATGCCAAAGCTGGAACCAGACCAAGCGGTGGCCACGCGTATCCAGGCCGAGCTTTTTTCATCATAGCTGCCCACTCTGTCCCAGTGGAACTGGACGCGTACTCTGCCGTAGTCGTCGGTGTGGATTTCTTCTCCGGCAGGGCCGGTGACTAAGGCGGTTTGAATGCCAACAAGTTTGGGTTCGCTGCTGTTATAGCCACGCCCCGGGCGGTAGGGAATGATTTTACGGATGCAGACGAGATGATTGCTGTAGTGGGCCGGCATACTCCCATCCATCTGGTAGTTGTTGCTGGCGCTGTGGCGTACTTCTAATATCAGGAAGGTATCGGCATTCTCATCATTGCCCGGCACTTCAGTATCAAAGTGTTGGGTGAGACGAAACCATCTGCCTGCTTGCGCCGTGCGGTCATTGCCGCTGGCTTCAAAGTGTTTGCCACTGGCTTCGATTTCTTCCATGCGCAGGCGGGATTGGGCATCGCCATCGGCGGCATGTTTGAAGCCAAAGCCGCCGCTGTATTCGTAGACTTCCAGATCAAGCACATCACCTTGCTTATTATTGGTAGGCAGTGTGACATGGTTGGCATGCGGATTTTTGAAGTCAAAGCTGGCAATGGCGACACTACTGGGAACGATGCGTCTGACGGGTGTCCAGTCACCGATAGCATCATCTTCTTGCGCACCGGCGGCACGCTGGAAGGGGATGTCTGCTTTATCGCCGTCGATGGGTGGAGCCTGAGTAGAATCGTCCGAGAGGATGAGGGTGTGGCCATCAGCGCGGTGTTCGTACCAGTAGTACCAGCCTTGCTGCTCCCAGCGGCGGTGCAGGTAGTTGTAGTCGGATTCATCAAATTGCATGGCATCGGTGAAGGCGGGATCATGAGTGATGCGCAGTTCGCTATCTCTGACCAGATAGTCACCAAAGATGTCTTCAGTTTGGTCTAGCAGGCTTTTGCCGTGGAAGAGGAAGTTGTCTTTGCGTAGCGATAAATATTTTAACCAAGGCAAGAGCACCATGTCGTAATAGACTTAGCCGCCATCGGCTTTGACTAAGCGAAACTCGAACACGTAACCGGAAAAGTAACGCAAGCTACCGTCTTCACGGGTTAAGGCGATACTCACTAACTTGCCTTGAATATTTTTTAATGCGATATGCGCGTCATTAGAGATGACTTCAACAGTGAATTTAAAATCGCGCGAGACACCTTCTGTCGCGTCCAGACGATTAACCACCATGAGGGCTTCTGGTCCATCGTTTTTAGGGAAGGAGAGACGTAGGAGACGGTTGGTTTGGCGGGCGCTGAAAATCGTGTTGAGGGTGGTTTCTAATGACGTGCTCATGGGGCGGACTTTTGGAGAGGTTTGACGAAATAGGCATTTCTATGGCTAGCATTTTAAGTAAAACAATATCTTAAAAATAACATATTACCATTGTTTTATTTATATCAAGTCGCTGGTTTGACTTTATTGTCTGAATTAGCTTTTTACCTTTTTAATCTGGTTTGTATTTTGGTGTGAAGTAGCGTCGCTATGATATAAAAAGGGTGTAAAAATGATCTGCAGATAAAATGATCAAAGTTTGGTCAGAGTTTTGCATGACGCAAGCGTAACGCGTTGGCAATCACCGAAACCGAGCTCAGGCTCATTGCCGCGCTGGCGATCATGGGACTGAGCAAAATCCCGAACCATGGGTAGAGCACGCCCGCTGCGATCGGTACCCCGATCAAATTATAGGCAAAAGCAAAGAACAGATTTTGACGGATATTGTTCATCGTTTGCTGACTGAGATTGCGTGCTTTAAAAATGCCGACTAAATCTCCTTTGACCAGCACTACTTGTGCGCTGTTTATCGCGATATCGGTGCCGTTACCCATGGCGATGCCCACGTCGGCCTGTGCTAATGCTGGCGCATCGTTTATACCGTCCCCCGCCATTGCAACAATCCGTCCTTCGCCTTGAAGTTGTTTAATGAAGCGAAACTTGTCTTCCGGCAGGACATCTGCATGGACTTCCTCCAAACCGAGTTGAGAGGCGACTGCGTTGGCGGTCAACGCGTTATCACCGCTCAAAACGATGATGCGAAGGCCGGATTCTTTTAGCTGCTGAATTGCTAGCAAGCTTGTTGATTTGATGCCGTCTGCAACACTGATTACGCCTGCTAGTACATCATCTAGCGATAGCAACATTACGGTATGCCCCAGACTTTGAAGTTCTGCAATACGCTTATCGAGTTCTTGCGTTTGTACCTTGTGATCTCGCATGAGCTGCTGATTGCCGAACAGAACGCGTTTTCCTTCCCATTGTGCGCTGACACCTTTGCCTGTAATCGATACAAAATCACTCATCGTCGTCGCCTGAATATGATGCTGTTCTGCGTAGCGGAGGAGTGCATGTGCTAATGGATGCTCGCTTTGTCGTTCTATTGCGGTCGCGATTTCGATCAGATTGGTTTCTGTCATGCCGTTGGCTGTGACGATTTGTTGCAATGCAGGCTTGCCTTCGGTCAGCGTCCCGGTTTTATCAATCACAAGAGTATCGATTTTCTGCATTTGTTCAAGCACTTGAGCATCTTTAATCAAAATGCCGTTAGTCGCACCATGACCTATACCTACGGTGATTGAGATTGGGGTTGCCAGGCCAAGAGCACAAGGGCAGGCTACTATCAGCACCGATACTGCTGCCATCAGCGCATTTGCCATGGCTGGCGCAGGGCCTAGTGATGCCCATACAATAAATGTAAGCGCTGCAATGGCAAGCACTCCTGGTACAAACCAGCCAGAGACTTTATCTGCCAGGCTCTGTATTGGCGCGCGTGATCGTCCTGCCTCGTTTACCAGCTGGATAATTTTGGACAGTAGGGTGTCATGGCCAATCCGCTGCGCACGCATGCTAAAGCTGCCTAGTTGATTGATGGTGCCTGCACTGACGTGATCATTGATCTGCTTGCATGCTGGAATAGGTTCGCCGGTAATCATCGACTCATCAACATTGGAGCGACCTTCGACAATGACGCCATCCACTGGGATGTGCGCACCGGGCTTTACACGTAAAAGATCGTTTAGCTGCACTTGGTCAATACGGACTTCAGTTTCCTTATTTTGCGCATCAAGCCGAAATGCGGTGGCTGGTGTGAGCGCTAATAAGGATTTTAGAGCTGCAGTGGTGCGTGAACGTGCACGCAATTCTAGTACCTGCCCCAATAACACCAGAGAGATAATCACAGCTGCCGCCTCAAAATACAGCGGTGCCATGCCTCCCATTGCCCCAATCAAAAAAGCGGCAGGTAATATTTGTGGTACTAGCAAAGCGACAATACTAAATAAATAGGCGGTAGCAGTTCCGATGCCGATCAGACTGAACATGTTCAGGTGACCAGATTTAAAAGAAGCAATTGCTCGCTCAAAAAATGGCTTTCCTGCCCACAGCACGACCGGGGTCGCCAGCGCAAATTGAAGCCAGCTAAACAAATGCATTCCTAGGTAAGTCCCTAAGCGATCGTGTAGCCGCAGAGCAGGCAGCATGTCGCCCATGCTAAGCAATAATAATGGGAAGCTAAGTGCTACGCTGAATTTGAAGCGGCGAGTCATATCATCCAGTTCAGTCGTATCTTCCTCAACGCTCGCCTCCATCGGTTCTAGCGCCATACCGCATTTTGGACAAGTGCCCGGGCCGACTTGCTGTATTGTTAGATGCATGGGACAAGTGTAGATGGCATCTTTAGATACAGGCTTGATGGCAGTAGCGACACTTTCGGGATTCAGATATGTTTGTGCATTCTTGCTAAATTTATTCAGGCACCCAGCACAACAAAAATAATACATTTGATCTAGATGCCGATATTGATGCTGGCTATCTGCGCCCACCTTCATTTTGCATACAGGGTCTGTATGTTGCGAAACGGAATCTTTATGCATGACTGATTCGTTAATATCAGCAGATTTTCCGCCGCAGCAAGTATCCACTGGATTTAAAGTAGCAGTCGTCTCCACTGACTTCAAGCGTCCGCCAATAAGTTTCTTGGTTTTAACAAATCCATCTGGATACGCATTGAATTTATTGGTGCAAGATGGACTACAAAAATAGTAGGTAATGCCTTGATATCTAGCTACTTCATCTGAAGTTTTGGTCACTTTCATGCCGCAAACTGGATCGATATACTTCTTCCCCTCGTCGTCAATGGACGTGGATTTTTGCTGATCATCTGCTGTATTTGGTGGGATTTGATTCATCGTAAATACTCCGCGCTATTTCAACACATCTGTTTCAATCTATCATAGATGCCGTACCCAACTACAGAGTCAAGCACTTTATGGAAAATACTTCAATTCCCTCTTACACCATAGGTCGTCTGGCGCGTGCCGCTGGAGTGGGAGTAGAGACCATACGCTATTACCAGCGTCGTCAACTGTTACCCATCCCACATAGCGATAGCTCGGGCGGTTTTCGTGCTTATCCTGCGGCCTTGGTAGACCGCATCCGTTTTATCAAAAGAGCGCAAGAGTTAGGGTTTAATCTGGAAGAGGTAGGCCACTTATTGTCGTTGGAAGATGGCGATGACAAAGTGGCGATACGCGATGTGGCTAACGAAAGATTGTTGCAAGTACGGGCGAAGCTGGCAGATTTGCAAAAAATAGAACTCATGCTGTCGCACTTAATCCATCAATGTGAGGCGAGTGTAGACTCGGCGAGTTGTCCGATTATTCAGGCTTTGGCGCAACCTCAACCTGATAACTAAAACCTCGACCTCACGGTCATCTTAATTAGATTGTCCGTACAGCGACAGAACACCGTACGGACACTTTAAATTTACCTGGTGTGATTAAGAAACTGCATATAAATCATCGAGTTATAGACATCATCAAGCTTGGCATATTTCGTGCTGAAAGAATATTATTCTTTTCACGGAGTACATCATGAATTCTGATCCAAGCTCACGCCCCGCACTGGGCTTACAGCGATTTTTAGAATTGACCGCCACCATTTTGCTGGGATTTGTCTTATCTTTGTTAATGACATTTTTCTTGCTTGACAGTGGCAAGATTGACCGGCTAGCTTCTTACGCTCCTTGTCGTTTGCTATACGCCAGTGCATCGTTCCAGTGGTGTGACAGCGACGAGCGGGCGATGGAAGTCTGTGCTGATGTACAAGATGCTACTGCCTATCTGGAATCAAAACTAATCTCGGCGGTCGCTAGCTGCACGCCATCTCAACATAGCGTTCCGTTGTTTAGTGTAGATGACGACACCCGATTTGCCGTGTCCGGCGGTTTTCAAAAAGTGTCCGCTCATTTGTTCGCGGACAGTCTGCGGACACTACATTTAGCTAATCGGAAAAAGCTAATGCTCAATAAATCAACGACTTAGCTCTGGCGCGAATACTGCAATACAGCGGCTACACATCAGCTTTTGCACATCAGCGTTCACACACTCACATCAAAAAAATTAAAAATGATCCGCGATACTTCTGCCCAAGATTCTGTCATTGCCGCTACACCAGTCTGGCGTAGTAAAAAAATTTACCTGATTCTGGTAATCGTCGCCGTGATCGTGATTGCGACTATCGTCTTACTCAGTGCATGGACTGGTAGCGCACTATCGGTCAGTGCATCACGCTTGAGTATCGCGGCTGTAACACGCGGCAAGCTGGTCAGAGATGCTGCTGTTAATGGCCGTATGGTTGCTGCGAACAGCCCCACTTTATATGCCACCGCACCTAGTACAGTGACTTTGAAAGTCAAAGCAGGCGACAAAGTCAGTAAGGGTGACATCGTTGCAGAGCTAGAGTCACCAGACCTTAGCAATGAGCTTAAACGTGAGCAGGCCAATTATGAACAGTTAGAAGCCGAAGTCGCCCGTCAGCACATCCTCGCACGCAAGCAAAAATTATTAGCCAGACGTGATGCAGATCAGGCCGACATTGATCGGGTCTCGGCTGAGCGCACTTATCAACGGATTGAGAATGCGGGGCAATTGGGTGTCGTGGCAAAGATCGATTTTTTAAAAGCCCAGGACGCGATGAAGTCTGCACAAATCCGCGCCAAGCATGCAGAGCAGGCGACAGGTTTAGAAAATGAGGATGTTGACCTGGTGCTGAAAACTAAGAACAGCCAGTTACTGCAACAGCGTTTAGTCCGTGATAACGCACAACGTCGTGTGGACGATCTCAGATTACGCGCGCCAGTTGATGGCATCGTTGGTACTTTGTCTGTGGCGAATCGTAGTGTGGTCGCTGCAAATACGCCGCTGATGACTTTAGTCGATCTGTCACAGCTGGAGGTTGAATTAGAAATTCCAGAAACCTATGTCGCTGATTTAGGTCTTGGTATGAATGTAGAGATCACCATCAATGGCATCAATGCGATTGGTAAGTTATCTGCACTATCTCCTGAGGTCGTCAAAAACCAGGTGCTTGCCCGGGTACGTTTTAACGGTCAGCAACCCGCGGGATTACGACAAAGCCAACGCGTCTCTGCGAGGTTATTGATTGAGGAAAAGCCGAATGTCTTAATCGTCCCCCGTGGCCCTTTTGTCGAGAGTGAAGGCGGTCGCTTTGCCTACGTTGTCGACGCCGGTGTCGCTACCCGGAAGCCGATCAAAATGGGTGCAACCAGTGTTACCTCAGTGGAGATTTTGGAGGGGTTAAAAGTCGGTGATAAGGTCGTTATCGCCGGAACCGACACTTTCCAAAATGCGCAACGAGTAACGATCAATAACTAAGTGTCTGCTCATAAAAACTCAATATTACGTCAGTACCAAATCAACTTGAATTACCGAAGCCTAGTCCGTCATTATTAGATACTAACCCTTAGTCAATTACATCGAGAGTACAACTATGTTACGCATGAATAATCTCAGCAAAGTGTATCGCACCCACATGATAGAAACACATGCATTACGTGGTTTTGAAATCCATGTCAAAGAGGGTGAATTTGTGACCGTCACTGGTCCGTCTGGCTCCGGTAAAACGACGTTTTTGAACATCGCAGGCTTGCTGGAGGAATTCTCCGACGGCGATTATTTTCTGGACGGTGTCAATGTTAAAGGGATGAATGACAATGACCGTTCGCGCTTACGGAATGAGAAGTTAGGATTTATCTTTCAAGGCTTTAATCTGATCCCTGATCTCAGCCTGTTTGATAACGTCGATGTCCCACTGCGTTATCGTGGTTTTAACGCGGCTGAACGTAAGCGCCGTATTGAGGAGGCACTTACGCAAGTTGGTCTGGCCTCCCGTATGAAACATTATCCAGCCGAGCTTTCTGGCGGTCAGCAACAACGGGTTGCAATTGCCCGTGCTCTGGCTGGCTCCCCCAAATTACTGTTAGCCGATGAGCCTACCGGTAATCTGGATACCCATATGGCACGCAGTGTGATGGAGTTGCTAGAAGAAATTAACGCACGTGGCACCACCATACTGATGGTGACTCATGACCCTGAACTGGCAGTTAGAGCGCAGCGCAATGTACATATTATTGATGGCCAGGTATCCGATCTGGTACGTCAATCGCCATCGCTGTATCAGACTGAATCAGAGTCCGCTAGTAACTCAATTGCTGCCTAGGAAATGCCATGATTCAATATTATTTTTTTCTGGGTATCCGCAGCCTGCGACGTAATCCGGTATTGACAAGTTTGATGGTGTTAACGCTGGCAATCGGGGTCGCGGCGAGCGTGTCTACGCTGACGATTTTGCACATGATGTCAACTGATCCTATTCCTTCAAAAAGCGATCGCCTGTTCGTGCCTGTCATGGATAACTCTCCACTCGAAGGCTATGTCCCAGGTGCGCCGATTGAAGAGACACAATTGTCTTATCCTGATGTGACTAATTTTTTAAAAGCAGATCAAGGCGTGCGACGTGTGGCGGTGTATGGCGTTCAAATGACGTTAGAGCCATCGAGATCAGATTTACGGGTTGCCGATATTCAGGGCCTTGCCGTTAGCGCCGACTATTTTTCGATGTTTGAAGTGCCTTTTTCTCAAGGTCAGGGTTGGACTACCACAGAAGAGAAAAACGCAGCTAAAGTCATTGTATTGAGTCAGACCTTCAGCGAAAAATTGTTCGGAAAAGAGAGCGCACTTGGCAAGCGCTTACGTATGCAAAATAATGAATATCAGGTGATCGGCGTCTTGGCTAAATGGAATCCCTTACCCCGCTTTACCCATTTGATTAACGGCAGCGGCGGTAGTTTTAAAGGACAAGATGAGTTTTATATTCCTTTCAACACAGCAGCCGTAGTCGAGATAGGGCCAAGTGGGTCTATGTGGTGTCATGGTCCTATGGGGGCGGGCTTTAAGGGAATCCTTGCCTCTGATTGCACTTGGATACAATTTTGGTTTGAAACAGCAACAGCCTCAGACCATACCAAACTACTTAACTACCTCAACGCTTACACCGCCGATCAAAAGAAGATTGGCCGCTATCCACGTGGCGCACCTAATCTTTTATTGAATGTAAAAGAGTGGATGAGCTTTCTAAAAATCGTTCGGGACGACAGCAAATTATCGGCATGGCTGGCTTTTGGATTTTTGTTACTTTGCCTGGTGAATACTGCCGGATTATTGCTGGCAAAATTTTCTGTGCGGTCGTCGGAGGTCGGTGTGCGCAGGGCGCTTGGTGCAAGCCGTGCGGATATTTTTATGCAATTTTTTATTGAGACCGGTGTGATTGGTTTAGTTGGTGGTCTTTTTGGACTGATTTTAAGTTTCGGCGGACTTTGGCTGATCTCAAGACAGTCGGGTGAGATGGCAGTGCTGGCGAAGATGGACTGGAATATGCTAGTTTTGACCTTCATCCTTGCTGTGAGTGCCAGTGTGCTGGCAGGCTTACTCCCGACCTGGCGTGCATGTCAGGTGACGCCAGCGCTACAACTTAAATCCCAATAATAGTAAAGAGGATCAATATGGAAATCCGTCCGATTTTATCTGCGTTGTTGAAAAATAAAACAGCACCGCTGTTAGTGGCAATACAGGTTGCTATCAGCTTGGCGATTTTGACCAACGCCATGTATATCGTCCAGCTGAGGCAAGGGGCATCCGTACGCTCCAGCGGTATTAATGACGAAGCTAGTGTGTTTCATATTACTAGCAGTCGTCTTCAAAGAAAATCAATGGATGACTTTAAAGCGGTATTACAGAGCGAAAAACAAATTCTGCGTGCGATACCCGGTGTAGTCTCTGTGGCGCAAACATCGCAGGTGCCGATGTCGCGTTCAGGTAGTCGTTCTGGTATTTCTATTGACCGTCTGCAAACCTTGCCCTCTACGAGAGTTGATAATTACAACACCTCTGATTCTTTGATAAAAACCTTAGGATTAAAACTGATTGCCGGTCGTGATTTTAATCCGGATGACGTACTTGAATACGATCCGCGCGAACAAAGTAATTTATGGCCTCGCGTCGTGATCGTGACAAAAGCGGTAGCCAAAGAACTCTATCCCAATGAGGAAAATGTGATTGGAAAATCCATGTTTTGGGGTACAGGCAATGATACCGATGAGTCGAAAATCATTGGCGTCGTCGAGAGTTTACAGACCACGGAAGCAGAAAGTACAGGACGATTTGAGGATTCTGTCATTGCCCCATTAACTACGGTCAGATCATCGAACACCTATTTTGTGCGTGTTGAAGCAGGTCAAAGAGACCGTGTAATGAAAGAGGCAGAATCAGTACTGACTAAAGCAGCCGGAGAGCCCATTATTGTACGAATGGATACGATAGATAATGAGCGATTTAAACGCTATCGCAGCGATAAGGCTTTGGCGTGGATGCTGATCTCAGTGAGTGTGCTGCTGATGCTGGTGACTGCCAGCGGCATCGTCGGGATGAGTACCTTGTGGGTCGCACAACGCCGTAAGCAAATCGGTGTGCGCCGGGCGTTGGGTGCGCGTAAGGTGGATATTTTGCGCTACTTCATTACCGAAAATATCTTGATTACGACTGGCGGAATTGTGCTCGGTACGCTACTTGCTGTAGGTCTTAATCAATTGCTGGTCAGTCAGTTTGAATTAAGTAAATTACCTCTCCAGTATTTACTCTTTGCACCCGGCATATTTTGGATATTGGGTGTCGCTGCTGTGTATGTGCCTGCTTTACGTGGGGCGAGTATTTCACCTGCTACGGCGACACGTGGTGCTTAGAAAGTGATAGATCCTATCTTATAGGTGTATCGGAAAAACTTTATGTGATGTTCTGTTTTTTTGTGTTGTACGATGCGGTTTAATCCGATATTCCATAATCAATTTCTCTATGCCTAATGTACTCATCATTGACGACAACCCCTCGATTGCCATCGCACTGGAGGTGCTGTTGTCTTTGCACGATATTGTCGCGATCAGCGCTCAATCGCCGCAACAAGGTCTATCGATGCTGGAAAAAAATAACGTCGATTTAGTGATACAGGACATGAACTTTAGTGCGGACACTACTTCTGGTGAAGAGGGCGTAGCCTTGTTCCATCAGATTCGGCAATATCACCCTGATCTGCCGGTGATTTTGCTTACTGCCTGGACGCATCTGGATGCCGCCGTTGGTTTGATTAAGGCTGGCGCTGCGGATTATTTAGCTAAGCCGTGGAACGATCAGCGCCTGATGGCGACAGTAAAAAATTTGATTGAACTAGGTCAAGCTAATCGTGCCTTGCAGCAGCGAGTACTGCGCGAGCGTAAAAACAAGCGCGAGCTGGAGCAAAAATACGATCTGCGTAGTTTGGTTTGGCAAGATGCGGCAACTGAGCGGGTCTTGACCATGGCATGTCAGGTTGCACGTTCAGATGTATCGGTGCTGATTACAGGGCCCAATGGGGCTGGCAAAGAGAGAATTGCCGAAATTATTCAAGCTAATTCTAGTGTTAAAGATGGTGCTTTTGTTGTGTTGAATTGTGGTGCACTTCCTTCTGAATTGATTGAAGCAGAATTATTTGGTGCGGACGCGGGTGCTTATACTGGCGCCATCAAAGCGCGGGAGGGTAAGTTTGAGGCGGCTGATGGCGGCACCTTATTCTTGGATGAAATTGGTAACTTACCGCTGGCAGGGCAGATGAAGTTATTACGTGTGTTGGAGACTGGACGTTTTGAGCGCCTCGGTTCTAACAAAGAGCGTCAGGTCAAGGTCAGAGTGATCAGTGCGACCAATGCTGATTTAACCGCGATGATTAAAGCAGGCAGCTTCAGGGAGGATTTGTATTATCGCCTGAATGTGATCCAGCTTAATTTGCCGCCCTTGGCAGATAGACCGGACGACATTCTTCCTTTAGCCACGTATTTCTTAAGTCGTGGTGACAGTTCTGCTAAAACCTTACATCCGTCAGCACGTGCGTTGTTACTGCAATATACCTGGCCGGGTAATGTGCGTGAGCTAAAAAATGTCATGCAAAGAGCGAGTTTACTGGCTAGCGATTCAGAGCTTAAAGCCAGTGATCTAGGTTTGCCAGTGATCGCGCAAGTGCGCGCCAATGTCGAGGTGGAATTGGATCGTGCGGCGATAGAAAAAGCATTAAGCAAGGCAAATGGAGTGATTGCTCAGGCGGCCACGGAGTTGGGGTTAAGCCGTCAGTCACTCTACCGGCGGATGGACAGACTTGGTATTAGCAAGGCTGGGTGATCTGAGTGACATCTGACGACTCTAAAACCAAGATAGGTATATCGCTGACAGCCAGATTTACTTTGCTGTCTGTTTTTTTAATCGCCATGACCATTGCTTTGGTTTATGCGTCGCAGTATTTTTTTCCTAAAGAGTTTGGTCTGACAGTATTACTAGTCGCAATGGTGATGTTGCCGGTTACGGTCATGCTGGTGCGTAGCCAGATGCAAGCGATGCTGGCATTATTTCGCGCCCTGAGCGGCACTGTCATCAGTTATCAGGATGGAGATTATTCGTTCGGGCTGCACTGGCCTCGGCATGACGAGCTGGCGGATTTGGTGGATGCCCATAATGCCTTGGGTGATGTATTACGCGAGCAGCGGCTGAGTCTAGTTCAGCGTGAGTTGTTGCTGGATACCATGCTACAAAATACGCCAGTGGCAATGCTGCTGGTTGCCGAAAAAGGCCCGATTGTTTTTGCCAATCTCGCCGCCAGACAGTTGCTTAATGAGGGGCGCAAGTTAGAAGGCCATACGCTTGACGCGCTGTTAAAGCATCTCTCAGCTTCGTTGCGCGAGGCCATCGATAAAGGAGGTGATGGTTTATTCACCGTCAATACCAAAGAGGGCGCAAATAGACAAAACGGTGATGACGAGGAGGAGGTATATCACTTGGCACGTCGCAACTTTAGCCTGAACGGACGACATCATGAATTGCTCTTGTTGCGCCACCTGACGGCAGAGCTACGTCGGCAAGAAGTCCAGACCTGGAAAAAAGTCATCCGTGTGATCAGCCATGAATTGAATAATTCGCTGGCGCCAGTGGCATCGCTCGCCAACTCTGGTGCAGAGTTATTGCGACGAGGACAAACAGAACGCCTGCCAGAAATTTTATCCACGATAGAAGAGCGTTCCCGTCACCTGGAAAGTTTTATCCAAGGGTATGCGAGTTTTGCCAAATTGCCGACCCCGCGCATAGAAACCACCTCATGGCAGCTATTTATTTCTCGCTTGCAGTCGCAGATGGATTTCCACCTGACCGGTGAATTACCCGATGAGAAGGTCAGTTTTGATATCGCGCAAATGGAGCAGGCTTTGCTTAACCTGTTAAAAAACGCGCATGAATCAGGATCAGCGCCTGAACATGTCAGTTTAGGTGTGCGTCGATTGCACGGCATGATACGCATCGACGTCATGGATCAGGGCAATGGAATGATCGATGCCGTTATGTCAAACGCGCTAGTACCGTTTTATTCGACCAAGCGTAGCGGAACGGGATTGGGCTTGGCACTGGCGAGAGAAATTATCGAAGCGCATGGCGGCCGCATCTTGCTGCGTAACCGTCCGCGTCCGGCGGGTGGCGTGATCGTGACTCTGGTATTGCCTGCGTAATATCAAAAATAGGCAGAACCAAGCCTTAAAAATAGAAAAATAGGGGAGTATAGGCAATAATATAGGGTATTGTCCATATAATCATTGGGCATTTAAAAATACATGGGGGTAGTAATTTTATGGGTGTTACACCCCCACAGCGCTATTCAGTCATCTCTGCGCGAACCGCCATCCAGCGTCTTTGCTGATACTGTTGCTGACAGACGCTGGAATGACAAACTGGCGGATGTTCAATCACTAAGCCTGATTAAGTTTTCAAGCTTAGTGATCAAGCTTAGTGATCAAGCTCAGTGATCAAGCTTAGTGACGAACTTCGTAATCCAGCTCAACGATCAAATCTATGCCGCCACTTTCGCTTCTTGCATCGTCGGATAATCGGTATATCCTTTTTCTTCACCACCGTAGTAGGTCGTGCGATCACCCTGGTTGAGTTCTGCTCCTGCTGCAAAACGGGCGACCAGATCTGGGTTGGCGATGTAAGGACGACCAAATGCAACGGCGTCTGACAAACCGCTAGCGATCAAGGCCTCTGCTTCATCCGCTGTGTAGCCACCGCAGCAAATCAAGGTGCCTTTGAATGCAGCACGTAATTGCTGACGGAACGCTTCGCTCAATACCGGACCGCCTGCCCAGTCTGGTTCTGCGATATGCAAATAAGCGATGCCACGCTGTGTGAAGGCTGCAGCCAAATACAATGCCATTTCTTCGGCTTCAGTATCAGCAATACCGTGTGCGACGAAGTGTGGCGAGATGCGAACACCTACGCGGTCAGCGCCGATTTCTGCAATCGCTGCATCGACTGCTTCCAGCGTCAGACGTGCGCGATTTTCCAGTGAGCCGCCATAGATGTCGGTGCGGACATTGCTGTTGGTCGACATGAATTGCTGTAACAAATAACCATTGGCAGCGTGGACTTCCACCAGATCAAAATCGGCTTGTTTGGCGCGTACTGTCGCAGCACGATATTGCGCAACGATGCCTGGCATTTCTTCTAACAGCAAAGCGCGTGGTGTTTCGGTCGGGACGTTGGCGGGCGTGCCATCTGGTTGCACAACGAAGCACTGACTATTGGCCGCGATGATGGCGGAAGGTGCCACCGGCGCTACGCCGTTTTCTTGCAGCAGCGAGTGAGAAATACGACCGACATGCCAGAGTTGCAGCGCGATCCGGCCACCTTTGTCATGCACGGCATCAACGACTTGCTTCCAGCCGGCTTGTTGTGCGTCGGTGTAGATGCCAGGCGTCCAGGCGTAACCTTGACCTTGGCGGGAGATTTGGCTAGCCTCGGTGACGATCAAACCTGCGGTGGCGCGCTGGGCATAGTACTCAACATTCAGTGCGCGTGGTACATCGCCAGGCTGTCCTGCACGTGAGCGTGTCAATGGCGCCATCACTACGCGGTTATTTAAATGGATGCTGCCGGTTGCTACAGGGGAGAGTAAATGCTTAAGCATGTGTATCCTTTAAGAGTAAATAAAATAGACCAGTCGTCTAGCCTAGAGTAAAAATAAAAGGCAATTGCTTGCCTGTCTCGGTTTGATCGATAAAAATCCGATCTTTTATTGCGTGAGTCTGATCGTTGTATTTGTTGAGGTTATTTGTTCATGCTATTAGGCATTTCTAGCATTTGCTGGGTTTGTTTATAAGCTAAATCCATTGCTTTGATGTCGTGATTAACCTTGGTCAATAATGACGCACCAACCCACATGCCATATAAAGATTCCGCCAACTGTGCAGCATCTAACTGCTTAGACAAACTACCCTCTGCTTGAGCTTGCTCCAGCACCTCTGCGATTTGTTCGATAATACGCGTCATACCTTTGCTCAAAGCAACACGCATCGGTTCTGACAAATCAGCGACTTCCGCGGCCAGTTTTATTGCCAAGCACATGACTTGGCATTGGCTATTATCTGCGACCTTACGCCAATTGCTGAAGTAAGCTAACAAACGCTCAAGCAGCGTGATTGATTCGTTACAAAACAACAGACCAGTGCGTGCATGATAGTCATCAAAGTAACGTTCTAAGAGCGCAACGCCAAAACCTTCTTTAGATTGGAAGTAATGATAAAAAGAACCTTTTGGCACTTCTGCCCGGGTCAAAATCTCATTCAATCCAATCGCACTAAAGCCGCGACCTACGATCAGCTCTTGGCCAATGGCGAGTATGCGTTCCCGAGTGTCTTGATATTGATCTGATCTATCCATGGTTGCAGATGATATTAGACCAGTCGTCTAGTGTCAAGGCCGACTTTAACGATCGAAATAAAATTTCTTACCGGTTGTGTCAATTACGTGAATTTTATTGCAACAGTTTTCAACCGAATCGATGAAGTTAGTAGAAACGGATAAGTGTTGTATGCGATAATAATCGTTTCCATAGAGAAATAAATTAGAGTCATGTCCCATTTTGTACGTCATGATCCGCTGGTTTTCTCTTAACGACAGCGGGCTAGATTCAACAGAACACGCCGTTTGGAGAATAAGCGCCCTGCGCATTATTTTAGTATCCGGGTTTTTGTTGGAAGCGATTATTGCTATTGACAGCTCGCTCAAAGCGATTGCTGTCGGGGCTTATCACGTCGTGTGGATAAACGTTGTTTTCTACTTATTACTGAGTATCGGCATTTACTACTCGGCACGTAATGTCACTTTGAGTGCCGGTATTTTGATTGGCGCCGTCTATGGTGCCGCATTTGCGACACTCGGCTTCATTGACCATTTTGACATCGCCAAGCTCGGTATTATTTTTATTTACACCACACCGATCATTGCCAGATTATT
The DNA here is from genome assembly GCA_025352365.1 of Undibacterium sp. GTDB lineage: Bacteria > Pseudomonadota > Gammaproteobacteria > Burkholderiales > Burkholderiaceae_D > Undibacterium. The sequence continues at coordinate 10,913 of JANXTO010000330.1, read as the reverse complement.
CTTTAATATCCGTCTGGCGGTCTTGTTGATGGCGTTGAACAGTCTGCCATTTCTGTTGCTGTTATATAACCAGCCCTTGTTTCATTTTTCTGGTGTGCACGTTACTTTGCCAGAAACCCACTCCTATATTCAATCCATCCTGTTTTTGTTTTTTAATGTCTGTGTGCCACTGGCGGTGTTCCGTGTTTTATATGCATTGGACGCATCTGCTGTTCGCGATCGCCGTGCCAGCATCGCGTTAGAGGTCAGTCATGCGCAATATCATGAGATTTTTCAAAATGCGGGCAGCGCACTGGTCTTAACAGACACCAACGGCATTATTTTGCAATCCAATAATCTGGCAAATGAATTGCTAGGTTGCGTGATCATTTCTACCGACAATAAGGATACTTTAGACGGCATTAGCCATGCGAAGGGTAGTCGCTTATTTGACTGGTTATCGCTTGATAATAGCGTGCGCTTAAAAGTGACCAGCTCTTCTGCCGCCGCGGGTGTGTCCCCCCATCTGCCAAATGGATTTGTGGAAGATGGAAGCAATTTACGGATGTCGGCCTATCGCACTCGCGATGGCAAACTGGTATCGATGGAAAATATCTCTCAAACCACGAATGAAAATTATATTGTTGCGCTGCGTGACGTTTCTCATCTGTATTCCATGCACAATGCCCTGCAACTAAGCCAGGAGCGCGAGAGCTTTTTAACCAGTCACGACAATTTGACGCATCTGCCAAACCGCGACATGCTGCGGCAGTATCTGAGGCGGATTTTGGCGAATCCAACACCAGACAAAGTGACTGCATTGGTCTCGTTCCGTCTGAATAGTATCCGTCATGCGAACCAAAAATTAGGCGTCCATTTTGGCGATCAGTTATTACGTCGTTTCGCTGTTGAATTGTCCGCAGTATTGCCACAAGATTGTTTTTGCGCGAGGTTGCGCAGTATTGTATTTTCATTCGTTATTGAGCAGTGTCAGACACCCGCAGATATCATTAAATTAGTGGAGCATATTCGGCATACGCTACCCAAAGAAATCATGATCGACGGAGAGAGTTTGCTCGTACAATTTTCTGCTGGAGTTGCCTTGGTACGAGCAGAAGAGACCGAGGCTGATGACTTGATCCGTCGTAGCGAGCTTGCTCTGGACACAGCACGCCGCTCCAGCGAATCGGGCGCCACTCTGTTCGATGAAGAGGATGAGTCGGAAGTGCGTCGCAGTATCGAAATCGAAGTCGATATTATCAACGGCCTTAAGCAGCGTGAATTCAGACTGGTATATCAACCCAAGATCACACAAGACGGCAGCCTGGCTGGGGTAGAGGCGCTGATACGCTGGCAGTCTTCCAGCTTGGGTAATGTATCCCCGGTTGAATTTATCCCGATTGCAGAGCGCGCTGGTCTCATCCGCGAGATCAGCAATTTCGTACTCGATAGCGCCTGCTCACAAATCCGGCAATGGCTGGATGAATTTGGCGACAGCCCGGTAGTGGCGGTAAATCTGTCCGCCTCTGACGTGGCGCGTAGCGACTTACTGGAACTGATAGAGCGTACTTGTGCCCAGTATGCGGTAACAGCCCAATATCTGGAATTTGAAATCACAGAAACCGGTCTAATCGCGAACGAATCTCTGGCAGTAGAGCATTTAAATGCGCTGAAAGAAAAAGGCTTTGGCATTGCGATAGATGATTTTGGTACTGGCTATTCTTCTTTATCAAAACTCAGCCACTTTCCGGCACGCAGCGTCAAAATTGATCGTTCGTTTGTTGCGCAGATTGGCAATAATCAAAAAAGTGAAATGATCATCAAAGCGATTGTCTCGCTAGCCAGCATCTTGTCTTGTACGACAGTAGCAGAGGGTGTAGAAAACCTCGAACAGGAGCAATTCCTGAAAGATATCGGCTGTGATTATTTCCAGGGCTATTTGTATTATCGTCCGCTAGAAGTAGTCGATATGCATGCCTTGCTGGCAAAGTAATTCGACATGACTCGGCCAATGTTCGCTGCTGGCTAATCGGTGATTGTCACTGTGAGCTACTAATTTAGCAGGCTTCTTCACTTGGCATTGCGACCACTTCCCCCTTCATTACCAACTGCTAGTTAGTCGCAAACTTAGTTTTCTATATTGCTTATTCCGCTGACCAAACACATCATTTCGTTTAATGACTAAATAAAGTTCTTGACATCATTTAGATGGTTAGCTAATCTTCAAATTATGAACCAGATATTTAAAGCCCTCTCCGATCCGACTCGCCGTCAGGTACTTGCGCTGTTACGCAATGGTCCACAAACAGCAGGCGAGCTAGCGGATTATTTTGACGTATCCAAACCTACCATGTCAGCCCATTTTTCTATCCTCCGTGAAGCTGATTTGATCGCTTCCTCAAAACAAGGCAAGACCATCGTGTATTGTCTGCAACTCTCGGTACTGGAGGAAGCCTTGCTTGGTTTTGCTCAACTGCTGGGCAGTCAGCTTAAGGCGGACTCATCACCAATGTCACCACCATTAACATTAGCAGCAGTGCCAGATGCTCAACCGCCATCCTCACAAACTGAAGGAAAATGATGAAAACTATCTCCGAGCAACCGCTCCGCGCATTCGCCATCCTCATCAGCACATGGATAATTTTTGCCAGCAGCTATCTGTGCTACCTCCATCTTGCCCGCCCTTGGCCTTATGTCCTCGCGCTCTCTATCATCGTTATCGCGTGGATCGCTCGTCAGTTGTTACCAACAGGCGCAGCAGTTGGCTCGGCAGGCCAAGTCAACCGCCGTAAAATTACGCAAGCCATAGTGCTAGCTGGCTCAATGCTGGGACTCGCTTTGCTTATACCGTTGGGATGGGCGGATGGATTAGTCAGTCAGTTTGCCGAGCGGAGCAATGGCGTGATGATGGGAGTCATCGTTGTCGTCTTTGCCAACAGCATCCCCAAACAAGTAAGCACAGCACGTGGTCTCGCAATGCGCCGGATTGCAGGTTGGGCGTTGGTAGTTGGTGGCTTGGGATATGCGCTGTCCTGGTTATTCTTGCCGCTAGCCTACGCAAATATCGTAGCACTACTCATACTATTTTTAGGGCTGATGTATGCGCTAGTACGCATCCTCGGAGATCGTGTACTACGTAATGCTGGCGGATGTTGATTTTCTCGCTAAATTAATATACTCCCCTTTATTTTTATAAAATATGCCTTAGTGTCCAGTATTTACTTGGACTACTTATATATACGCAGTAGGAGTATATTTATTTTGCAATAGTGTTCTGCTTGTATATCAATCTTATTGTTCACCTTGTTAGCCAGGCATTTTGATGAATCACCATAGCAATGATTGTCCGAATTGCCGCCCAAACTACTGAATCGCTGAATCAGTTATTGCCTCAATCTTCACCCAAATTTCCACCCGGATTTTTTTGACTAAATCCTCCTGACTCCGCGATAGCATTTACTCTCTCTTCATCAATCCTGAAGAAAAATTCAGGACTTCTTAAGTATTTCTTCAGACACATATCGTTAAAATGTAACACATGAGTCCTGAAGTCATTCCTAGGTCAAATACCGCAAATAAACTCTAGGCCAAATTCAAGGCTTAATTCAAAACTTAATGGTTCTGAATTGATTGTGGCTGGTTAACAACTTTGCGTACTCTGCTTGCTCATCTGAGAAGTAGTCCCAAGACCGATCATCGTCTGGATTTCTTCCCGGTAAAAATATACCCAGACTAGCCCCCACTGGTCGTTAAGACCAAAAATCTGCAGCACTGACATTGTCGTGTGAATTAACAATGAGGCAAACCTCAATGAAAATGATAAATCCTATTTCCGCGATCACAAAAAATCGTCAGCGTCTTACGGTGCTTGTTGCAATGCTTGGTAGCGTTGCGCTGGTGGTTTTGATCGCTGACAAATTGTCCGCCTCTGCTGGTGCAACAACTGCCAAAACATCAGATGAGGAACAAATGATGGTCAGGCAGGGCGATAAAATTAGCGTCCCCGCTAAATCACCTTTGCGATCCCGGCTGGCTGTTTTGCCAGTGGCGACGTCGGTGCCATCGCACATCATCACCGTACCTGCGACGGTGGAGGCTGACCCTTCGTTGACAGTCAATATTTTGCCACCGTTGACCGGGCGTTTGGTCGAGTTAAAAGTAAAACTGGGCGATGTTGTTAAACAAGGGCAAGTGCTGGCGCTCATCAGCTCGCCGGATTTAGCACAAGCCTATGCTGATGTCGATAAAGCGCAGGATGGCCTGGAGTTATCGCACAAAGCGCTGGAGCGCGCGCGTGGCGTGAATGCTGCCGGTGGTAATGCCGCCAAAGATTTTGAGCAAGCGACTAGCAATTATGTACAAGCCGAGGCAGAAGCGCGACGCGCTGAAACCCGTCTGAAGGTGTTGAATGGCTCCACAAGCACGCCCCAAGGCAACGCTGGCAATACTACTGCCATCAACACTCACACCAAAGCCAGTTCCAGATTATTAAGCATCACGGCGCCGATCTCAGGCGTGGTCACTACGCTTACTGTGGGCAATGGCGCCTATCTGAACGACGCTACGGCGAGTTTGATGACCGTTGCCAATCTCAATCAGATTTGGGTCACGGCCAATGTGCCAGAACAATGGGTCTCTTCCGTCGCTAAAGGTCAGTCGGTAGATATTAATTTACCCGCTTACCCTAACCAGACGTTTCATGGCACTGTCGCCTTTGTCAGTGCCGTGCTGGAGCCAGACACCAGACGCAATAAAGTGCGCATCAGCTTTGCCAATCAGGATGGCAAGCTCAAGCCGAATATGTTTGCGACAGCTAGTATTTTGCTCTCTCAAACTATGGCACCGACAAAAAACGTATTAGCGCAGTCTGCACCGCTAATACCGATCACCATTCCCACCTCCGCTTTATTAATGAATAACGACGACATCACCGTATTTGTTGAAGTTGCTCCTTGGACGTTTGTTCGTCGCACCGTGGAACTGGGCCATGAGGATAACGATAAGGTGACCATCTTGTCCGGTTTGACGGCAACCGATCGTGTGGTCGTACGCGGTGGAGTACTGCTGAATGATTAACCAGCTCATCGCTTTATGTTTCCGGCGGCGTCATCTGGCATGGGTGCTGGCGATGGTGATTTCGATGTATGGTTACGTGTCATGGCAAAAAATGGCGGTCGAAGCCTATCCCGATTTAAGCGATGTCGCGGTACAGGTTTCTACCCAAGTGCCGGGTCTGGCTGCGGAAGAAATAGAACAGCAAATCACCACGCCACTAGAACGCGCATTGAGTAATACGCCAGGCTTAGTCACGATGCGTTCTAGCAGTACCTTTGCACTGTCTTTGATTACGTTGGTATTTCAGGATGGGGCAGATGATTACTTCGTACGTCAACGCGTGCTGGAGCGCATTGCCTCCGTAACATTACCCGCTGGTGTGCAGCCGGGTCTGGGGCCGGTTTCTGGCCCTGCGGGTGAAATTTTTCGCTATACGCTGGAATCCGATACTAAAAATCTGATGGAATTATCCGAGATACAGCGCTGGATTGTGATTCCCGGATTTAAGCAAGTGCCGGGTATTGCCGATGTAAATAACTTCGGTGGATTTACCAAACAATTTCAATTAGAACTCGACCCCGCTCAACTGCAACGCTACAACGTGGTGTTGAATGATGTGGTCACTGCGATCAACGCCAATAGCGCCAATGCAGGCGGTGGCCGGATTGCCCGTGGCGAGCAAAGTTATGTCGTCCGTGGTATCGGGCAGGTGCATTCGCTAGATGATCTGGCGACGGTTGTGGTCACACAAAGTAATGGTGTTCCGGTGCTGCTACGTGATCTTGGCAAATTGCAATACGGGCATCAGGAGCGTGAAGGTATTTTGGGTAAAGACACTAATCCAGACACGATAGAGGGTATTGTGCTCATGCTCAAATATGAGAATCCTTCTATGGTCTTGCAAGGGGTGCATGCAAAAGTAGAGCAGCTACGCAAAAAGCTGGAGCCTATGGGCGTCAAGATTGTGCCCTACATTGATCGTGATGATCTGGTCAAACTGACAGTGCATAAAGTCAGCCATACGGTGTTAGAAGGCATCGGTTTAGTCTGCCTGGTGTTGATCTTATTTTTGGGTAGTCCACGCAGCGCGGTGGTGGCTGCTGTGGCAATTCCGATCGCGCTAGTCACTGTCTTTATCATTATGGCGGCGACTAAAATGCCTGCCAATTTATTCTCGCTCGGCGCGATTGATTTTGGCATTATTGTCGATGGCGCAATTGTCGTGATGGAGGCGATCTTACTACGTCGTGAGAAAAATCCTGAGGTCGAATTATCAGAAGAGGATGTCTTGCGCACGACAGGGCAAGTGGCGCGCCCTATCTTTTTTGCGACCTTGATTATTATCGCTGCCTATATACCGTTATTCGCATTCCAGCGTGCAGAGGGTAAGTTGTTAACGCCGATGGCCTACACGGTTTCTTATGCCTTGTTGGGCGCGTTGGTATGCGCACTGGTATTGATCCCAGGACTTGCGTTTACCGCCCTGCGTAAGCCGCGCAAAATATTCCATAACCGCCCCTTAGTCTGGCTAACGCAAAGATATACCAGTCTGTTGCGCCACTCGTTAGAGAATACCTGGATTGCCTACGGCATAGGTGCATTGACACTGGTATGCGTCGTCATTCTCGGCTCTACAGCGGGACGCGAATTTTTACCTGATATCGATGAGGGATCATTGTGGCTACAGGTACAGGTACCCAGCGGTATTTCGATTGATAAGGCGAATGAGATGGCGAGTGATTTGCGCAGAACCTTAAAAGAGTTTCCGGAAATTTCTTATGTCGTCACTCAGCTTGGCCGTAATGATGATGGTACCGATCCGTGGACGCCATCGCATATGGAAGTACCCGTTGGATTAAAGCCCTACAATCAGTGGCCCAATGGCGGTAGTAAGGCTGATTTGATCAAACGTCTGAATCAACGTTTTGCCACTATGCCAGGATTTTCTATCAGCATCAGTCAGCCGATTATTGATGGTGTGAATGATGCGATCGGTGGTGCTCATAGTCCTCTCGTCTTGCGTGTGTATGGGGATGACCTGAGAGAAAATCGTCGTATCGGTAATCAGATCGTCACTATTTTGCAGACCATACGCGGCACTGCTTCGGCATCCTTATTCCAGGAGCCGCCGATCCCGCAAGTCGTGATTAAAGTCGATAGAGAACAGGCGGCACGCTACGGTATTAACACGGCGGATATCGCCGCCCTGATACAGACCGGCGTCGGCGGTGCGGCGATTTCATCTGTGTATGTGGGCGACCGTATTTACAATGTGACGGCACGTTTTCCTAAAGCCAGCAAAAATAATCCAGAGTCTTTGGGTAGTCTGACATTAAACAGCTCGACCGGCGCAAAGATCGCCTTGTCGCAAGTTGCTAGTATCAAACTCCAAGCGGGAGAAAGTACGATTTCGCATGAGGCGAGTGAGCGCCAGATCACGGTCCGTATCGATAATCGCGGACGTGACCTGACCTCGTATCTGGCCGAAGCGCAAAAAAGAATCGATGCCGAGATCAACATCAATCCACAAAAAATTCGGCTGGAATGGGCAGGGCAGTTTGAGAATGAACGACGTGCTCATGCCAGGTTAATTGTGATTTTGGGCGTGGTGTTGGGATTAATGTCTGTGTTGCTATTCTTCCAGTTTGGAAAAATCCGTCAGGTCATTTTAATTTTAGGCGTAGTACCAATGGCGACCTTAGGCGGGCTGGTTGCCTTGCATGTGACTGGCGAGACTTTAAACGTTGCAACCGCAGTCGGCTTTATTGCCTTGTTTGGCGTGTCGGTACAAAACGGCATCATCATGGTCGCTAACTTCCGCCGTGTGCGTGGTCAAGGTCTGCCGCTAAACGAGACCGTCGTTGCTGGTGCAACCGAGCGCTTGCGTCCAGTCTTGATGACGGCGACGGTCGCGGCTTTTGGCATGCTACCGGCAGCGCTGGCGACTGGTGTTGGCACAGATGTCCAGCGTGGTCTGGCCACTGTAGTGGTCGGTGGTTTGATCGTATCAACCTTACTGACTTTGTTTATTCTACCCACGTACTATTTTGCGATGGAACGTCTGTTCGAGAGCAAAACCTGGGGTTTGCGATTAAGGCAGAATCGATAATGAAAAATCTGAATCGGCTCCTGATGAAGCATCCTATGTTTCACTCTTTATTCAAAAAACGTATTGATGTTGTAAAGAATCTCCTGGCGAACGATGTGGCTAATAGCACGACGCATATTATGTATAACATCACTCGATTAAAAGAACAGACTATTTGGTCTCCTCTCGTGGGCTTGGCGCTGTTAAGCGGCTGTGCTGTAGGGCCTGATTATGTGCGCCCGGCTACATCGCTGCCGTCGGCGTATGTCGCATCTGCTGGAGTAGACCTTCACTTAAAAAATTCATCAAATACCGATATTGATAAAAATAGAGCGATACAAAGATTTGTCCAAAGTGAACTCCCTGCTCAGTGGTGGGAGTTGTTTCAATCGCCAGCATTAAGTACTCTGGTCGAGGCAAGTCTAAAACAAAATCCGACTGTAGAAGCAGCGCAGGCCGCTTTGCGTGGCGCGATGGAAAACCTCTATGCGCAGCAAGGCGCGTGGTTTCCTACCGTTGAGACCTCTTTTTTGCCCACACGACAAAAAATTGCCGGTACCTTGGCCAGCCCTGCGTCTTCCGGTGCCAGCTATTACAACTTGCATACGGCACAGGTCAGCGTGTCTTATACCTTAGACCTGTTTGGCGGTAATCGCCGCCAGATTGAGTCTTTGCAGGCGCAAGCAGAGGTACAAAGATTCCAGCTAGAAGCCAGCTATTTAACGCTGACGTCTAATGTCGTGATGGCAGCAATTCAAGAGGCTGCTTTACGTGGTCAAATTACGGCAACAAAAGAAATTATTGCCAGCCAAACGCAGTTGATGAAGATGATTCAACGTCAGTACGAGCTGGGACAAATCGCCCAGACTGATGTCGCGGCGCAAGAAGCTGCGTTGGCTAATACAGAGGTGGCATTGCCGTCGTTAGAAAAGCAATTAGCCCTGCAAAGAGATTTATTAAACGCACTTGCCGGACGCTTGCCCGCCACGTTTGAAATCGAACCTGCGCATGAACCTAAGGATGAACATGTGCCCGGTCTTGCTACTGCTATTTTTACGCTAGACAGTTTACAGCTGCCGGCGGAATTACCATTAACGTTACCCGCATCCTTGGTAGAGCATCGGCCAGATGTTCGCGCTGCGGAGGAGCAATTACATGCTGCCAGCGCCGCGATTGGTGTCGCTATTGCTAACCGTTTGCCAAATATTAGTTTGGGTGTGAATACCTATGGCTCTGCTGCCAGTTCGATCAGCGATCTGTTTAAAGCTGGTACCGGTTTTTGGACGTTGGCAGGCAATATTACCCAACCTGTTTTTGACGGCGGTACGCTAAAACATCGGCAAGGCGTAGCGCAGGCCGCGTATGATCAAGCGGCCGCGCAATACCGTGCGACTGTGATCAATGCCTTCCAAAATGTGGCCGATGCGTTGATCGCGATACAATCAGATGCGCTTGCACTTAAGGCTGCGCAAAGGGCAGAGCAGGCTGCCGCCAAGAGTCTGGCGATAGTCCAGCGGCAGTTGGCATTAGGGGATATTAGCAGCGCAAATGTGTTGAGCAGCGAGCAAGCGTATCAGCAATCCCGGTTAAATTTAGTGCAGGCGCAGGCGGCGCGCTTGACTGATACCGTTGCATTGTTCCAAGCGCTAGGTGGTGGTTGGTGGAACAGAAATTCTGCCATATCGACTAAAGATGTGGCCGTATCAAAAGAGTAAGGTCAAGATAGTAAGGTCAAGATAGTAGCGCCCACAGCGTAGTCGAATGTACTGCCTGCGATAACAAAATAAGCAAGCAAAAAGAGAATGAGACGATATGGAAATTCTGCGTTTTGAAATGGGATCGCGTTTTAGCGAGATGACCGTAGTCGATCTTGGTACTGCCAAATTAATTTATATCGCAGGACAAGTGGCTGAGCACACTTCGCTAGATGTGATGGGACAGACTCGTGAGATTTTGCATTTTATCGATCGTCTGCTAGCCAAAGTAGGTGCTGATAAAACGAATATCGTATCCGCCAGAATTTATCTGGCATCCGTCGGCGATTATGCCGCGATGAATGATGCCTGGGACACCTGGGTAGCGCCGGGCCACGCTCCGGCACGCTCGACCACAGGCGCAAAATTGATTCATCCTGATTACAAAGTAGAGATCGAAATGACGGCTGCTGTTCAGAGCATTGCTACTCAGATCATTCCTGCTCAGATCATGTAAACAGCGTACAGCCGATGTGACTTTGTCAGAGATCACCAACTACTTCGCCAATACGTTTTGATGCTTGCTTAATGAGCAGACAAGACCTTAACGATATGTGCAAACTTTCCTTTCTCGCAATTCTCCGGCACTACTTCGACTTCATCATCCAATTTTAAGCTCATGGATTCCGGCACTTCAGCAATGGTATTCAAGCCACGACGTGCATGCTGGTAATGTATTTTGGCGAAATGCTTATTGTTACGCTCTGAGTCCGTGAGTTTTTCCAGACACTCAGGCAAGTTTTTGCGATCAGACTTCGCATCGTAGAGATTGCTTACCCAGCCATGCTTAAGATTGTCTTTGGCCGCTGGTTCCAGATCAGCTTCATGGCTAAAGGCATTTGGTGTACTGATTGCCAGCGCAGCACAGATACTCAGCAGGCAGATCATCAATCTTGGTATGGTGATTTCTTTCTTGGACATCGTATTCTCCTAAGTCAATAAATTGACGGTTAAGTCACTTTTTGGTCAGATTTTGGCTCATCAATTTAATATACTCCCCATAATTTTTTATAAAAATACTATATTGACCATATAAT
>JANXTO010000320.1 GCA_025352365.1 Undibacterium sp. | reverse complement strand
CACATAACGCGTCAATCCGCCTTGCGCAATAAACGCTTGATAAGCGACTTGCTCTGAACGGAAATTACTTTGCTCGTCATCAAAAGGTGAGATCACCAGACAATCTTGTCCCAGACTACGAACCAGGCTTGCCAGCGCTGGGGTTTTGCCAAAGACATCTGTGGCGATTAATACGGTCATAAATTTTAAACAGCTTTGGCAGCAGGTATTGGTTGCAATGAGCGTTTGCGCCCGGTTTGCAGTTGACTCGCGATGAGTCCCTGACTGCCAATTGGATAAGCAAAATAAGAAAGAGGCGCAGACTACTGGACTCGTCTTAAAACCACAAGTGTTTATTGAAGCCTGTATTGAAGTTAAGAGTTCAGTGCTCGTCTATATTTGCATTGATTTTTGCACTGAGTTGCGGCGAATTTGGCAAGTCAAACACAAAAAATGTGTCATTCCTGGCAGTGTAAAAAATTATCCTCATTGAGTGATTGACACCACGATCTGGTCTGGTAATACTCCGTTACATTTTGTTGAACTTCTGAAACATAAGAGGTTCACACCAAACAGTCAAAATCAATAATCAAAAGCTACTACTCTAGGGAGATTCTTCTATGTTGCGTCAAACGCTGATCGTTATTGCACTCGCCTCAAGTCTTGTCACGGCTTGCAGCAAGAACGATAAAAATGGAAAAGATGATGCAGCTAAAGCCAGCGCAAGTGCAAAGGCTGGCGCAAGCTCCAGCACTAGCTCTGGGGCGGCTGAGCAAAGTCGTTTGCGGATTTCTCCCGAAGATATGCTGTTGATACAAAATAGCGCCTTGTCCTCTGGTCCCGTGATTACCGGCTCCGTCCAGCCTGAGCGCAAAGCGGATTTGCGTGCAGAGTTATCCGCAGTCGTTTTGCAGGTGCTAAAAGAAAATGGCGAAGTCGTAAAACGTGGTGATTTGTTGGTACGCCTGGATGACACCTCGATCCGCGACAGCCAGCATTCTGCAGAAGAAGCGGCGCGGGCATCTGCGCAATCGTTTGATCAGGCGGAGCGGCAGTTTCAGCGTTTAAAAACCTTGCGTGCATCTGGCATGGTATCGACCCAATCTTTAGAAGACGCCGAAATCCGTCGTAACAATGCACAGAGCGATCTGGTCGCCGCAAAGGCAAAAGTAGTTCAGGCCAAACAGCAAATGCAACGTACCGAAGTGCGCGCACCATTTGACGGCATTGTCAGCGAGCGCAAAGTGTCTGCCGGTGACACGGCGCAGATCGGTAAAGAATTATTAAAAGTCATCGACCCGACCAGCATGCGACTGGAAGGCTTGGTGTCTGCGGATAAAGTGAACGAAGTCAAAATCGGCCAGGCGGTCATTTTCCATATGAATGGCTACGGTGACCAAGAGTTCAGCGGAAAAGTTAAGCGGGTTGATACCGCCGCCAACCCGACTACGCGTCAGGTTGAGGTATTGGTTGCATTGACTGGCGAAACGCAGCCACGCGTCTCAGGTCTGTATGCAGAGGGTCGTATCGAAGCCGGTAGCACCCAGACGATGATGATTCAACGTTCTGCCTTGGTCTTGGATGGCGACAAAGCCTATGCTTGGCAGATTAAAGATGGCGCAATTAAAAAAGTTAGCCTGATCTTGGGTACCCGTGACCCGCGTCATGGTGATTACGAAATTCGCTCTGGTCTGGTGGTTGGCGACAAAGTCATCCGCAGCCCTTTATCTACGCTAAGTGAGGGTCAAAAGGTCGACCTGATTGCTGCGCCAGCGAGCGTGGAGCTGAAACCTGTCGCAAGTTCAGCCTCAACTTCAGCCTCAACCGCAGCCTCAAGCACGACTGCAACCGCAGCTAAAGCGTCGGAGAAATAATATGTTCTTATCTGACTTCAGTATTAAACGTCCGATTGCGATGATCGTGATCATTGTCGGCTTGATGTGCGTTGGTTTGCTGGCGCTAAAAAAGCTCAAGGTCAACGAGCGTCCCAATGTCGAAATTCCCGCTTTGATTGTGTCCTTCCCTTATCCTGGTGCATCACCAGAATCCGTGGAGCGCGAGATTATTAACCGGGTAGAAAAATCACTGCAAAGTATTTCTGGCGTGGACAACATCAGCTCAACTGCTAATGAAGGCAGTGCCACCATTGTGCTGGGATTTACTTTTACCAAAAATATGATCGAGGCTGCGGAAGAAGTGCGCAATGCGATCGGCGCAGTCCGCTACAAGTTGCCGACAGAAATGCGTGAACCGATTTTGCAGCGGATTGATCCGAATGCACAACCGATCATGCAATTGGCCTTGTCCTCCAGCACCTTAAATCATGCTGAGATATCGCGGATGGCAGAAGATCAGCTGGCTGATAAGTTTCGTGCCATTGATGGAGTCTCTGTGGTCACGGTCAATGGTTCTTTAAAACGTGAGCTGAGTATTTTGCTGCGGGCACAAAAAATGCGCGAGTACAACGTTTCCGCAGCAGAGGTCGTCAACGCTTTACGTAACCAAAACACCACTGCGCCAGTAGGTAAAGTCCGCGGCAAACTCAATGAAGAAAGCATCCGTCTGATTGGCCGTATTGAGTCGCCTGCCGAGTTTGAACAAATCGTGATCAAGCAGCGCGGTAGCGAGGTCGTCAGACTGGCGCAAGTCGCCACGATTAAAGATGATTTTGCAGAAATCAACGGCTTTAGTATCCGTAATGGTAATGCCAACGTCGGTCTGGCGATCACCCGCTCACGCGATGCCAGTACGGTGAGCGTGGCGAATAAGATCCGTGATCTGACGACTGAGATCAGCAAAACTCTGCCAGCTGGTACCAAATTTGAAGTAACCCAGGACGGTGGTAAAAATGCGGAGAACAGCCTCAACAACGTGATTGATTCACTGATGTTTGGTGCAGTCTTAACGATTTTTGTGGTGTATGTATTTTTAAATTCCTGGCGCTCTACCTTGATCACGGCGCTCAGCTTACCGACCTCGGTGATTGCTGCTTTTATCGCGATCTGGCTGTGCGGCTTTACTTTGAATTTTATGACTTTACTGGGTCTGTCGCTGGCGGTCGGGGTCTTGATTGATGATGCCATTGTGGTACGCGAAAATATCGTCAGGCATATGGAGATGGGATCAGACCG
>JANXTO010000319.1 GCA_025352365.1 Undibacterium sp. | reverse complement strand
GGCGTCTATGTCCGCACCTTTGAGCATGGCGTCAGTGGATTGATACGACTCTCAGCCAAGGGCAAACTCGATAAAATCATCATGCCGATACAAGGTTCAGTATGGAGCATGGCAAGCAATCCTGACCATACCGGTCTCTGGTATCTGATCGACGATCTGACAACACCTGCTACCTCCTATTATCTGGACGGAAAGATGCTCACATCTACCAGCGTGGAACTGGTCAAAGCGCCGCCCTACAGCACCAAGAATTTTCTCACCACCAGCACCTCGGTCAGCGTCAGAGATGGCACAAAAGTACCGGTAGAGATTTTATCGCGCAAAGATACGCAACGCGATGGTCACCGACCCGTGCTGCTGATTGCTTATGGTTCTTACGGCTCTATTCTGGACCCTGGCTATAACAGTTCGATGCTATCTTTGTTAGATGCGGGCGGGCTCGTCGTATATGCCCATGTGCGCGGCGGCGGCGAGCTTGGTGATGACTGGCATCGTGCCGGACAAAAAGCAACCAAGCCCAATACCTGGCGGGATGCGATCGATGTCGCAGAATTTTTGATCAAAGAAAAATGGACCTCGAAACAACAGGTCGCTCTGTGGGGCACTTCGGCTGGTGGGATCATGGTGGGACGAGCAATGACGGAACGACCTGATCTCTTTGGCGCTGCCATCGGAGAAGTTGGCGCATTCAATACCTTACGGTTTGAACTGACCTCCAATGGTCCGGGCAATGACGCCGAGTTTGGCACTGTAAAAAAAGAAGACGAGTTCCATGCGCTACTAGCGATGGATTCGTATCATGCGGTGCGCGATGGGGTCAAATATCCAGCCACCTTGTTACTCACAGGCGCAAATGATTTACGCATCGAGCCATGGCAGATCGGTAAATTTGCGGCACGCTTGCAAGAAGCCAACGCAGCCAGCACACCGATCTTGCTGCGAGTAGATTACGACTCTGGCCATTTCGCCACCAACCGTAAATATGCGATGGAAAAGTATGCGGATATTTTTAGTTTCGTTGTAAATTATTGCAATACTGCCCGCGCTAGAAGCTGACTTCACCAGTGACGATAGTAAGCCAAAATCAAAAGCCCAGGCATCTATTGATAGACGCCTAGGCTTTTTGTGTTTAATGCAAAAAGAACTTATAACTTAGCGATGGATACCTCAGTCGCCTTCACCAGCGCGACCACTTCCGTGCCGATGACCAAGCCCAAATCTTTGATCGAGCGTGTTGTGATGACAGAAGTCACAATTCCTGCCGGGGTTTCCACATCGACTTCTGAGACCACGGACCCTTCGATAATCGCTTTGATTTTGCCGCGAAATTGATTACGTACATTGATTGCCTGTATGCTCATCATAACTCCTGTGAAGATGAATAAGAGGATACTCCCCCGTTAAATTACAAAAACTACCAGATTGTCCATATAATACCTGGACAATTTAAAATACCCACTACCAGTATCTAAATCGCCCAACTCACCTGACTGACTGTGCGCAGTAAAGAAATATCACCTGATGTATTGTCCCGCTCCCCATCTGATACAGATGCGGGATGACGTAAAACCCGTTTTAAAATCCGCTCCTCCAATTCGGCAAACGCTGGATTACCGCGTGCCCGTGGCCTGGCAAAACTCACCCGTTCATCCAAGGTGATCTGACCGTCTTCAATCAAAATCACCCGATCAGCCAAGGCGATCGCCTCTTGCACATCATGTGTCACCAGCAAAGCGGTAAAGCCACGCTGCAACCATAATTCTTCAATCAGACTTTGCATCTCGATGCGAGTTAATGCGTCCAGCGCGCCCAAGGGTTCGTCCAGCAATAATAATTCTGGCTCATGCACCAAGGCACGTGCTAAGGCAACGCGCTGACGCTGACCGCCAGACAACACGGATGGCCACTCCGTCGCCCGCTCCTCCAATGCGACTTTTTCCAGCGCATTTTTTGCGGCTAACACACCCTTGTTTTTATCCAGACCCAGCGCGACGTTGTTAAGTACATTCTTCCAAGGGAGCAAGCGTGAATCTTGAAACATGACGCGGGTATCTGGCTTTTTTTGCCCTTGATTAAAACTGATCTCACCGCCGTCTGTCTTTTCTAAACCCGCAATCAGGCGCAACAAAGTGCTCTTACCACAACCACTGCGACCAATCACGGCGACAAACTCTCCTGCTTTTACATCCAGGTTCAGCGCTTTTAGTACTTGTCTTTCGCCATACACTTTTTTAATACCGCGCAGTTGTATTGCCGCGCCTTTGGCTTGAGCTTCTTGCAGCTCCGGTGCGCGGGATGGATCTGACAATAGTTTTTCATCAGGCCATTGCGCAGCGGCAGCATTGCTCCAGTCTCTATCCAGTTCCTCCTTGAGTTCCTTCTTCAACGCGCTAATATTGTGGACACTATTCATAACCAAGTTCTTGCTTGTAGTAGCTGTATTACTCAAACTCGTGTGCTCTGGTGACGTATTTTCTGGGGTATAGCCAGGGATTAATGCATAGCGATTCATCATGTTTTCCTTTGATAACCGGGATGCCAGCGCAACCAATAATGTTCTAAGGTGCGGGACAACACATCTGCCAGCTTACCCAGCAAGGCATATAAAAGTATCCCGACCAGTACCACATCTGTTTGTAAAAATTCACGCGCATTCATCGTCATATAACCTATTCCAGCTTGCGCTGAAATTGTCTCTGCCACGATTAATAAGACCCAGACCAAACCAAGTGAAAACCGCACTCCGACCAAAATCGATGGCAGCGCACCCGGTAGAATCACATCACGATACAGCGGCCATCCAGACAGGCCGTAGCTTTGCGCCATCTCGATCAAACCTTTATCAACCGAGCGTATGCCATGAAAAGTATTTAAATAAATCGGGAAAAACACACCGATCGATACTAAAAATAACTTGGCGCTTTCTTCAATCCCAAACCACAAAATCACCAGTGGAATCAAGGCCAGCGCCGGGATATTACGTATCATTTGTAAAGTAGTATCCAGCAAAGTCTCAGCAATTTTAAAGCTGCCTGTCAGCAAACCCAGCAATAAACCCAGACCACCTCCGACGATAAATCCAGAAGTTGCACGCCACAAACTGGTCTTGGTATGCAGCCACAAATCACCAGAAATCGCCAGCGTCCAAAAGGCTTTTGCAACTGCCCAAGGCTCAGGCAAAATCCGGCTAGATAACCAGCCAACCTGCGCCGCAAATTGCCAAAGGCCGATCAAGACCACGGGCACAATCCAAGGCAATAATGAGCGCAAAGATGAGCCTGCAACTGCTTTCATATACCGAGTTAGTTGCAAACCCAATCCGCTGTCTGCCAAGGTATTATTGGTCTGTGCTTGCGGAGGCTGACGAGATTGCCTGCCACTAGCAAAAACGATCTGATCTGACACTTCGGTGATGAAGGGCTCCATAGTTTCTCTCTAACATCTATCTAACTTTGTGAGACCTTAGGCTCAATACTATTGGCAATAATCTCGCCAAAAGGCCCGGTCAACGTACTGATTTCCGCTGTCGGCGCTTTACCAATCAATGGGAATACCAACTCGGCAAAACGATAAGATTCTTCCAGATGCGGATACCCAGACAGGATGAAGGTATCAATCCCTAAATCGGCATATTCTTGCATGCGGGCTGCAACCGTTTCCGGGTCGCCCACCAATGCGGTGCCAGCTCCACCGCGCACCAAACCAACGCCGGCCCACAAGTTAGGGGAGACTTCCAGCTTGTCACGCTTACCGCCGTGCAAGGCAGTCATGCGCTGCTGACCGACCGAATCCATTTTGGCAAAGGCTGCCTGTGCGCGGGCAATTACCGCATCATCTACATGGCTGATCAATTCTTCTGCGGCTTTCCACGCTGCATCATTGGTCTCGCGCACAATCACATGCAAGCGGATACCAAAGCGCAAAGTACGACCATGCTTGGCGGCGCGTGCACGCATGTCCCTGATTTTTTCTGCGACGGCTGCCGGTGGTTCACCCCAGGTCAGATATACATCGACCTGCTCGGCTGCCAGCTCGTGCGCGGCCTCAGACGAACCACCGAAGTACAGCGGCGGATAAGGTTTTTGCACCGGCGGATACAAGGTTTTTGCACCTTTGACCTTGATATGTTTTCCATCAAAATCAAAACCACCGCTAGCACCGTCTGCGCCCTCGCCCGCTAAAGAGCCGCGCCAGACGCGTAAAAACTCGTCCGTGATTTCATAACGCTCAGAGTGATCTGCCCACAAGCCATCGGCCTCTAATTCGCCCTGATCACCGCCAGTTACTACGTTGATCAGCAAGCGTCCATTTGATAAACGATCAAAGGTGGATGCCATACGGACTGATAATCCAGGGGAACTCAGACCGGGACGGATCGCCACCAAAAATTTAAGATTTTTTGTCGCACCAATCAAACTGGAAGCAACTACCCAAGCGTCTTCGCAAGAACGTCCTGTTGGTAACAAAACACCGTCATAACCCTGCGTATCGGCAGCAACCGCAATCTGACGCAGATAGTCATAATTGATCTGGCGAGCACCTTTGGCCGTACCTAAATAACGACTATCGCCGTGGGTGGGAATAAACCAAAATACATTAAAGCTCATGATAAATCCTTGAAAATATTGACGACTTCAGTAACGAATTTTTAGTATAAGATTCTGAGTGCTACATTGTTAATCTTGATTAAGCTGATGTGGCTTACTTCGTGCCAGGTAACAACCAGACGACATCTTTAATGCTGATCTTTTTAGGAATCAACTTCAGATCAAAAAAGACGTCTGCAATACTTTGTTGTTCTTTAATGACTTGTTCTGAAATCGGCTTAACACCAAAACTAAAACGCTTGGTCGCCAGATCAACAATAGATGTGTCTAAACCCAATTGTGCCGTCAGTACGGCAGTGACTTCTTTCAAATTTTTGCTACCCCACTCATCAACCTTGGCAATTTCTTCCAAGACGGAACGTAAAATATCCGGATGCTTTTGCGCGTATGGACGGGCTGCCAGATAAAACTGGTGATTGCTGACGATGCCTTTGCCATCGATCAAAATACGTGCATCCAGTTGCTTTTGCGCTGCGGCTAAAAACGGGTCCCAGATCACCCAGGCATCGACGCTGCCACGCTCAAAGGCAGCGCGGGCATCGGCTGGTGCCAGGTAAATCACTTCAATATCTTTGTAGGCAATACCGGCTTTCTCCAGCACTTTGACCAGCAGATAATGCACATTGGAACCCTTGTTCAATACGATCTTTTTACCCTTGAGATCGGCGGCGGTTTTTAATGGAGAATTTTTCGGTACGATCACGGCCTCGCTACCCGGCGCTGGTGGTTCGTTACCGACATACAGCAAATCAGCTCCCGCAGCCTGAGCAAAAATCGGAGGCGCTTCGCCCACGGTACCAAAATCAACACTGCCGACATTCAAGCCTTCCAGCAATTGCGGCCCTGCCGGAAATTCAGTCCATTTAACGTCGATACCTTGCGCCGCCAGCCGAGCATCCAATGCGCCAGTCCCTTTTAACAAAGTCAGCGTGCCGTATTTTTGATAACCGATTCGTAATACCGTTTTCGCCTGGGCCGATGCCAATGAGGGAAATACGCTCAATGAGCCGCCAACCATGACGCCAGCAATTGCTGCTGATAACGCCGTCAGGGAACGACGTTTTGCCTGCTGCCTTTCGGACAATACTGAGGTTGTTGCAAACCGGTATTGTTGATTTTTTTGATCTTTACTCATGATATTTTTTAAGTCTGTCTGGGTTGAGATGTGATGATCCCTGCCGCAGTATCTATAGCGGCATCGGTAACATCTAAATAACTACAACATGAATCAAATGGCGCGCTAAGAACGATGCTTAGCCATCAAAAACTAAGCCGTACAGGGCACCTTTGCTGCTGCATGACTATGATTGAGATCAGCGGTATTAGTTGCAACTGCGGTAGCTGCGACAGGTCGCGAATGGCAAAGCCGTGGTAGATTTCAGGCGATTGAATTCACTTAATGCCAATCCCTCATTCAGTTGATGTATCCCAATATGCAGACGTTTTTCGATAGCAGGATCGAGTCTTAAACCGTCTTGCTCGGACCATACAATCTGAGCATCTGTGGCATAAACGCTGGGCAGAACATGCTTGGCATCTAGGGCTGCCAGTACCGGACGCAAGGCATAATCGAGTGCAAGCATATGTGACTGGCTACCACCGGTCGCGATGGGCAAGACCAGCTTATCTTTTAACCCGTCTTGTGGCAGCATATCTAAAAATAATTTCAGCAAACCGCTATAGGCTGCCTTATAAACTGGCGTTGCCACGACGACGGTATCTGCCTCGGCAATCTGCTGGCGAATCGCTGCCAGTTCAGAGTTTTTAAAATCTGCATGCAGCAAAGCCTGCGCAGGTAAATCACGCAATGAAATATGAACCACATGATGACCAAGCTCACTCAACTTATCACCGAAAAAATGCAACAGACGGCTGGAACGTGAGGGTGTGGATGGGCTGCCTGAGAGTAATAGAATGGTCATGATGAAATGCTCTTTTTCAGTCTGCTGATATGAATTTAGAATGGACGAAAAATGACTGAACCGGATAAAAATCTATCGCTACGTTGACTATCATTTTGCGTCAATTCAACGTAATTACTTTTTACTCGGTTGATAGATCTGGTCGAATATGCCGCCATCAGCAAAGTGTGTTTTTTGTGCTTTGGCCCATCCACCAAAAGTGTCATCAATATTGAACAACTTAATCTTGGCAAAATTGCTGACGTATTTTTGTGCTGCTTTTTCTGAAGTCGGACGGTAGTAGTTTTTAGCAATAATTTCTTGTGCTTCTTCCGTGTACAAATAGTTCAGATAAGCTTCAGCGACTTTACGCGTGCCGCGTTTGTCGACAACTTTATCAACCACAGCAACTGGTGGTTCTGCCAGGACACTGATGGACGGCGTAATGATTTCAAACTTATCTGCGCCGAATTCTTTAAGCGCCAGATAAGCTTCGTTTTCCCATGCCAGCAGCACATCACCAATACCGCGTTCTGCAAATGTGACGGTTGATCCACGCGCACCGGAATCCAGCACAGGAACATTTTTGAATACTTTAGACACGTAGTCTTTTGCAGTAGCGTCACTACCGCCCGGCTGCTTCAGAGCATAACCCCATGCGGCAAGATAGCTCCAGCGTGCGCCGCCAGAGGTTTTAGGATTCGGTGTGATGATTGAGACGCCAGGCTTGATAATGTCAGCCCAGTCTTTGATGCCTTTGGGATTGCCTTTGCGCACCAGAAAAACAATCGTCGAAGTGTAGGGAGAACTATTATGTTGTAAACGTTTTTGCCATGCTTTGTCCAATAAACCTGTGGCGGCAATCGCATCCGTGTCATATGCCAGCGCGAGCGTCACTACATCGGCATCCAGACCATCAATCACCGCACGTGCCTGTTTGCCAGAACCGCCATGCGATTGTTTGATACTGACGTTGTCACCCGTCTTAGCTTTCCATTGCTTGGCAAATGCCTGATTCACATCCTGATACAGCTCACGGGTAGGATCGTAAGAGACATTGAGCAAAGTAACATCAGCTGCATGTGCAACGCTAGATAGACCGCCAACAGCGGCAACGATTGACAATGAACTTACTAAAACAAGCTTTTTAAGAGAATTGATGCGCGGCAGTTTCATCTACAGTCCTTGAGCTAAATTATTTTTCGAGAAGTGAAGAGTAAATCG
>JANXTO010000316.1 GCA_025352365.1 Undibacterium sp. | reverse complement strand
ATCAGATCACAACCCGACCATCGTCAGTATCGGTGAATGGGTGAGCAAGGCTTTGATGGTATTGGATCGTGGCACTCCACAATTACATACGAAAGAACGAACCAAGATTGGAGCGCAAACCAATCTCAATGTGAATGACGTAACGCCAAAAAATACCCATGCTTCAATCATCGTAGCATCGAATAGCCAGATAATAGCCGCACTTAGCAACGCTAATCCAGGGGATGTAATCACGCTTCTGCCGGGTACATATCGTTTTGTAGGAACGCCTCTACTGGTCAATAAAGCGGGTTCAAAAAACGACCGGATTACCCTTGGGGCAGCGTACCCAGGAACAGTATTTTTAGAATTTAATCTTGGTGAGGGATTTCAGGTTTCTGCCCCTTACTGGACATTTGAAAATTTGTCTATACGCGGTGTTTGTCAGTACCACGAGAACTGCGAACACGCATTCCATGTGACCGGAGATGCCCGATATTTTATCGCTCGCAATAATACGATTATCGATTTCAACGCGCATTTTAAAATCAATGGTAGCGATGGGCACTTCCCAGATCATGGTCTGATTGAGGGCAACACACTGACAAATACCAGTGCCAGAAAAACTAGCAATCCCGTTACACTGATCGATCTGGTCGCTGCCAGTGACTGGATTATCCGTAAAAATTGGATAGGTGATTTTATTAAAGATCAGGGAGACAGAATCAGCTACGGCGCCTTCGCCAAAGGAGCCGGATCACGCAATGTATTTGAACAAAATATGGTGATTTGCGAACATCTTTTACAAGGCACAACAGGCCAGCGTGTTGGACTGTCTTTAGGTGGTGGCGGTACCGGCAAAGAGTATTGTCGAGATGCTCGCTGCATTACTGAACAAGACAACGGTGTAATTCAATCCAACCTGATTGCCTCCTGTTCTGATGACGGGATTTATATCAATCACGCAGCAGGCAGCAAAATTATTCACAATACGATTGTAGATACTGCCGGAGTGACTGTGCGTTTCCCAGACAGTAGCGCCAATCTGGAAGGTAATTTGGTAGATGGCGCAATCCGCAGCCGCGACCAAGGAATATTACACAGCAAAGATAATCTCGAAACACCAATTGCGTATTTATATTTTGGTTATCATCCGGTGCGCCGTTTATTTTCAGATTCAAATGCAATGGATTTTGTCTGGAAAAACAGTCCGCCGCATCGGTATGCTTCAAGCATCACAAATGCGGTCACAAGTGAAATACCGGCTGACTTATGTGGCTCCTTGTCTAACGCGACAACACCCTCGGCAGCATCATTGACAGCACCCCAGGTGGCGCGGCGGACGACACCTAGTTATGGTGCGTTTGAAGATTTTTCAGCTTGCCTTTATTAAGCTTGAATTTAGTCTGAATCTCAGTATGAACCTAAGTATCAGTATCAGCATCAAACTAAATTTAAATACCATCAATTTGATGCTGAGCAGCGCTAAGCCGCCTGATTATTAAGTGCATCACTCATTGAGTTCACTTCACAGGAATCGGCGTGCCTTTATCTACAGCGACAGCCGTCACACTATTCTGCGGCGAACCGTTGATCAGGCGATCAGAATAAGTCAGATAAACCAGAGCATTGCGTTTGACATCCACGACACGAACTACTCTGAGTTTTTTAAATAAAACGGATAGCCGTTCATTGAACACTTCTTCCTGTTGCGGCATCGGCTTTTTAAAGCCAATCACACCAACCTGACGGCAAGCGATGGATGCCTCTGCCTTATCTTCTGCCAAACCAACGGCGCCTTTAATACCGCCAGTTTTAGCGCGGGAGATATAGCAAGTGACACCATCCACTTTTGGATCGTCATAGGCCTCGACCAAAATTTTATGATCGGGTCCAATCAAAATAAATGCGGTATCGACGCTACCGATGACTTCGGCTTTTGCGCTGCATAACGGCGTCATCAAAGCGAAGGCAGCCAGGCTACTTGCACCGACTACTCTGTTACAGATTTTTTTCAATTTCAATTTCAATTTCAATTTCATATATATCACCGTCTTGAGAAATAATAAGTACGATCAATCGCTGACCGTATGCCTGTCTGATACGCCATAAGACCATCACAAAAAATGGTTTATGGCGCTATAGTATTACGACGATATCTGTATTTATTTTTCGTCGTTTTGGCGTAAGCGCGAGTGATCTCTTCCGTATAAAAAATACATACTAATCGCGACCGCCATCCAGATGAAAAACACATAATAGGTAGTTGCAGATAAACCGAACAAGAGATACAAGCAGGCCAGGATACTCAGTCCAGGCAAAAAGTAAGGTCCAAACGGAACACGGAAGCCGCCACTGCCGGCACCAATCCGTTTTGCACGCATGACAGGCACTGATGTCGAGACAACGATAAATGCGACTAGCGTGCCCATACTGACCATATCCCACAAGAAGGTCGCATCCACCAAACCGGCGACCAAGCCGACAACCAGACACACAATAATCGTATTACTTGTCGGCGTTTGAGTACGGGAATGCAAGCGCTGAAATGAAGGTGAAATCAGTCCGTCTCTACTGATTGCAAACAAGATACGAGTCTGACCGTAGATCGTTACCAATGTCACACTGAATACCGAAATCACTGCACCTGCCGATAAAATCAATGCTGGCCAGGCTTTACCAGTCACGTTTTGCAAGATCACGGCAAGACCCGCCTCTTGCCCGGCAAACATGCTGGCCGGCTGAGCGCCAACTGCGGCAACCGCTACCAGCAAATAAAATACTGTGACGATCACTAACGCGGATAAGATCGCTAATGGCACATTGCGTTTAGGATTTTTGACTTCCTCACCCGCTGTTGCCACCGTATCTAAACCAATGAAGGAAAAAAATACCGTTGCAGCGGCTGCAGCGACACCTGCCATACCGCCAGGTCCATGCGCATCTGCTGCTTTAAAAAATGGCGTGAAGTGTTCTGCATTAAAACCAGAGAAAGCAATGATCGCAAAAAAAGTGAGTATGACTAATTTAATCATCACCATAATCGCATTCACTGTGGCGGATTCTTTGGTGCCACGCAATAGCAAAAATCCGCAGACGATGACCAGAATAATCGGTGGCAGATTGAATTGTCCCGGGTGAATCTCAACCCCCTTCGTACCCGACATAATCATCGACGAGCGCAGCATTTCAGGAATATGCCAACCAAATGCGTTACTTAAAAAATTATTTAAATAATCTGACCAGCCCACCGCGGTAGCACTGGCAGCCAAGCCATATTCCAACAATAAACAGGCAGCAACAATATATGCGGGGAATTCACCGACCGTGGCATATGCATACGAATACGATGATCCTGACGCTGGGATGCGGGATGACAATTCGGCATAGCACAGTGCCGTCAGACCCGCCGTCACTGCTGCCAGAAT
>JANXTO010000288.1 GCA_025352365.1 Undibacterium sp. | reverse complement strand
GTTAAAACTGCTCGTCGTCACGCAAGTAGCGCCACTGACCTTCGGGTAAATTCCCCAGCCTGACTTTCCCTATGCGTACCCGTTTCAAGCCCAGCACTTTTAAGCCGACCATCTCGCACATGCGGCGAATCTGGCGCTTTTTACCTTCGCGTAAAACAAACTTAAGTTGATCCTCGTTGAGCCAACTGACTCTGGCAGGGAGCAATTTTTTACCATCCAACATCAAGCCATGATTGAGACGCTTTAATTCTGCATCGGGTAGGGTTCCTGTTTTGCCGTATTGAACGCGAACCAAGTACTCTTTTTCTACCAATGTGTCTTGCCCGATCAGTTGCTTGGCAATTCGACCATCTTGGGTCAATACCAATAAGCCGACAGAGTCGATATCTAGACGTCCTGCTGGCACCAGGCTTCTGAGTTGGGTTGGATGGAATTGCGTATCGACCGCGCATTCAGTCCAACGAGCCTCTGGTTTGATCAATGCAATCGCCGGTGTGTAGCCATCTTCAGCTTGACCACTGACATAGCCGACCGGTTTATTGATGAGGATGGTCACGCGTTTAGATTGTTCCGCCGCGGCTTGACGCTCGACTGAAATTTGCTGGTCTGGCAGCACCTTACTGCCGAGTTCAGAAACTACTTTGCCGTCCACTCTGACCCATCCGCGCGCGATCCATTCGTCGGCTTCGCGGCGTGAGCAGATGCCCAATTCAGACATTCGTTTCGATAGGCGTACAAGTTCGGTCATGGCAAAGATAATCAATTAATAGTGATGAAAATAACGTTAAGTAAGTCTTAATTAAACGCGAGGTAGTCGTTTAATGGCTCAATAACAGGTAGGGCGTTGCATTAAAACAGAGATGTTAGAGCTTTGTTTAGTTTTTAGAAAATATCCATTTGATTTAGCCTAAATCCGTAACGCATCCAGTAGCTCAGTCTCAAATTGTAATTGGTTTTTAGCTCTTTGTAGCGAGGCACCATCGACCAGAAAAACGTCTTCTACCCGCTCACCAAGCGTCATAATTTTGGCCGTATGCAAATTAATTTTATATTTGGTTAATACGTTTGCAATCGAGTACAGCAGACCATTTCTATCGTTAGCTGAGATCGATAATAAATAGTATTGACCACGTTCATCCGGGCGTAAGTCCACGCTTGGAACTATCGGGAAGGTTCTGGACATGCGTGATAACCGGCCACGGTTCGGAGGTGACAAGGCAGTCTGCTGGGTGAGCACCGTTGTTAGTTCATGCTCGATTAAATTAATGATGTCACGGTAGTTATTTGCAAAGGCAGGCTCAATCACCAAAAAAGTATCGAGCGCATAGCCACTTTTAGTTGTATGAATTTTCGCGTCTAAAATGCCAAAATTTTTGCTATCAAAATAATTGCAAATTCGGGCAAATAAATCAGCTTGATCTTGAACATAGACAGTGACTTGCAGGCCTTCGCCAATTGGCGATAAACGACAGTTGACGACCGGAACTGTGCTGTTGATTTTGTCATACAGTGAGCGTGTTTGCCAGGCGATATCGGACGAGTCGTGACGTAAAAAATACGCCATATCCAGTTGCTGCCAAAGCGCCTCATGAGCATCTACGGGTAAACCAAAAAGACGTAAGGCTTTAAGCGCGTCCTCCTGCCGATTTTTTAATTCTCTATCTTTAGATGGTGCTTCGCCGCCTAAAATCCGTAAAGTAATCCGATATAAATCTTCGAGCAGTTTTCCTTTCCATGCGTTCCAGACTTTAGGGCTAGTACCACGTATATCTGCAACCGTGAGCAGATATAGCGCTGTGAGATGGCGCTCGTCCTTTACTATTTTCGCAAATGCCTGCACCACGTCGGGATCAGATAAATCCTGCTTTTGTGCAAAATGCGACATCGTCAAATGCTGTTGAACCAAAAATATAATCAACTCAGAATTAGCTTTTGAAATACCATGGTCAAAGCAAAATTTCTTTGCATCTGCCATTCCTAATACAGAATGATCACCGCCGCGTCCTTTGGCGATATCGTGGAAAAGCGCAGCTATATATAGCACCCATGGTTGCGTAAAGTTCGCCATCAACTGGCTACAGAACGGGTATTCATGCGCATGTTCTGTCATTGTAAAACGACGTATATTGCGCACCACCATCAAGATGTGTTGA
>JANXTO010000059.1 GCA_025352365.1 Undibacterium sp. | reverse complement strand
GCAGAAGCGCGCTTCAAATCCCTCAAGCTTAGCCTCAAAGAAGCCGAACGATTAAACCGCGCCCTCAAAGTAGGCCGTGTTCCCTCTACCGTGATTGCCGTGCTCAATGCCATCGCCGTAGCCGGTTTAAGCGAACACTTTACCGTCGTCGGTACTCACGCGCTATACGCCTACGAGGCCGCAGCCGGTGTACGTATCATGCAGGCGGCCTTGGCAACGCAAGACGTCGATTTGCTGTGGGATGCGCGTAGAAAAGTAAAATTTTTCACCAGCATGGATAAGCTCAGCACCTCCATGCTAAGCATATTGCAGCAAGCTGATCCCAGCTTTCAGCGCAAAGAAGATCAACTCTCTACCGCCATCAATGACAAAGGATTTGAAGTCGATTTTTTACGTCGCCAGCCACAAGGGGATGATCCGCATCCGCTCAGATTATCCGATGACGAGAACGATTTATGGGTAGTACAAGCACCGCGTGCAAGCATTCTCACAGACGCTCCAAGGTTTGAGCAGATTGTCACCGCCACCACAGGGCAGATGGCAATAATGACTACCATCGCGCCACAATCCTTTGTTAGTTTTAAGCGCTGGATGGCAGAAGAAGCCAAAGACCGCGACTCGGGCAAACGCCGCCGCGATGCATCGCAAGCCGCCATTGTGCAATCGCTCTTGGACGACGGCTTACTAGTCGCTTAGCGTCGTGTTGATAAAGCAAACATGGCGCCTAATCAGAATAGCGTAGGGTAAAAAATGATCCTCACTTCATGCGTTGAGGTTCTGTTAAATAGTGAAATACAATCGTGAAAATACATATACTCCCCATGAAAAAATAAAAATATACTTTATTGTCCAGAGACTAATTGGACAATTAAAATATACCTGGTGAGGGTTGAGAGTGGAGTTTTAGCGGTTGCTGCGATAGCATCTGCTTGTTGCTGTATCGTATTTTTTTGTTCCGACGTTTCGGTTTGAGCATTGCTAGTAGGCATGTTTTCTCAGATACCAGCTTAATTGGGATAAATTTGATGTTTTTTGAAATATTCTATTGCTCGAGGATTTCCGCGTAGGCTCTCGAAATAATAGCTTTCCGGCCAACCGTACGGACTAATTCCGGGATCGTAAAAGGGAGGAGCCCCTGGCGGCGCTGGAGGAATTAAATAAATACATAGCTGTGTATTTTTAACCATAAAATGGAGCGTATAAAATGTCATGTCTCGAGGAAGCAATTTTGTCAGATCAGCTTTATCCTCACGAATCTCACCAGTTTTTTTTATACGCCATTTCACGTAGATAAAATCGCCTACAGGCATATTCCCCGAGGTGCCGCCAGAATTAAATGGCTTACCAGCAGCAACTTGTGAGGCTCTTGCGCGTGTCCCAGACTGCTGCTGCCCACCATTCTCAACGGTATTTGTCCCGTATTGCCAATCTAAAATATCAACATCGACGCTCTCACCGCTATCAAATCTAATCTCGTGAAAAACTATTTTTTGTCCCACTGCACACCCCATCATTAAACATTGTAAGCAAATGATAACTACCCATTTCAAAACTAGTGATCTAGAAACACTCATATTTCCCCCAATTGCGGCTAGCTGAATATCCATCTCAATTTCATATTTGCTTACACCCAAAAACTTTTTAAATGGACTTCCTCTATTTCTTGTGATTCGAGAAAGTCTTTGAGTAACTTTTTAGTTATTCTGCCCATGTTAATCCCTTTGACATTTTTAGAAAAAACTCAAAAATTTTTCGTCTCGATGGACATACTAGTTTTCAAGTTTTTTTATTTTGTATTACTTCTGCTTAGCGACAATCACCTCAATCTGATCCATGATGCTATTCATGCGCGCCACAATCGCTTTGTAGGGCGTTGGCGTGGCAAGGTCGACGCCTGCTGCTTTGACTAACTCGTACGGATATTGCGATCCGCCTGCTTTGAGGATGTTGAGGTAGTTGTCGCGTGCGCCGGGTTTGCCTTTGAGAATGTCGTCGGCGAACATGGTGCCGGCGGCGATGGAGGTGGCGTATTGGAAGACATAAAAGCGGTTATAAAAGTGGGGGATGGCGGCCCATTCGATGGCGTATTGGTCGTCGATTTTGAGGATGTTCTCTTGATCGCCGTGGTAGGTTTTGAGGATGTCGCCATAGATTTTGGTCAGGGCTTCGCCAGTTAAGGACTCGCCTTGATCGACCTTGGCATGCACGGTACGCTCGAAGTCGGCGAACATGGCTTGGCGGAAGAATGTGCCGCGGATACCTTCCAGTTCTGAGCCTAAATACGCTAGGCGTTCTGCATCCGTCTTAGCGATTTTAAGCATGTGATCTTGCAGCAGAACCTGATTGGTGGTGGAGGCGATTTCTGCGGTGAAAATTGGGTAGTCGGAGGTGATGAAAGGTTGAGTCTTATTCGCCAGATACGAGTGCATGCCATGACCCCATTCGTGCGCGAGGGTGGAGGCGGATTCAAAATCATCATTATGATTCAGCAGCAAGTAAGGGTGGACGTCGTAAGACGTGCCTTGCATGTAGGCGCCAGAACGCTTTTTCGCCCGTGGGTAGACGTCCATCCAGCGCTCGGTAGTGGCTTTGGTGAGTGCTTTGACATAATCGTCGCCCAGCGGTTTTACGGCGGCGAGCATGAGTTCTACACTTTTATCGATAGGGAATTTGAGCGCTTCTTTATTTTGCTCGGCGATCATCGGTGGATAGATGTCGTAGTAATGCAGATCGGGAATGCCCATCAGTTTGCTACGGAGTTTGAAGTAGCGGTGCAGCGTTGGCAGATTGGCGTGGGTTTGCTCGATCAGCATGTCGTACACACCGCGCGGCAATTTGTTGGCATCCAGCGCTTGTGCGAGTGAGTCGGGGTAGTTGCGGACCTTGGCGTAGACGGCGTCTTTTTTCAGCATTTCATAAAAAGTGACGCCGTAGGTCTGTTCGTATGATTTCCAAGTTGCCCAATATTGATCAAACACTTGCTTGCGCACGGCGCGGTCGCTGCTGGTGCGGTATTTGGTGTAGGCGGATTGATCGAGCGTGACTTCTTTACCGTCGACGCTGACTTTTGGCCATTGGGTATCGGCGTTGGATAAGGTGCCGTGTACTGCTTGCGCTGTGTTGGCGGTCATACCGAAGGCGGCAACGATGCTTTCTCCTTTGTCGTCCAGCGTATGACTTGCCGTGCGCAGGATGTCATCCATCGGGTGGGCGTAGATGCTGAGTGAACGATCTTGTTTGAGGAAGCCTTGGATTTTTTTAGCACCGATGTGCAGAACTTCTGGACGTAAAAACGAGCTGGCATCATCGACCTTGCTCAACAAAATTTCGGCACGTTGATTGATGTCTAAGCCAGCGCCATCGCCGGTATTTTGATCATGCAAAAAAGAGGCATAGTTGGCGAGACGCGCGCCACGTTTTTGCAAATCCTGATACAAGTCCAGGCAAGTCTTAAAGCGTTTGACGGAGCTGCCGATCTGTCCTTTGCAAGCCGCAAATTCTTTTAACTGTGCATCAAGCTTGGCGGCATCTTTATCCCAATCGGCGCTGGTGGCATAAAGGTCCTTCAGATTCCAGCGATCTGCTTCGGTCTCCGCATGGACGAAGGCGGGCAGGGTGAAGGCGATAGCGAGGGAGAGAATGCTGCGTTGCAGTGATTTTTTCATAGCGTTGAGTTCGACTTTTTCGTTGAGATGACAGAAGTAATTGGCAGTAAGACGAGAGGGCAAGACAGATCAGATTTAGGACTTACGCAAAACCGCTCCAGCTGCGTTGCAGCGATTAACCGTACAACCGCACTGTCGTCGCTACACCTTGCCGTGACAATTTTGCATAAGTATTAAATACATCTGAATTAATTTGCGGCAGCGTTATTTTGTCCGAGAATGATGCTGAAGTGATACTTTATTAAAAATATTTTTCTTGCTGGCCAGTATATGGTGTGGATGTTGCCTGTAGATTTTTATCGATAGTTGCCACGCAGCTCCTTGAATTGTGTTTTAAAGCCCTGATGTATGTAAGGTTAAATTCATCGGATTACAGGACTGACACAAAACCTGCCCAGCTACGTCGTCGTGCCTTGCCGTACTGAAAAGTACTGTCTTCATCGCTACGTCTTGCTGGAACAATTTTGCATCCGTCCTAAGATTACTTAAGGAGGATTCAGTGCGACTCGACAAACTCACCACCAAATTGCAAGAAGCCATCTCTGACGCGCAAAGTCAGGCGGTTGGCAATGACAATCAATATATTGAGCCAGTGCATGTGTTACTGGCGCTGATTAACCAGGAGGATGGCGGTAGCCGCTCGCTGTTGCAGCGGTCTGGCGTCAATGTGCTGGCGTTGACCAATGCGTTAAAAAGCGCCTTGGATCGTTTAGCCAAGGTATCTGGTAGCGACGGACAAGTACAAATTGGTCGAGAACTGATGGGCTTGCTGAACCTAGCCGATAAAGAGGCTCAAAAGCGCGGCGATGAATTTTTGGCTAGCGAGATGGTTTTATTGGCTTTATCTGATGACAAATCAGAAGCCGGTAAGCTGGCACGTGAAAACGGTCTGACCCGTAAATCCTTAGAGGCCGCGATTGCCGCAGTACGTGGCGGCGGTACCGT
>JANXTO010000256.1 GCA_025352365.1 Undibacterium sp. | reverse complement strand
CGGCAACCTGACAAGGTATGAAATACGTTCTCCGATTGCCGGTACCGTGACCGAAAAAAATATTGTTCCGGGACAATCACTCAAAGATGACACGCCGATTTTTATCGTCGCCGATTTAAGCACTGTCTGGGTAGAAATGACCGTACCTGCCAAAGATATTAATCTCATCCAATCAGGGCAAAAGGCCAAAGTCACAGCCACTGCATTTGTCGCAGAAGCGAATGGTAGCTTGTCCTATGTCGGCTCGTTAGTGGGTGAGCAATCGCGTACGGCAATCGCCCGCGTTGTATTACCTAACTCTACGGGTATTTGGCGTCCGGGCTTGCAAGTCAGTGTTGATCTGGTGTCCGAAGAGGTCGATGTGCCGGTTGCAGTCGCGGTGGATGGGATACAGAGCCTGAAAGAAACAACTACGGTATTCGGGCGATATGGCAATGAATTTGAAGCGCGCCCCGTTACGTTGGGACGTAGCGATGGCAAATTTATAGAAGTGCTCAAAGGTTTGCATGCAGGTGAACGCTATGCGGCAAAAAATAGCTTTCTGATTAAAGCCGACATAGGCAAATCCGGCGCAAGCCACGATCATTAAGGAGAACAATATGTTTGAAAAAATCATCCAGTTCTCCATCGCCCAACGTTGGGTGATTCTGATGCTGACATTGACGATGGCGCTATTGGGCCTCTACAACTATCAAAAGCTGCCCATTGATGCGGTACCCGATATCACCAATGTACAAGTGCAAATCAATACGTCCGCACCCGGATATTCGCCTTTAGAGGCGGAGCAGCGAATTACTTTTCCGATAGAAACAGCGATGGCGGGTTTGCCACGTCTGGAGCAGACCAGATCCTTGTCGCGTTACGGTTTGTCGCAAGTGACAGTGATTTTCAAGGATGGTACCGATATTTATTTTGCGCGCCAGCTCGTCAATGAGCGGATACAGGAGGCGAAGGCAAAGTTGCCAGTAGATGCAGAGCCGGGTATGGGGCCAATTTCAAGCGGCTTGGGAGAGATTTACATGTGGACGGTTGAGGCTAAAGAAGGCGCTTTAAAAGCCGACGGCACACCTTACAGCCCAACCGATCTGCGAGAAATTCAAGACTGGATTGTCAAACCGCAATTGCGTAACGTCCCTGGGGTGACAGAAATTAATTCGATTGGTGGTTTTACTAAAGAATTTCAGGTAGCACCTCATCCTGATAAGTTGCGTTCTTACGGTCTCACTTTACAAGATGTTGTCACAGCGCTAGAGCGCAACAACAGTAACGTCGGTGCGGGTTATATTGAAAAACGAGGCGAGCAATATCTGATCCGTGCACCCGGTCAGGTTGATTCCATCATAGACATCGGCAACATTATTGTTGGCAACCAGCAAGCCGTTGCCGTGCGTATTAAAGATGTTGCTGACGTCGGTATCGGCCAAGAGCTGCGTACCGGTGCCGCGACAGAAAATGGGCAAGAAGTCGTGCTCGGAACGGTGTTCATGCTGATTGGTGAAAACAGTCGCACTGTGTCACGCGCGGTCGATCAAAAATTAGATCAAATTAATCTCAGTTTGCCCAAAGGCGTGATCGCTAAAACGGTCTATGACCGCACAACGCTAGTGGATAAAGCGATCAGCACCGTGAAGAAAAATTTGCTGGAAGGCGCATTACTGGTCATCACAATTTTGTTTCTATTTTTAGGAAATATCCGGGCTGCGCTGATCACGGCGTTGGTGATTCCGCTGGCGATGTTATTCACGTTCACAGGCATGGTGGGCAATAAAGTCAGCGCTAATCTCATGAGTTTGGGCGCGCTGGATTTTGGCATCATCATTGACGGCGCGGTCGTGATTGTAGAAAACTGTGTGCGACGTCTGGCGCACGCGCAAACTACGTTAGGACGCGCTTTAAGCCGTAAAGAGCGCTATCAGGAAGTCTTTGCGGCAGCCCAAGAAGCACGCAGACCATTGCTGTTCGGTCAGATCATCATCATGGTCGTGTATTTGCCGATTTTTGCGCTCACAGGTGTTGAGGGCAAGATGTTCCATCCTATGGCGTTCACGGTAGTGATTGCCTTGTTAGGTGCGATGATTTTATCGATTACTTTTATCCCGGCAGCGGTCGCCTTACTGATCGGTGACAAAGTCAGTGAGAAAGAAAATAAGCTGATGTTCTGGGCAAAGCAGGCATATCAACCGATGCTGGCTTTTACGATGATGAATAAAGCGTTGGTGTTAACCATCGCGGGCGTCATTGTGGTGTTAAGCGGGTTACTGGTGAGTCGCATGGGGAGCGAATTTGTACCGAGTTTGAATGAAGGCGATATTGCATTGCATGCCTTAAGAATACCCGGCACCAGTTTGTCGCAAGCGATCGTGATGCAGGCCGAACTGGAGAAGACAATTAAAAAATTCCCTGAAGTCGATAAGGTATTTGCCAAAATCGGTACGGCAGAAATCGCAACCGATCCCATGCCACCGAGTGTTGCGGATACTTTTATTATTTTAAAGCCGACATCCGAATGGCCAGATCCCAAACGCAGTAAAGCCGATCTGATCAAAGCGATGCAAGCGGCGGTGTCACAAGTGCCGGGGAATAATTACGAGTTTACGCAGCCCATCCAGATGCGTTTTAATGAGTTGTTGTCAGGCGTGCGCAGTGACGTTGCGGTCAAAGTCTTTGGCGACGATATGGAGGTGATGAACAGCACCGCCGATAAGATCTCTGCTGTGCTGGAAAGAATTCCTGGCGCCGCCGACGTGAAGGTGGAGCAAACTACGGGTTTGCCAATGCTGACCATACAGATTGATCGCGAAAAAGCGGCCAGAATGGGATTGAACGTGGCGGACGTGCAAGACGTGATCGCCACTGCCGTTGGCGGCAAAGAGGCGGGTACCATGTTTCAGGGAGACCGGCGTTTTGATATCGTGGTTCGTCTGCCAGACTCACTGCGTAGCGATATTGAGGCGCTAAAACGCTTACCAATTCGTCTGCCCACTGTATCAACCACGTCGCCTATTTCGCCAATGGCATCATCATTCAATCAAGACGCTGCAATGCACGCAGCATTTATCCAATTGGCTGACGTTGCTAGTTTTAATTTTGCTCCGGGGCCCAATCAGATCAGTCGAGAAAATGGAAAGCGCAGTGTCGTCGTCACGGCAAATGTCAGAGACAGAGATATCGGCTCTTTCATCAATGAGGCACAACAACAATTGGCCGCAAAAGTCGCCATTCCGACCGGCTACTGGACTACCTGGGGCGGCACTTTTGAGCA
>JANXTO010000173.1 GCA_025352365.1 Undibacterium sp. | reverse complement strand
TGGCCAGCTTGGGAGACGTTCAAGAAGAATTTTATTAATGAAGGAGGACGGGTCGTTGATGCCAGCACGCCACGCTTTCATAGCTCCTCCGAAGGGCAAGCTTATGGACTATTTTTTGCCCTGGTTGCGAACGACAAAAAGAGCTTTGATTTCTTATTGCGATGGACGGAAGCAAACCTGGCCGGCGGCGACCTTACTGCGCGTTTACCGGCGTGGTATTGGGGTAAAAAAGACGATGGTAGCTGGGGAGTAATTGATCAGAATTCTGCATCAGATGCCGATCTCTGGCTCGCCTATACCTTGGGTCAAGCAGGCGCTCTCTGGAATGACAAACGATACACGGCATTATCAACATTAATCGGTAAACGTATTCTGCGGGAAGAAACCGCAGACCTGCCAAAGCTAGGACTGAGTCTATTGCCAGCACCATCGGGGTTTACGCCGACAACAAGTAGCTGGAAGCTTAACCCTAGCTACACACCAATCCAAGTCATGCGCTGGTTTGCCAACAATGGTCAGGATGAGCGATGGGAAAAGTTATTGCATTCCTCGGCGCAAATCATTATTAGTGCATCACCCAAAGGGTATAGCCCGGACTGGATTATTTATGACAGCGCGAAAGGATATGTTATCGATAGCCAAGGTCAGGAAAAAGGTAATGGCGGCTACAATGCGATCCGCGTCTATTTATGGGCAGGTATGTTGCCAGAGAAGGAACCGTATAAAAAAGCGCTTCTGACAGCGCTCAAACCGATGGCAAGTCTGGTTGAGAACAAAGCGTTTCCGCCAGAATTTATTAACGTGAGCACCGGAGAAATCAACAAACCCGGCTCCACCGGATTCTCGGCTGCGATGCTACCGTTTTTAAAAACTACCGGTTATAAAAAAGCATGGGAAGAACAAAATCTGAGGATTTCTGCCTTACTCATTAAGCCAGACGCTTATTACGACCAAGTGCTTGCGATGTATGCACTTGGCTGGCAAGAGCAGCGCTATCAATTCCACGCAAATGGTAATTTAATACCGCAATGGAAATCCAGCTGCGGAAAATAATACGGTTAATCGGACAAATTAGATTTATTCATTGCCTTCAATCACAAATCCGTGCTTTTTCTATAGAAATACTGTATTATCACGTTTTTGCACTGCAGCACAAGTTTCAGTGTACTAAGTACTAATTTGCAGCACCGCAAACCCTGCACATTTGTGACATCACAAATGATGCGATGTAAAAGCCCTCCCGCCCTGCATGTCCAGTACGACCTTTTGGACATCATCCCGGCGCAAAGCTTTTTGTGCCGAAATTTCATCGTTTCCTTCTTGGTATTCTTTGTTCATTTCGTTTGGTTAGCGTTGCTTTTTTACGCGCATTGTATTTGCACTGCGCTGATTTTTAACGAAAGATTAGAATGACTTTTGAAGCATTAGGCCTACACACGTCCGTTATCCGCGCCCTGACTGACGCTGGTTATACAAAACCTACAAGCGTTCAGGAACAAGCTGTTCCTGCTGCGATTAGTGGTCGTGATTTGTTGGTATCTTCACAAACTGGTTCAGGCAAAACTGCCGCCTTCATGTTGCCAGCCTTGCACAAGTTTGCAAGTGCGGCAGAAACCGACTTAGAAGCGGCCGGCAAAACGCCAAATCAAGCACAACAATCAGCACGTGCACGCGGTGATCGCCCACGCTTTGTTGCAGCAAAACCAAAAATGCTGGTACTGACACCGACACGCGAATTGGCTCTGCAAGTAACGACAGCAACTGACAAATACTGCGCCTATATGAAGCGCGTTAAAGCAGTGTCGATTTTGGGTGGTATGCCTTATCCAAAGCAGATGCAATTATTGTCACGCAACCCAGAAATTCTGGTCGCTACACCAGGTCGTCTGATCGACCATATGGAATCCGGCAAAATTGATTTCTCCGAATTAGAAATTTTGGTATTAGACGAAGCCGATCGCATGTTGGATATGGGCTTTATTGACGACATCGAAAAAATTGTCGCAGCAACACCAGCAACACGTCAAACCATGTTGTTCTCTGCAACATTGGATGGCGTAGTCGGTAATATGGCACGCCGTATCACCAAAGATCCTATGGTCATTCAGATCGCTGGCTCTGCAAGTAAGCATGAAAACATC
Organism: Undibacterium sp.; assembly: GCA_025352365.1. Classification (GTDB taxonomy): domain Bacteria; phylum Pseudomonadota; class Gammaproteobacteria; order Burkholderiales; family Burkholderiaceae_D; genus Undibacterium. Next base: position 3,843 of record JANXTO010000173.1, on the reverse strand, counting down.
AAGCAAAAAGTCCACTTTGTTGATGACATGTCTCATAAAAATCGTTTGCTCGACCATTTGTTACGTGACGAAACGGTTGATCAGGCTGTTATCTTTACTGCGACTAAACGTGATGCAGATACCATTGCTGATCGTTTAAACATCGCCGGTTTTGCTGCTGCCGCTTTGCATGGCGACATGCATCAAGGTGCACGTAACCGCACATTAGATTCTCTGCGCCGTGGACAAGTCCGCGTATTGGTAGCAACTGACGTCGCTGCTCGCGGTATTGACGTTCCAGCGATTACACACGTATTCAACTACGACTTGCCTAAGTTCCCGGAAGATTACGTCCATCGTATTGGCCGTACTGGCCGCGCTGGTCGCAATGGTGTTGCAATTTCTCTGGTAAATCATGCTGAAGGCATCAACGTTAAGCGTATCGAACGTTTCACTAAGCAATTGATTCCTGTCGAAATTATCGAAGGCTTCGAGCCTAAGAAAACAGCATCTACATCGCATAGTGCTGCACGCAAGCCAAGCGGCTGGCGTCCAGGCGACAGCCGTGGTAACAGCAGTGGTGGCGGCTATCGCGGCAATAACGCTGGCTCTGGCAACAGCAGCAGCGCGAACGGCAATCGTAGCGAAGGTAGTGGCTATGGCGCGAACAAACCAGCACAACGCACATTCAGCAAACCAGCTGGCAGCACCAGTGGCGCGCCCCGTAGCGAAGGTGGCTATAAAGGTAACCGTACTGGCGATACCGGCAATGCACGTCGTTCATTTGGCGATCGTTAATACTGGCAAATGCATCGGCAAATATTTGTCGTCAGCGAATAAAAGCGACCCTTATGGTCGCTTTTTTTATGGACATCAAAAGTGAACGTAAAAAAGTAATCTCGCCTGCCTCAGAGTATCAAACGAGACTCAAAACCAATATACTCCCCTACCAAAATCCATAAATACTGCCTACTGCCCAATTATCATATGGACGATTAAAATATACATCCCTATAGTATATTTAATGCCAAGAATAATTCCAGCATATCGACTGGCGCACACCTCATTAAAAAAACTCATAAACCGCCCCGGCTACAAGCTTGATAACATCAATACACTATAAGATTTACGCAAAGTTATCCGGCAAAGGCGCAGCGACGAAGGCAGTAGTTTAATGTACAGCTGTTGCTGCAACACAGCTAGGACGTTTTTGCGTAGTCCTACCTTGCCAGGTGCTTCAACGATGCTCTGCAAGCACTTATAGTGAGTATCACTGTACAGCTTTGGACAGAGGCTGTGCATCTCGTTTAGTATGTTACCTGTAATTCAACTTTGTCATCACTGATAAAACCAACGCGATTCTCATTACTCAATTTATATGACATCAACAGTATTATCCGAGGCACCAGCATCCCCGATACGGCTTACCTCTTTTTCACACGGTGGCGGTTGCGGCTGCAAAATTGCGCCAGGCGTCTTGTCTGAGATTTTAAAAAAATCGACTGGCTTCCCCGTACCGGCAGCCCTGATGGTGGGCATAGAAACCGCCGATGACGCTGCCGTGTATAAACTCAATGACGAGCAAGCACTGATCGCCACTACGGATTTTTTCATGCCGATCGTGGACGATCCATATGACTTTGGTCGCATCGCTGCCACCAATGCTATCTCCGACGTCTATGCGATGGGCGGCACTCCGATTATGGCGCTGGCACTGGTTGGCATGCCTATCAATCAATTGCCAATTGAGGTCATCGGCAAAATCATTGCGGGTGGAGAATCGATTTGTGCTGAAGCAGGTATCCCGATTGCGGGCGGTCACACGATTGATTCAGTCGAACCAATTTATGGTTTAGTCGTACTCGGTTTAGTGCATCCATCCAAAGTCAAACGTAATGCCGATGCCAAAGTCGGCGACAAACTCATCCTAGGCAAACCGCTGGGTGTGGGCATTTTGTCAGCAGCGCTCAAAAAGCAAGCACTAGACGAGGCAGGTTATGCCAGCATGATTGCCAATACCACCAAGCTCAACCGGCCCGGCATGGCATTATCCAATATGAGTGCAGTACACGCAGTCACCGATGTCACAGGCTTTGGTTTACTTGGACACCTGTTAGAAGTCTGTCGTGGCGCGAATGTGTCTGCCCAATTGACGATGTCGCACATACCGCTTTTACCAGATGTGCAGCAATTGGCAGAGGCCGGATTTATCACGGGTGCCTCCGCTCGCAACTGGGATGCTTACGGACATGATGTTGTGTTGGCGGAGGGTATCAGCCCAGTTCAACAGGCGCTGCTCAGCGATCCGCAAACTTCGGGAGGCTTATTAGTTTCCTGCTCGGCCGATGCGGTGGAGGATGTATTGGCTTTATTTAAAGCAGACAATTTTTTTGATGCTGCCGTCATCGGTGATATCGTTGCAAAATCTGGTGATGCAGCAAATGTCCTTGTTGGCTTATAGGAAGTATCTCGGTTTTTTATTAATCTTAGGACTCACGCAAAACCGCCCCAGCTGCGTTATAGCTCCTAGCTGTACCAAAGTACTATCTTCGTCGCTACGCCTTGCTGGGACAATTTTGCGTAAGTCCTAAATCTTAATTTTTCAGAGCTTTAAAATAAATCATGATGAATCAGCTAGAACAACTTAAAAAGTACACAACTGTAGTTGCCGACACAGGCGATTTTCAGTCCATGAAAGCCTATGCGCCGCAAGACGCGACGACCAATCCGTCGCTGATACTAAAAGCCGTCCAGAAAGCAGAATATCGTCCCTTGTTAGAAAAAATTGTCAGCGAGCATGCTGGCAAAGCAAGCGATGACATCATCGATCATTTGCTCGTCGCTTTCGGTTTAGAAATTTTGAACATCGTCCCGGGCCGGGTCTCCACTGAAACCGACGCACGCTTATCTTTTGATACAGAAGCCACGGTTGCCAAAGGACGCAAACTCATTGCTTTATACGAAGCAGCAGGCATTGCCCGCGAACGTATTTTGATCAAAATTGCCTCTACTTGGGAAGGCATACGCGCGGCAGAAATTCTGGAAAAAGAAGGTATACGCTGCAACATGACTTTACTATTCTGCTTGCCGCAAGCAGTTGCATGTGCCGAAGCTGGTGCGCAATTGATCTCCCCGTTTGTAGGCCGCATCTACGACTGGTATAAAAAGCAAACAGGACAAGAAATTTTTGGTGCCGATGATCCTGGCGTTCTGTCGGTAAAAAAGATTTATACCTACTATCGCAAGTTTGGCTATGACACAGAAATCATGGGCGCGAGCTTCCGTAATACATCACAAATACTGGAGTTAGCCGGTTGCGATTTACTGACGATCAGTCCAGATCTGCTGCAAAAATTAGCCGACACGACCAGTACTATCAGCGCAAAATTAAACAAAGAAGCGGCACTAGCATCTGATCTGCAAAAAATTAGTCTTGATGAAAAAACTTTTCGCTTCCAGTTAAATGAAGATGCGATGGCAACCGAAAAATTATCCGAAGGGATACGTGCATTTTGTGCAGATACAGTGAAGCTGGAACAGATCATTGCTGAAATAGCTTGAAAGCAATAGCTTAAAAATATGACTGTTTAAAGTAAATAGGGCAAACACTGCCCCATTTTTTCGTCTCAGTTTTTAACTATCTTTTGACCAAATTAAATGTAGTGGACGGAAGAATACATGAATAAAATTATAGAATTATCCACCTGGAACAGGCGAGAACACTTTGAGTTTTTTTCAAAACTAGACGAGCCTTTTCATGGATTGGTAGCCAATATCGATTGTTCTCTCGCCTATCAACATTGCAAAGAGCAAGAGCAATCTTTTTTTCTTTTCTACCTGCACAGCATATTACAAGCAGTTAAC
>JANXTO010000156.1 GCA_025352365.1 Undibacterium sp. | reverse complement strand
GGATTTCTAATCCAGAAGGGTCAGATTTCAAATCCCATCTTGTAATCTAGGGTCGCGTTTCAAACGCCCACCTAAAACTGAGGACCTGGCTTGCTCTGATTTTAAATCGCACCAAGATTGAGACATCCCGCATTGAAGGATGTCCCCGTAAAGTTACGGACATCCTGCGCCTCCAATTATGGATCGGCTCGCAAAGAAGCCCACATTTTCACTAATCCGCCATTGACGGAAGACTTAGCCTTACCCTCTGGCGTTCGTGGTCCAGTGCTCAATCCACCATGGACACGGCATCGGCCATTTGATTTTGATATTTCCTGACTCTCACATGGTGCGCCGTCGCGCTTCTTTGCCCCACAGGTCAAACCTTGCAATAAAGCAGGAAACGGCTTAGGACAGTATGCCCCGACTATCTCCCACCGAATCCATTGCCGACGCTTTCTTTCCACAGTGCTCCAGTAGTTAATCCAGCGCTCGCGCAATTCAGCCTGTGTATATGATCTGGTGCGCTTTACTGATTTTCTACCAAGCGTTACCAATAACTGCAAGGTTCGTTTATCCATGGGATTGTTTCAATAAAATAGATATGTCCAAAATTGGATCGATATAAAAATAACCATTTTTCCTAATGCGAAGGCTTAGTTTTACATGGGCTCTGTTTCAGAATTTCAACTTAAAAAAAAGCCCACGATTAGGCAGGCTTTGTTTTTCATAGAGTGGCGTTTCAATATCTCGCGGCTCAAAATTGAGCCTCCCCATTTTTTGGGCAGTCACTGAGTCAATCATATTTTCCACCGTAACCTCGGGACAAGTTTAACGCTCTGCTTACTTGTATTTTCAAGGTTGATCAATTCATTTTGGAACCAAGCCAGGGACGCGGGAATGCTGGCAAGGCTCTGCCTCATTCTGATTTCGTGAAGCCGTGCCATTGCATCGGCGGGCAAGCCAATGACGCGTCCGTAGGTATCAATAAGCTCATCAAGCTGCTTAATCATCGTTACCCACTCGTGCTCTGGCCTTAGTGGTTCACAAGCCGACGCCAAGGCTCGGGCATCGTCTTCGCTCATGCCATCGATCTCGATAAAATCACGTATCAAGTCATTGACGCCGATCTTGTAAAGATAGTCGATGATTTCCGCTTTACGGATTTTTAGTAAAGGCTTGAAGCGCTCCAGGACAATATCGTTGCCACGCGCGATCAACTTTCCATCGAGTGTAAAAACTGTCAGTCCAGACAATCTACAATCCCTCATTAATTCGATGACGTTCATAACTCAACCTCCGATTCACCGGCATTAAAACGTGCGTCTGAAGGGACTTCCAAAACAGGCGTTTTAATCGAAACATCGTTACAGGCCGCATGTACATTGGTTCTACGTGTTTTTGAATCGTAACGATCCAAATTTGTATCGATTTCTGAATCGTTACAATCGGTAGAATTACTCGTCAAATATCGCGCAAAGACATCTGAAAACTGATTCAATTCATAACCTTTTTTATTGCCGTAATCGATGCGAAGTTGCTTGCTCGACACACCGTAGCTATTCAATTTCCGAGACAATTGTTTCGGTGTCATCGGCTTGCCACGGTTGTAAGTTGACCATGACATTTCTGTATCCTCGCAAAGTGCTTCCACCAAATCAGCCGTGAACATCCGTGTCAGCTTATTGAGTTCAAACACTTGTTGAATATCGGCCAGTAGTTCGGCACCATGGCTTTGAGGCTGCTCATCTTCACCAGAGAGTTTCAGGGCGGCTTTTCTGGCAAGGCTTGACCACTGCTTACCCGCCGTGTCTGCGATCGCAAGTAAAGGTTCCCAATTGTCAGCGGCGCGGTCATTTAATGCGCTCGGTAAGTCTGGCCGTGCGGCTCTGATCGTTTCAGCATAGTCATCGGCAAACCGTGCCAGTTTTTGCCGCAAGGTGCTGAATAACTCAGGCTCAGCATGGCGCAATTTATCCACACTCTCGCTTGGTAGCTTGCGCCTTAATTCAAGGGTGATAGCCCTATCCATCAACGTATCCGCCAGGTGACCGATACCCGCTAAAGCTTTAGCTCCCCAGGTAATGAAACTCGTTGGTTCGTGATCGTCTCCGACGGTGCGAATACAGAAAGCAGAGTCACGGGTATGGCCTGAATTGATCAGTCCACGCAATTCTTCATTTTCCCGCATGAAAGCGTCCGCCTCATCGATCAATAATGTAGGTTCCCATTTATCTATACAGCGGAATAACGCTGCCGGCGTGATGTTACTGGCCGGTAGTGGTCGGCGTGTCGTCTTCATCATTAAAAATAATAATTGAGACTTGCCGCATCTCTTCTCTGGCGCCGTAATAACTGCCAGCGGCGCAACTTGCACCACATCGATAAACCAGGTGAAGGCAATCCACAATGCAGAGGCGTGAGCGGTCTCAGGGGTGCACACGATAAAGCGCTGTATGGTTGTGGTGAGGTCGTTCAATAGCTCAGCGGGGTTGATTATGTCAGGCCATGGATCCATCTCTGCAAATGGACTGTCATTGATCTCGTTCTCTTGCTGCCTGGCTGCTTTAACTACGCCGTCAAGTGTAGCGGGTCGCACTCCCAAGAGTTTTGCTTCTATCGTGCGCACCCGGTCATATTCAATTGGCCGCATTGTCGCTAGCCGTGCAACTACCTCATCAAAATTTACGTCGACCTGCGCCACTGGTGAAGCTGTCACGGCATCCTCGGCATCCGTCCCAGGTGCTAAGGCGTTATCAATCGCCACCTTGACTACCGCCGTGCCTTCGAGCTGATGAAGGTCGTTGAAGTCCGTCGGCTCTCCGTCATCGCTTTGGAATTGAGGCACCGCCAGCAAGCCAGATACCGCCTGTGCTGCTTTAGTTGCACCAATCACGCCAGTGTTGCCCGTATCTTTAAAACGATCATTATCAGCGCATAGAACCAGGCTAATATCTGGTAATCTTTTACGTAATGCCTTTGCCACCGCCACGAGATTTCCGGCATTAAAAGCCACGGCCACCGGATAGCCAGTGGCATGATAGAGACTGGCACCGGTTGCAAATCCCTCGCATACCAAGAGTTTGTCAAATGGCGTGTCACCAGGCGTATTACCTATGGCAAAGTAGCAGCCATCAATGCGTCCGCCGCTCTTAAACTTCTTGTCGCCCTCTGCGTCAATAAATTGCAGGCTGGTGATTTTGCTCCCATCTCTGACTGGCACAAGCAAGGTTTGTAGTGGTCTAATAAAAACGGACACCAAGATAGGTGGACAATTCATCGATCGAGGAAAAAGAATGACAAAGCAAAGAAGAATATTTGACGCCAATTTTAAGCTACAAGTAGTTCGCATGATTCATGATCAAGGCTTGAGCGTATCGCAAATCTGTAAAGATATGAAGTTAGGCGAGACTGCAGTACGTCGCTGGCTCACCCAAGTGCAGGCTGAGCAAGGCGGGCTGCCAGGGATTGGCAATCCACTGACAGCGGATCAACTACGTATCCGCGAATTGGAAACACAGAATCGGCAACTCCGCATGGATGTGGACATCTTAAAAAAAGCCTCAGCCTTCTTTGCCCGGGAACTGAAATGAGCTATCAGCTGGTTCAACAGTTGCAAAAGGAGGCCATACCAGCGCGGCAGGCATGTCGCGTATTGGCAGTTTCCCGTTCAGGATTCTATGCAGCGCAACAACGGCAGAAACGTCCAGCAACGATCTGCGCCATCAGCGTGCATTTGCAAGCCAGTTTTACTGCCAGCGGCAGCACCTATGGCAGCCGACGGCTACAAGCTTATTTACAGCACCAAGGTGTGCAGATAGGGCGTTACCGTGTGCGCAGCTTGATGAATCAACATAATATCAAGCCGATATGGAGGCGGAAATTTATCCACACGACCGACAGCAAGCATGATTTACCTGTTGCAGAGAATATTCTGAACCGACAATTTGAACCCGCTGAGCCAAATACTGCCTGGGTAGCGGATATTACCTATATCCGTACCCGCAGAGGCTGGCTCTATCTGGCAGTAGTGCTGGACTTGTATTCACGCAAAGTCATTGGCTGGGCAATGGCACCGGGCATGCCCGCTGAACTGGTTTGTGCCGCCTTGCAAATGGCGATAGCGCAACGCAAACCTGCTAGGGGCATGATGGTTCATTCAGATCGGGGTAGCCAATATGCTAGTGAAGCCTATCAAAACCTGCTAGCGAAACATGGCCTACGTTGCAGCATGAGCCGTAAGGGAAATTGTTGGGATAATGCGGTAATGGAGCGTTTCTTTTTGAATCTGAAAATGGAACGTGTATGGCGTAAGGACTATGCCAACCACGCCGAGGCCACGAATGATATCGCAGACTATATCGTGGCTTTTTACAACTGCGTCCGCTTGCATTCGAAACTAGGTAATCTGCCTCCCATCGTTTATGAGCAACAACAAACAGAGAAAGTCACGAAAGTAAAAAAACCTATCTTGGTGTCCGAAAATACTTGACCACTACAGTTCTGGTGTCGTGAAATTCTTTAAGACCGTAGGGTTTGATCCCCTTGCTCTGGCAATAAGGGTTATCGCTTGTGGCTTCCTTGGCTTTTTTCCACACTTGAGCGCACACCTTGGCAGTCGCTGACTGTAGCGCCAACTTTTCAGCGTCCGCTTGCGCCCTGGCTTTCTGGATCCGCTCTTTGTGCTGCGCCTGTTCCTCTGGCGTAAGTGCGTTCGTAGACTTGCTGCACCAAGTCTGAGACAAATCAGTTTTCCAATTTCCGAAACTTCCGGCTGGAAGGTCATCGTCATGCAGCACATACCAGGCAGATTTTTTGCCCTTTTTGTCGTCTGTGGC
>JANXTO010000106.1 GCA_025352365.1 Undibacterium sp. | reverse complement strand
GATGAGGTCTATGGCACTTTAAGCGCAGAAGATCCGCCGTTTTCTGAAACGACGGCCTACGCACCCAATAGCCCTTACTCAGCATCTAAAGCAGCATCAGACCATTTAGTGCGTGCTTATCATCACACTTACGGTTTGCCTACGCTAACTACCAATTGCTCCAACAACTACGGCGCTTATCACTTCCCAGAGAAGCTAATCCCGTTAATTATTACCAATGCCCGTGCTGGTAAAGACCTGCCTGTGTATGGAGATGGCCAGCAAGTGCGTGACTGGCTCTATGTTACCGACCATTGCGCGGCTATCCGTCGCGTATTGGCCGATGGTCGACTTGGAGAAACCTATAACGTCGGTGGCTGGAACGAGCAAAGCAATTTAAGCGTCGTTCACACTTTGTGCGGTTTGCTGGATCAACTGCAACCCAAAGCCACTGGTAGTTATCGCGACCAGATCAAACACGTCAAAGATAGACCTGGCCATGATCGTCGTTACGCGATCGATGCCCGCAAGATAGAAAAAGAGCTAGGCTGGAAGCCAGCAGAAACCTTTGAAACAGGTTTACGTAAAACGGTGGAATGGTATTTAGCCAATGACGAGTGGGTCAACCAGGTACAGTCAGGTGAGTATTTAAAATGGGTTGATTTGCAATACAAAAATGGTGCAGAGGTGGTCGCGTGAATCCAAGTTTGAGCAAACGTAAAGGCATCATTTTGGCGGGCGGCTCTGGAACCAGACTTTACCCGGTAACCCAGGCGGTCTCCAAGCAATTATTGCCGGTGTACGACAAACCGATGATCTACTACCCGCTGACCACGCTCATGCTGGCGGGTATCAGTGATATCTTGATTATCTCTACACCGCAGGATACGCCGCGCTTCCAGGAATTATTAGGAGACGGATCCCAATGGGGCATCAGTCTGCAATATGCTATCCAACCTAGTCCTGACGGATTGGCGCAAGCCTTCATTATTGGCAAAGAATTTGTCGGCAACTCACCCTCTGCCCTCATCCTTGGTGACAATATTTATTATGGCCATGATTTTGAAACTCAGCTAAAACAAGCCGATAGCAATCAACATGGTGCGACTGTATTTGCCTATCACGTACATGACCCCGAGCGCTATGGTGTAATCGATTTTGATCAGCATCGGCAAGCGATTAGCATAGAAGAAAAACCGCTCAAACCGAAGTCTAACTATGCCGTCACCGGGCTATATTTTTATGACAATCAAGTCGTGGACATCGCAGCCAATATACAACCGTCGCACCGCGGCGAATTAGAAATCACCGATGTCAATAACGTCTACCTGAAGCGGGCACAACTTAAGGTAGAGCTAATGGGGCGAGGTATGGCATGGCTAGATACAGGTACGCATGAGTCTCTTTTAGAGGCGGGTCAATTTATCGCCACCATAGAAAAACGTCAGGGTCTCAAAGTCGCCTGTCCGGAAGAAATTGCTTACCGTCGCGGATATATTGACGATGCTCAATTAGAGAGGTTAGCGCAGCCACTCAAAAAGAATGAATATGGCCGCTACCTTTTGCAATTACTTAATAATAAAGCGTACTAAACCCTAAAAAATTAAGAAGAGATTATGAAAGTCACCCCAACTAATTTGCCTGAAGTAATGATCATTGAGCCGCGTGTATTTGGTGATGACCGTGGTTTCTTTTACGAGAGCTTTAACGCCAAAAAATTTGCAGAACTCACTGGTATAGAAACAAATTTCGTACAAGACAATCACTCTATGTCGGCAAAAAACGTATTGCGCGGCATGCATTATCAGATCCAGCAAGCTCAAGGTAAATTAGTAAGGGTGATCTCTGGTGAAGTATTTGATGTTGCTGTTGATTTACGTAAAAGCTCACCACGCTTTGGGCAATGGACTGGCGTGACATTATCAGCCGCGAATCAGCGCCAGTTATGGATACCGCCAGGCTTTGCTCATGGTTTTGTCGTTACCAGCGATAAAGCAGAGTTCCTCTATAAAACAACCGATTATTGGGCACCAGAGCATGAACGCTGTTTGCAATGGAATGATCCTGCAATTGGTATTCAATGGCCATTAGAGGACGAACCAGTGATGTCTGCCAAAGATCAAATAGGTAAGCTACTCGTAGATGCAGAGGTATTTGCATGAGAATTTTACTGACAGGTAGCACTGGCCAGGTTGGAAACGCTTTACTAAGTACCTTGCAGCGCTTAGATCACAGTGAAATCATTGCGCCACAACGGGCTCAAATGGATTTAAGTAATCCAGATCAAGTTCGTCAGCTGATACGAGATATCAAACCTGATTTAATCATTAATCCTGCTGCCTACACAGCGGTGGATACGGCAGAAACTCAAGCTGATCTGGCGCAGACGATTAATGGTGATATTCCAGGCATCATGGCAGAGGAAGTCAAAAAATTAGGTGGAGCACTGATTCACTACTCGACTGATTATGTGTTTGATGGAAGCAAGCGCGCCAAAGACAACAGCTTGATCGCATACATAGAAGAAGATCAGACAGCGCCGATCAATGTTTATGGAGCGACTAAACTTGCTGGCGAACAAGCAATCATTGCCAGCAATTGTAACCATTTGATTTTGCGTACCAGCTGGGTCTACTCCACGTTCGGTAAAAATTTCTTACTAACGATGTTGCGTTTAGCAAATGAACGCGAAGAATTAAAAATCGTCAACGATCAATGGGGTGCGCCGACTTGGGCTGGCTGGATTGCTCAAGCGACTACGGATATTGTCAGTCAATGGCAAATTGCCGGCAGGTCTCAGGATTGGTGGAAGGAGCATGGAGGGACATATAATTTTACTTCAGGTGGCAATACAAACTGGTGTGGTTTTGCTCAAGAGATCATGCGACAAGCAGATGCTAAGAGATTGCTGAAAAAAAATGCTCCGGTTGTATTGGGTATACCTTCAACAGACTATCCAACACCAGCCAAACGCCCGGTTAATTCTATTTTATCAAGTAATAAGTTAAGAGATAAATTCGGTATACAGCCACCTGCTTGGCAAGATGCACTGACCGCCTGCCTAGAGCCTACTAACAATTAGGCGAACAAAATTTGACGCTCTGAATAATTACTTAGTTTGTTTTATAGTCGGCATTGTCAGTGCCAATAAATACAAAATGACAGTACCGAAAAAAGTTCGTTTTTCAATTTTTTTTGTTTTAAGCCCAGCTAATCGTTTTAGCTTTGACATAGCACCAAACTCAACCAAAAAATCAATCGCATCAACACTATGTTTTGGTATTGAACTAAAGCGGTATTTGAAACTTTCGGCTTGCTTCGCTGCGTTGTTAAGACTGTTTTTGGCAAGGGCATACTTTACCCTTGGAGAAAATAGTAAATCTCGATATCTTCTCTTTTTCTCTCCAACTTGATTGTTTTCGTGTTGGCGATAGAAGATCGTCGGATCGTTGATATGCGCCACTTTACCAAAAGTGCTCGCTACCAAAATCAACCACCAATCATGCATTACCGCCTGCTCAGGCACAGGCAGCGCCAGC
>JANXTO010000092.1 GCA_025352365.1 Undibacterium sp. | reverse complement strand
TTTTCCACGCAATAAGGGCGCAATACGTTCCCATTGATCATCTCTTAACATCAGTCGCAGCATCGTTTCATTCTTTAAAATCCAGAATGTAAACACACTTCGGGAAAAGCTAACAGCTTTTTATATGTCAACACGCCCTAGTTAAATCATGGAAATTTGTTGTTCCATCGCTTAATTCATGCTTTGGTATATGATCAATCTCAGGCAATCAGTGACCGTAATTAGTGAGCTATTGAGCTAGTCATTTATCTACCTATCCAGTACCTACCCCATAGCGATTGAATACTTCCAATACTAAACATTCATGAACCACAGTCAGCCAAACAATAATGCCGGTTCTAACGCAGATCAGATTGACGATGGTAATCAACATGCGTTGTCACTGTATCAAGTCTGTTTGGCAGACATTGCAAAAAATGCACCGCTGGCTCAGACGCTTAGTCTGATTACACATGGTATTGAAGAACAATGTTCAGGATTGATTGCCACGGTTTTGGTGCTGTCAGAGGATCATCAGCTGGGGATAGTGGTTGCACCCTCGCTGTCGCCAGCTTGCGCTGCTGCGATCGGCAAAATGACGGCTAGTATGGACCTGGCAGGATGTCGCTACGATATGGATAGTGTGCTTAATATTGCAACTCAAGCTGATGATCCATGTACATACACCAGCTTGTTCTGGAATAACTTACAAGTGTTGGCCGCGCAACACGCGTTGTTTGCCTCTGCAGTTTTACCTGTTGTTAACGCATCGGGTATCTTGATAGGGATGGTTACTTTGTTTGCAAATAATAGTGGCAGAATTTCTGTAGCTCATCATCGCTTGGTCTCTGAGCTTAGTAGTTTAGTTGCCATTAGCATAGAACGACATCATGACCAGCGCAAAGTGACCGCAGCCAACGAGTCAATGCGACAGAGTGAAGCCAATATGAGCCGTATGGCATTAGCGATTGAAGGCAGTGCAACTGGCATCTGGGATCGCCATATTCAAACAGGAGAAATTCATTATTCGTCAGGCTGGAAAGCGTTATTAGGCTATGCCGAGTCAGAAATATCCAACCGGATTGAAGACAGCTACACCCGCGTTCACCCTGATGACCTGGCTTATGTACAAGCAACGATCCGTGCTCATTTTGAAGGTAAGACCGATAGCTATGCAGTAGAACATCGCGTACGCTGTAAAAACGGCAGCTATATTTGGGTTTCTAGCCGCGGTAAAATTGTGGTTCGTGATGCCGATGGTACGCCATTACGCATGATAGGTACTACTACCGATATCACAGCAATGCACCTGCTGTCAGACCGCCTGCAACACAGCGTTGATCTGGTCACCAATCTGACTAACGAAGTACCCGGATTGGCCTATCAATATCAACAACTACCTACTGGCACAGAACATTTTTCTTATGTCAGCGAAGGCATCAAAGATATTTTTGAGTTGTCGCCAGCGCAAATCACGGATGCAGTTGCGCTAGTCCATCAACTAATCCATCCAGACGATGTTGCCGCTTATCGTGCTGCGATCAATGCATCTGCCAAAGACCTGCATCAGTTGCACTTGGAGTTTCGCGTTAATCTGCCGCAACAAGGTTTGCAGTGGCGTCAGATGGAGGCTCGACCACGCCGCTTGCCTGACGGGGGCACCTTATGGCACGGTTTTATTACCGATGTCACCGAACGCAAACGGCTAGAAATTGACTTGCAAGCACTCGCCACTATCGATTTTTTAACTCAAATACCCAACCGTCGTTATTTTATGGGACGCATGGCAGAAGAGCTGGCACGTGTCCAGCGCGATGTTGGTAAGCCATCCGCAGTACTGATGTGTGACCTTGATTATTTTAAAAATATTAATGACAAGCATGGCCACGCCGTCGGTGACCTGGTATTAAAACATTTCGCTCATATTTTGCGTGACGAACTACGTAAGAGCGATTCCGCAGGCAGAGTTGGTGGTGAGGAATTTGCCGTCGTCTTATCCGGCACTAGCATCTTAGATGCGAATGTGTTTGCCCAACGCGTCCAAAAACAGTTGCATGACACTCCGGTCAACGCCAACAATCAAATAATTCCCGTTACTGTTAGCATTGGCATTGCCATGATGTCTGCCAGTGACACCAGCCCAGATGCCTCGCTGTCCCGTAGCGACATGGCTTTGTATCGTGCGAAGGAAAGTGGCCGCAACCAGATTACGATTGCGGCAGATTAATTTGTTGTAGTCGATCAAAATATCGCTTTTTTAAGCATCTTGAAAGAAATCTAACGGTCTATTAGAGACTCTGGGTTTAATATACTCCCCTATTTTTTTCTTAAAATAAGCCAGTTGCCCAGACTTTGATTGGGCTATTAAAATATACAGGTAGGGAGTAATTTGTTAATGAAGCCAGTTTTGCCAGTATCCATCCTGTTGCTGGTTGATTTTTAAGCCCTGACATCCTTCAATTTTTCTACCCGGCGCTGCAATACAAAAATCGGTTGTGCCCACTCGGTATCTTTTTTCTTTTTGCTGGTGATCAGTGTCAATTCTGATGGGTCGTAGACGTCGGTGTTGTGTGTCAGCGGGGTGGTCATCAGATACTGTGCATCGGTGTTTTTCAAGAATTCACCGACTAACTGAATATTGCGGATGTCCAGATGGGCAAACGGCTCATCGATGAAAACAAAGCCGCCGGAACCATCTTCTGATTTCAGCAAACCGATGAGCAGGATCAGCGATTTCATCACTTGCTGACCACCAGACGCTTCGCCGTCATTCATACCGATCGGGCCTTTGCCGTCGAACTTAAATCTTACATGCAGGCCAGCTTGAGATAACTGGATGTCGTCATTCTCCAATTTGACCGGATCGGTATGGACTTCGATCCCTGCGAGCTCACCTAACTGTTTGATGTTCTTGCTATAAGTTTTAATCGTAAACCGCAACCTATCCATGTAGGCGGCACGGGCATTAACGGTGGCTTCTGAGGCGCGGTTATTCTGGTAGCGACGCTCATCCGTTTCTGCCTGGCGACCTTGCAGCAATGCGTTGAGCCGGACAAACTGATCCACTACTGTGGAGTCAATCTCCCAGTCTGCACGCGCCAGATTATTGCTCAGACTACGCAAGCGTAATTCAATCTGGTGGACATTTTCATGCTCTGCGACTAGCTGTTGTCTGTGCTTAGCGCGCTTCCAGTTGAGGGGCAATTGATGCCAAGTCTGGCGCATGCTGGTGAGCGTTTCAAAATGGCCTTGTCGTTCATCTGCCAAGCGTTTTTCTGCACTACGTAATTGGGATTCTGCGTCGGCAATCGCGGCTTTAGCCTGTTCCCATTTCAGATGGGCGACGGTACGTTGTTCGGTCGCTGATTTAAGCAAAGGTGAAATCTCACCGAGGCGGCTACCGACTTCTATTCTTTGCTGTCTGAGAGGTTGTATGTGATGGCTAGCCTCTTCAAATTCAGCATGACGGGCGCTCAGTTCTTTTGCAGCATCGACCCCGGCCAGACGCGCTTTAAAGGCGCTGATTTCACCAGCAAGTTTGCTGATGGTGATCGTGAGCTGATCTTCTTGCGATTGCAGACGTGGTAAAGAACGTTGCAATGCCTCTAGCCTTTGCGTGCGGCCGGCACTACCAAAACGGTAGCGTGAGGCTTCAACAAAGAGCGAACGACCACCACGACGTTCGCCGTGATAGGCGTCGGGCGTGATCCATTCTCGTGACTTGGATTTTGAGTCGGACTGTGATTTATTAAAACTGAGGCCGACCTCAACAGAGTCGACCATTTCAATACGTTGCAATTGCTCTATCAACCAGGCAGGGGCAGCGGCGGTGAAGTTAACTACCGATAGCAGACTTTTATCTTTGACCACCGGTGCGTGGATACGCTCTGGCACGATGAAGTGGCCATAGCGTTGCTTCTCACCGACCCGATAGGCTGCGCTGGCATCACTGGCTTTATCCAGCAAAATGACTGAGGTGTAACCGCGTAAGACACCTTCGACCGCGCCTTGCCATTTGGGATCGGTCACTTCGACGATCTCCGGCAGCATACTGTGTGAAATGCCTGCATCGTTCAAAGCACGGCGCATATTGCGCACGTTCTCAGGATCTGGCAGAGTCGCTTTGCCTTGCAAGGCCGCGATGGTTTCCAGCTCGGCTGCGATGCGGTTGGACAGCGTGTCGCGCTCTTGTTTATTGCGTGATAGTTCGGCTTCTTTTTTCTCTAAATCGTCCGCAACGTTAGCGACGTCGGCATCTGCCTCTGCCGCAAGTTTTTGCAAGCGCGCTTTTTGCTCAAGCAGACTTTCTTGCGGCTTCAGCTTAGCGTTGATGTGTTGTAGTTTTTCGCGTAGCTGTGACTCTTCTGCTTCTAATGCCGCCTCGTGTTGCTGCGCTTCGGAGCGACTTTGTGCTTGCATTGCCAGGTTGCCACGGCGCTCTGACAAACCGTCTTCTTGCGTTTTTAATAGACGTTTTCCATTGCGCAGACTTTGACTGGTAGCAGACGCCTGTTGCAAGGCCTCGTGATATTGCAGCGTTGGTAAAATCTCTTCCTGCAAATCACGCTTTTCTTTATTCAGACTCTCCCACTGGTGATAATTGGCTACGCGCAGACGCAGACCTTCCAGATTGGTTTTTGCGCCTTCGAGTTCGGTCTCAAAGCGCTGTAATTCGGTCTCGGTATCTCGCTGATGGCGCTTGGCATCGTCGTAGGCGTCCAGTACTTCTTTGTCACCAAATACCTGAAAAACCAAATCCAGCAATTGACGTGGTGCGTACTCACAGAGTTTGTCTGTCTCGCCTTGTTCCAGCGCGAGAACTTTGCCCATGGCGGTCGATAAGCCCGCATGGGACAGGCGTTTCCTGTAGCTTTCTACGCCCAGCCAATCATTGGCTTCCTGAATATCTTCGATCTCGACTTTGCCGCTGCGCATCAGGTATTGACGCTTCCAGTCGCCGCCATTTTTTTGGATCTGGCAAAACAGCGTAACCTCATCCTCGTACAGGCCGGACATACGGAAAGGGCGATTAGAAATCTGCGGTCCCACCGCGCTGTTATCCACTACCGCGCGTATCCAGGCAGTTTGCTGGCCAGAGTGACGGGCGTAATGTTTGTACGAGCGCCCCATTGAACATTCGAGCCCGAACAGGGTGCGCAGCGCATCCAGCAGTGTGGTTTTACCCGAACCGTTTTGTCCTGCAATCGTGATGATTTTAGCGTCGAGCGGGATATTCTTGATACGTTGCCAGTAGTCCCAATGGACCAGTTCTAGTGATTTGATATGGAACATGTGGCTTATTCTTCTACGGAGGTATTGTTATCGATGACCGGTTCGTCAAGGTCTATGCCGTTAGCTGCACTGATTGGCGCCGTGGGTTCAATTAGCGCAGGTGTGCGTACTGGAATTTTGAAGATATCCGACAGCGCACCATTGATGATGCGGTCTTTTAACGTGTCGGTATCCATCATCAGATCGAGCAACGGACCTTCGACAATCAGGTCGGCTTTCCGCTCCACAAAACCATAACGTACAAGCTGGCCGAGATTCATATCCATGCGGGTTTTTTTACCGAGCTTCTCGCCAAAATCAGCCAGTAGTGCACGGTAAGAAATACCGATGGAGGTATCTTCTGCGCGTGGCATAGGCTTATCTTTGCCGAACATATCGTTTTGATTTTCTTCGGCGAGTTGGTGTGCTTCTTGCCGTTCACGCTTAGGCAAAATAATCAGCGACCATAAGACAACTAGCAGCGCAACGCCATCACGTGCTAGGCTAAAATTATTGTTCTGCCAGGTTTCTCTGGTGCCGAATACTTTGGATTCGCTATCACGGGTGAGTGCCAGCGTAACGTGATCGGCGTAGACGTTGTCGATAAACTTCATGCCGCAGGCTTTTAACCGGGCATCCACATCGGCGCGAAATAATTCGTCTGAGAGGGCGCGCTTGACGAGCTTGTCTTCACGGCGCAGGGTTTGATGCGCGAGCAGGCGGGCGATCAGGAATTGTGCATCTTCGGTCATTCTTGCGTACTCGATTGGGTTG
>JANXTO010000054.1 GCA_025352365.1 Undibacterium sp. | reverse complement strand
ATCGTGAGCAGTGGTGGCCGCTGGCAAGAAACCGGTGCTGACGACTGAATAGAGATGACTTTTCGAACTTTATTAATTATTAAAATTTCTATTCAATTCGACATCTAAATAATGATTGAATTTGAATGAATTAACATCCTTCATATGAAGGATAGAAATATACTTTTTATAATTAAATTGAGGTTCTTGCAGAAAAGTGAGGGGTTCTGCTGATGTGCTGCTGATATGCCGCTGACGTTGCTGTTGCGTTATTGAACAATGTAGATGACGCTTGAAAACGGAGTAATGAATATACTGACATGTGTATATTTAAGGTGTCCATATATTAATTGGACAATAAGGCTATTTCTATAAAAAAATGGGGGAGTATATTTCATGGATGATATTTGAATATAAAAAAAGAACACAAAATAGTGTTCTTTAGATATAGCCTTCGCATCGATGGCTATGCTGGTGTCACGCTCGCATTAGTAAATTGCCCGCATCCTGAATTGACGCCCTTTGATATTACAACGACTTAATTTATCCAGAGCCTGTTCAGCGATCTGTCGATCCAGCGCCACATAAGTCATAAATTCAAACACATTGATCTTGCCTACTTGCTCTTTGCTCAAGCCCACATCGCCGGTCAGGGCACCAAGCAAATCACCGGGACGCAGTTTGTCTTTTTTGCCGCCCATGATGCAGATACTGACCATCGGTGCTTGCAGGGTAGTGTCGGAGGTCGCGTCCAGTTCAGCCAGTTCATGCCATTGCACTGATTGACCTTGGTATTCTTCAATGAGCTTGACCCATTTTTTCTCGCTTGGCGTTGCCAGGCTGAGCGCTAAACCTTTTTCGCCAGCACGACCTGTACGTCCTATGCGATGAATATGGACTTCAGTATCTTTGGAGACATCAACATTGATGACTGCGCCCAGAGTCTGAATATCCAGACCTCGCGCAGCAACGTCGGTGGCGACCAGCACTGAACAACTCTGATTAGCAAAACGAACCAGGATTTCATCGCGCTCGCGCTGCTCCAGGTCGCCGTAAAGCGCCAGCGCATTGATGCCTTGCGCTTGCAACTCATCTGCCAGTTCGCGGCAATGGATTTTGGTATTACAAAAAGCGATTGTCGACACCGGCTTGTAATGCGATAACAAGCGCGCTACCGCCGCATTGCGTTCTTCTGGCGTGACCAGATAAAACAGTTGTTCAATATGGCTGCCAGTGTGTTGCGATTCCACTTTGATTTCTGCCGGATCGCGCAAAAATTGCGCACTGGCTTTGCGGATGTCGTCAGGGTAAGTAGCAGAAAATAATAGCGTCTGACGGCGTGGTGAACACGCCGCGACAATGCCGTAGATATCCTCATAAAACCCCATATCGACCATGCGATCTGCTTCATCCAGCACTAGCGTCTGTACGGTATTTAAATTAATGCTGCCGCGACCGATGTGGTCCAAAATCCGCCCTGGCGTTCCCACTACGATATGCGCGCCATGCTCCAGCGAGGCGATTTGCGGGCGCATCGGCGCACCACCGCACAAGGTCAAGACTTTGATATTTTCTACTGAGCGCGCCAGGCGACGTAATTCATTCGATACCTGATCCGCCAGTTCACGCGTCGGGCAGATCACCAGACCCTGCACCGCAAAATAGAGTGGATTGAGCTTGGCGAGGATGCCCAGACTAAACGCCGCTGTTTTACCGCTCCCCGTTTTTGCCTGCGCAATCACGTCACGTTGCTCCAGAATCAAGGGCAAGCTCGCTGCCTGAATCGGCGTCATCTCTAAGTAACCGAGACTTTCCAGATTGGCCAGCAATGGTGCTGACAAAGGTAGGGTATTGAATAGGCTAGGATTTGTCATGGGAGGTATTTCCAGAAAACGATCAAATAATTATAGGGACAACGCAGTCTAGCATTCCCCTCATTTTTACTATAATGCGGGATGCCGCACGATACGATACGATAGTGTGGCTGAGAAAGCTAAGTTGCTCGTCCCGAGGAGCTTATGGACCCCAAGGAAAGGGAATAGACAGAAAACAAAGAAAGTCCTTGAGTCTGAATAACCGAGGACGGGACATGTTTAGTTGCGAGGCCTGGATTTGAACCCATACTCTTAGGGTTGTAATCCAAAAACTATAAGCGCTTAAAACAAAAAATACTCAATAAAATCAATGAATTGTCATATTCTGCGTTGATCAGATTATACTGAAATTTATGTGCTTAAGTGCAGCAAAAATTCTGACTTTCTTGGATTAAACTGAGATTTCCATCAGACGCACCAAAGGCGCTCCCAGTAATTGTTTACACGCAGGGCTGGTCATTTGATTGCTTACTTTAGAACATACGTTATGCCCGACGATTCGTTTCTTGGAGATGGTCTTTAGTCACACTGATGCAGACTTACTGTTTACTCGGTTTTAAAGCAGGCATTACAAGTCGAATCCGCAAACCTCTTCTGACAATATTTCTCGCCAGGGTATTTTGTTGCTAGCTCCTTGTAGTCTGTGCAGGTAGTTGTAGAAAGTGCGGCGATGTTTGGTTGTTGCAACGTTATACCCACCTTCGGATCAGTCACTGTCAGACGGGATCCGTCCGTATCTGACCTGAGTTCAATGGCACTAGCTTGCGTAATCAATGTCAGAGCACTTGCCTGGTTTATAGATGGGCCAGCAACCAGAATGGCAGCCATTTTATGTTTTGAGTCGAGTGTCAACATGGCGTTGCTGCCATTGTCCAAGGTGGCATAGCCGCCTCGCTCAATACCTTCCTCGTCATAAATAATAAAACCTGCCGCCTTCGATCCCCTGTTAGCAACATGTCCGCCCGCCATCACTGCGTTGGGCAAATCGCCACCCATACGGGCACGGACAACACCTTTGTTATCTACGACAACGACTTCTTTCGCTTTGATACTATCGAAAATCGCATTTTTCAGACTGGAGCCGGCAAATGCGCCGCCGCCAGCAACAAGCAACAACACGCTCACCCAAAACATGTTTTGACGGGCAATCTGCTTGCGCAAACGAACATTTTCTTGCTCGCATGCGCGAACTCTATCTTCAATACTATGCAACATTATTATCTCCGGAGATCTGTAGATTTTTGATATCTAACCGAGAACAGTATTCCTGTTTGTTATGAAATGGTCAATTAATGAAATTCAAGCCTGACATTTCCTCTATTGAGTTATAAAACGCAGCGATGGATTGCCTCAGGCTGATTCGATATGTGTGCTATCTGTCCTGTCAGACTCATCCGCAAATATTTTGTTGTTTTCGTGGCATGTTGGCAGACACAATTTCCAGTAAGCGTAGTGCAGATGAGCCTAGGTTGGCGCATCTAGAAGCGAAGTCCAACATCTCAAACCTTTAAAGCATTAGAACAATAATGCGATGGGTGTGATAAACGTAAAAGCCGATCTTGGTAAGACTGAAGACTATAGAGAAATAATATACTCCTAATGAGCATATTAAATATATCTATATAAAATATGGATCCCAAGCCATTTAAGAATAAAAAAATAGGGAGTATACGTTTTCGTCATGGGTTAAACGAATATTCACCATGCGCAGCATGAGCTACGATACCTTGGATAAGCTGCTCATATCACCGTTGGCTGCTGCATCAACCTCCATAGCTACGACGCCACAAAAAACCAGCTTAATTGCATCTATAGCAACATCCATATTTTAACTACAGCTGCGACTACGACAGCCAAGGCAAATTCACACAACGAGGCAATCAGCTGCTATACGTTTTTGACTAAGGCAACCGTATGACCAGCGCCTTGAGCAAAGCAGATTATGTGTATGACACACGGGTTCATCGCATCAGAGTTAATCACGTTGATGGCACGAGCTAACTACAAATTTATAGCCCAGCAGGACAACTAATCACGATACAACAAATAGGTGGCTCCAATAACGGTAAGCAAACGAACTACATTTATTTGAACCGACAAGTGATAGCAGCGGTGACGCAATGAGCTTTGGACTTCCGCAAATTCAGTAGACTTTTAATAAAGTCAAAAACTGAGAAGGAAATACATCACGAGAAAAAGTCGATTTATGGAAGAATTTAAAGCGGAAGCGATTAAACAAATAACGGAACGCGGCCATAAAGCGGTCGATGTTGCGCAACAGTTGTACGTATCTGATAAGAGCCTTTATTTGTGGCCGCGGCAGACTAGCGGTAAGCAGTCGGCGGCATCTAGCGATAATGTTGCCGGCCTAGAAGCAGAAATGGCGTGTCCTAAGGTAGAGGTAAGAAGGATAAAAGAAGAACGAGATATCCTAAAAAAGACAGCGGCAGGTTCAACCGGTCATCGCACCACTTGGGTTAATTTATCACTCGGGGTCATGTAGGCGAGAGTTTTTCTAGGGCATGTATTCAGCTAACGTGTAATCGCATATGTTGGTACGCATCCAGTTGCGGGTAGCGCCGCTACAACGGGTCGGGTTCTTTGCTTTTGCCACCTCATACAATGCAGCACGACGCTCTAATAATTCCACGTCCAGTCCGGCACATGACGTTCGGCTGTCGTAACAAACGCAATGGCGCTGTGCCGATGCTCTTTGTCATACCAATGCATGAATGCAGTAACCCAATTCTTGGCCGCCAGTAAATTCTTGAATGGATAACGAGAATAAGCAGGACAGTATTTCAATGCTTTAGAGAAATTTTCGGCGAACGGGTTGTCATTGCTGACGGTAGGACGATCAAAGGATGGAATAACGCCGAGCGCCTGCAACGTCGCCAACATGGTGGCTCCCTTCATTGGGCTGCCGTTATCAGAGTGCAGAATAACCTGATTCCTCTCGATCTGTTCTTGCGCACAAATTAGCTTGGTGGCAGATGACTGAAACCACCTTCACAACTTCAAGCTTGAATTCCGGGGTAAATATCTTGCGTGGTTTCTTCATTTCTTAGTGACTTCTCAATTTAGTGAATTATCACCTATTGAGCTGCCTGTTTTTATTAGACCATGACAGGTTGGGGAACAGGGTATAGACACCGGCATTTCAAACGGAAGTGCAGCAAAATTGCAGCAATAAATCGTTTTAAAATGCAAAAAAAGCTTACAGTAATTCTGTAAGCCTATGATTTTATTGGTTGCGGGGGCAGGATTTGAACCTACGACCTTCGGGTTATGAGCCCAAAACGAGAGGGGCTTAAAACCAACATATTCAATAAAATCAATGGATTGCCATATTCTAACTACTATATGATCCCGAATTTACCCACTCAAGTGCAGCAAATTTGCAGCAGAAATTCTGCCGCCCACCAGATTAAAGTAAATCCTGGTAACTGGTGCCTACATGCTTAGCAATCATGTGACTGCTAAACATG
>JANXTO010000049.1 GCA_025352365.1 Undibacterium sp. | reverse complement strand
ATCAGCCTGACGTTATTAGATCGACGGGTCGGATACGCTTAGATGTTTAGAAATTACTTGCCTTAAATGGTGGCGCCATTTGAGTAGTGAGAGTTGAACTTGGTGCCAACATTGTCCCAAAATCAAACGAAGATACAGCATAGGATGATGTGAAGAATAACGCGAATGATTTCTGTGGATGAGTATGTATGAATTGCATGCATACTCATTTAAGTCATGGTTAAACCTCAATTACGATGATGAATATAAATTGCTTGCATAGCTGCCTACGTCTAGCGCTGATTATTTAATGCTGTGCGGGGTTGGTGTCGGATGACGCAATGATGGAAAAACCGAATGCTGGGTGCAAAGGCTTTTTTACCAGCTTCTTCACACCGGGCGTGGTGAAGTGACGAAGAAAATGAAATATTTGGTCTGACGTGACCTAGATAATGAAAAATTCGGATGCGTTGACAGGACGCATCAACAGGTTGTTTAGTGCTAACAAGTGTCATTGGATTTTTGAAAAGCAGACAGTCAGTTTGCTCGACAGCAAGCCACGGAGTTGTTTGTATTAACGCCAAGCTAAGAGGGCAGCCGCAGCGAAGCGGAGGGAACAAAACGCGTAGCGTTTTGCTGTCCGCTTGAGCACCTTGTTAGCTAAGCTGGCCAACAAACTGCATCAAGGCCGTTGCTATGGTTGAAAGTGACGCCGTGTTACCGATCCATTTAAAAAGGCGTGACTCTTCGACAACCTTCATTTTTTCAGATTCGATGTTCGTTCCCTGCAGGGCAGAAATTACTTCTTTAATAAACTCTTGCGGGGTTTCAGCAGGTAGACCAAGGGTTTGAATGTCCGCAGCGGAAACGTAGATATCTAGTGCTATTCCGTTATTCACGAATTTTGTTCCCGACATTTGGATGTCCGCGGATGTGGGCGCCTTGATTCCCGTCCCGTTATTTTCGAAATGGCAGTCGTTGATGGTGATGGACACTTGTGCTTCTCCTTTAGCTAACTTTAATTAGGCGGACAGAGGCCATCCACCTAATTCAACCAATCAAATCCATGAAGAGGTTTGTGACACGGTCGTTTGAGCAAAATACTGTATAAACTAAATAACCATGAAAAAATTCACTCCAGATGTACAGGCTTCAGACGCGGTTTTAAAACCCAAATTACTCGATCAACTTAAACGTTGCATACGAGCTAATTATTATAGCTTACGCACAGAAGAAGCCTATGTCTATTGGACACGTTGGTTTATTCGCTTTCACGGCTTGCGCGACCTCGCAGAAATGGGTGCTGCCGAGGTTAACATCTTCCTCTAGCCGCTTTGTAGAGCATTAGCGAACGGCTCTTATGTGCCGAAAGCGGAAGTCCGACCAGTGTACGGCAGCCATAGTTTGTCTAGCAACAAATGGCTCTGTGCAAACGATTTTTTCAATTAGTGCGTCACGTGGCTTTCACTAACTTGACGCACTTTTCACGTTCTGTATCCCCCTGCAGTTGGCGAGTATTCAGAATGTGTTGTTTGCTCGTTGGGAGCTGTTAAAAACCCTTTAACCGAGATGCAGAGCGAGGCAGAATTGCAACCTCGAGGTAGCAATACGTCGGTATTGCGATGCTTTGCAACGACGCGATGCGCTCGGGTATGGGGTATTTAGAAGTTCCCCGTTGCCAGTGTCGAATGTTTATGAGCGTCCTAGCGAATAAGTCTTGGAAGTCCCCATAAATAGGCGAGGTTGACGGGGTACTATTCTATTTTGCCGTGTCTCTGGCATCGATCATTTTCATCAAGGCGTAAATCGTTTCCAATACTGGCATGGCGACTTGCTCTCGGCGTCCCGCGCGGATGACATTGCCTAGAATGACTTCTACTTCCATCGGACGACCGTTTTCAAAATCCAATGCCATGCTGGTTTTGTAGGCAGGGCCATTTTTGGTACGTTCTATGAATTGATCAACCATTGCTACTGGCAAAGGATTGTCGGTAGCGGCTGCGACTTCGATTACTTCCAGCATGGCTTTTTTAACTAGTGCTTTGCCTTCGTCAGGGCCCAGAATAGAAGCCGTATCGAGTACGCCGCCGAGTACAGAAATCGGGTTAAACACCGCATTCCATACACATTTATGCCAACGTCCTTTGACCACATTGTCGGTCAGCGTCATTTTAATGCCGTCACGTTCTAGCAAGCTTGCCAACAAGTTGCAGCGCGATGAGATGCCGCTGGGATAAGTGCCGAATGTTAAGTCGCCCAAGGCATGATGCTTGACTTTGCCTGGCGCAACGCGGCTGATCTGGACGTACGCGAGTGCGCTGATTAGTTCATTGTCGGGGAATGCGGCAGCGATTTCTGCCTCGATTTCTACCCCGTTTTCGATCAGAACGATGGTGGTGTCTGGACCTACGGCCTCTTTAATCAATGCGGCTCTGTCCACGCCATGTACGACTTTGACGCTGAGGATCAGGTAATCGGGCCAGCCACCCTGATAGTCCACAGTGCGTTGCAAGACTTGCGCAGGTGTGAAATGCATCTGGCCGAGTGAGGGGCTATCGATATCAAATCCATGTGCTTTGATTGCGTCAAAGTCGGAGCGACAAACAACCGAGACATCTGCGCCTCGCTCTGCGAGTAGCGCACCATAAAAGCTACCAATTGCTCCTGCACCTACAACTAGCACCCGTGTGTTTTTTGATGAGGAAGTCACTTTATTTCTTTCCTTAAAGTAGCAAATTGAGTAGGCAAGAGTGTGAATCGGTACAGATGCATTGATTATCGGCTAGTTACTTTATCCACCGCGCTATTTTTGCTCGCTTCAGCATCTAGTCCCTGCCAGCCACCGCCCACACCTTTGAGTAACTGTACTGTCGCGCTCAATTGGCGTCCGCGGATGTTGATCTCGCTGCTTCTGGCGTTTTGCTGGGTTTGCTGTGCGCTCAATACATTCAGGTAGGGTACAGTACCTGCGCGATATTGATTGGTCACCAGATTCAAGGTGACGTTGGCGGATGCTACTGCCTGCTTCTGCAAATCTGCTTCACGTTGCAGCAAACGTAATGCGACTAACTGATCTTCCACTCCCTGCAATGCGGTCAAAACAGTTTGTCGATAATTGGCGGATGCTTGATCAAAGCTTGCTCTGGCCTGATCGACGGCCGCTTGCTTGGCACCAGCATCAAAAACGGTTAATGCAAGGCTGGGTCCAAGTGACCAGAATTGATGGGCTACATCAAACAAGCCAGATAAATTGCTACCACGATACCCGGCATCAGCGGACAAATTCAATACTGGAAACAGGGCTGCCCGAGCAACGCCAATGCTGGCGTTGGCCGCCGCAACTTGTCGTTCTGCCGACGCAATATCAGGACGACGCTCCAATAAACTGGCTGGCAATTCCACTGGAATACTCGGTAGTTGTATCGCTAGCATCTGCGCGCCGGTTTGCTCAGCTTCCGGCGCCAGCGAAAAACCGGTAGCGGGTTTGCCCAGCAACGCAGCGATGGCGTGTTCAAGCTGGGCGAGGGTGATTTGATTATCGGCGAGCTGGGTTGAGGTAGACAGCCATTGGGTTTCTGCCTGTGACACATCTGACTTTGTGGCGACACCGGCAGCATAACGATTGCGGGTTAATTCTAGCGATGCTTTATATGCGGCTACGCTTTCTTTGAGTAAATTGTCTTGCGCCGAGGCGACACGCAGAGAAAAATAATCGATCGCCAATTCCGCCTGCAAGCTCAACCGAGTATTGGCTAAATCCGCGAGACTCGATTGTGCGGTCAGACTTTGAGAATTCGCTTGCTGCCGCACTCGCCCCCAGATGTCGGCCTCCCAGCTTAAGGTGCCGCCCACTTGCGTGCTGTTGCTAATGTTGGAGCCTGAGCTGCTCACGCCAGCGGTTGTGCTATTGGCGCTATTGCTTCCACTCGCTGAACGGGTCGCGCTGGCTTGCACGCCAATCGTTGGGAATAGACTGGCGCGGGCTTGCTGCGACAAGGCAGATGCTTGCCGCCAGCGTGCTTGCGCGATAGCCAGGTTTTGATTTGATGCTTCCAAACTTGTCATTAATTGATCCAGCAATGGGTCATTAAATTGTTGCCACCAATTGCCTTTATGCGCATCATCCGATGGTTGAGCGAACTGCCAGTTGGCGGGCAAGCTCTCTTTATATTGCGCAGGCAGTGCCATGTCGGGACGACGATAGTCTGGTGCCATATTGCAGCCGCTCAAGCTTACCAGCGCGGCTGTCAAGGCAATGGTGAGTGCCCCAACTTTGATTGCTGAGTGCGTGTGAGATGTAGACGTAGCCTTTATTTTCATGATGGCAATTTTCCAGGAATCAGGTTAGAGCGATTAGTTTGCGCAGTAGCGGTGTCGATTTGATGGTCAACGTGATTGTTGCTGCGGTTGCCACCGAGATTGTCTAAGTTTGGATGACGCCAGCGCTTAAATTTAAGACGCAGACAATCGAGTACCACATACATGACAGGTGTGGTGTACAAAGTAAGCCATTGGCTGACTAGCAAACCACCAACGACAGCAATGCCCAGTGGACGACGTAATTCTGCGCCGTCACCGCTACCGAGTGCCAGCGGAAGTGCGCCAAGCATGGCTGCAGCGGTGGTCATCAAAATCGGTCGCAAGCGTAATAAACAGGCCTGATGAATCGCGGTTCTGGCATCTAGTCCATCGCGTTTTTCGGCGACGATGGCAAAGTCAATCATCATGATCGCGTTTTTCTTCACAATACCGACCAGCAAGATCACACCAATAAAGGCAATCACACTGAACTCGCTACCGCATAACATTAAGGCGAGTAAAGCACCTAAACCAGCAGAGGGCAGGGTCGATAAAATCGTAATCGGATGCACCAGATTTTCATACAAAATACCCAACACGATATAAATCGCCAGTAGCGCTGCCAGAATCAACATCGGTTGGTTGCTGAGCGAATCTTGGAAGGCTTTTGCACTCCCCTGAAAAGTCGCTCTGACTGTATTGGGTACACCAGCGTTCATTAATGCGACATCAATTGCCTGTGTCGCCTGACTCAAAGAGACATCTGGTGCCAGATTAAATGAAACAGTAGATGCGGCAAAACCACCTTGGTGGTTAACCGATAATGCAGTGTTGGCTCCCTTCCATTGTGCGACGGCAGACAAAGGCACAATGTTCCCTTGCGCTGTCACCAAAGTAATCTGGCGCAAGGCTTCAGGTCCTTTCAGGTAAGCAGGCATGGCTTCCATGACGACCGTGTATTGGTTCAGATCTTGATAAATATTGGAAATCTGACGCTGACCAAATGCATCGCTCAAAGTAGCATCCACCATCTGCATATTCAGCCCCAACCGCGCCAATGCGTCACGATCAATGACCAAACGGGTTTGAATGCCTTTTTCTTGTGCATCGGTATTCACGTCGGTGAGTTCGGGTATTTGTGACATTGCTGCGCGGATGATCGGCTCCCATTTTCTGAGTAGATCGAGATCATCTGATTGCAAGGTATATTGATAAGCTGCGTCACTTTGGCGGCCGCCGATACGGATATCACTTGCCGCCTGGAGGAACAAATTAGCACCAGCGATGCGTCCTAATTTTGGTCGCAGGCGATTCAGAATTACGTCGGCTGATACGCCGCGCTCCTTTAAAGGTTTCAGCACAACAAACATAAATCCGCCGTTACTGCGGGATCCTCCGGTATATGCCATTACGTTTGCAACAGCGGGGTCGTCTTTGACAATGGTGACTAAGGATTTGAGTTTTTCGCTCATCGCTGCGAATGAGATACTCTGATCTGCCTGCGCGCCACCAACCAAGATGCCAATATCTTGTTGCGGGAAAAAACCTTTGGGTACGATCACATATAGCCATACGTTGGCAGAGATGGTGATAAAAAAAAGTAGCAGCATGGTTTTGGTATGATTGAGCGCCCATTTCAGGGACTTACCATAGCCCGCCTGTAGCTTGTTCATACCATTTTCTAGCCACACCGCCATCGGTGCAAACCAGGCAGACATTTTTTGCCATCTACTTTTGTTTTTTTGCTGCTTTTCTTCTTCGCTTAATTTTTTTGGCTTGCGTAACAGATACGCACACATGACAGGTGTTGTCGTCAGCGATACCACCATAGAGATTAATACTGCCGCTGATAGGGTCACTGCAAATTCACGGAAATAGCGACCGATAATCCCGCCCATAGCCAGAATCGGGATAAATACCGCGACCAGTGATATCGTCATTGAGACCACGGTGAAGCCAACTTCGCGCGCTCCACGCATTGCGGCGCGGATCGGTGAATGTCCTTCTTCGATATGACGCATACAGTTTTCCAGCACCACGACTGCATCATCCACCACAAAGCCAGTGGCAATCGTTAGTGCCATCAAGGACAAATTATCCAGGCTGTAATTCATTAAATACATTACCGCAAATGTACCGATCAGTGACACGGGTACGACTACCGCAGGGATTAACACCGCACTTGGGTTACGTAAAAATAAAAATACCACCAGCACAACCAGTCCAACAGAGATCGCTAATGATCTTTCGACTTCATGCAAGGACGCACGGATAGTCGTTGTACGCTCCAGCGGCATATCGATATCAACATTGGCTGGTGCAGTAGAACGTAGCATCGGCAAGATCGCCTTGATCGCTTCCACCGTATCGATAATATTGGCGCCAGGCTGGCGGAAGACTTGCAGCTGTACGGAAGGCTTGTCGTTGGTGACGCCAAGGTTGTATAAGTCCTGCTGCATGTCTTTGACTTCGGCTACATCGCCCAAATAAATAGCGGCACCGTTTTGCCAGCGGATGATGATTCTCTTGTAGTCATCCGCTTTTTTTAATTGGTCGTTAGTCGCTACAAACCAGCTATGTTCACCATCATCCAGACTACCTTTTGGGGTTGCCACATTTGCCGCAGAAATAGCAGTACGCACGGCTTCCAGTGAAAGACCCATGCGCCCCAGTTCTGGCAAATTGACGCGCACTCGCACAGCAGGTGAGGCACCGCCGCCAATATCGACATTGCCAACGCCTTTTACCTGAGCGATACGCTGTGCCAGCAAGGTAGATGCAACATCATACAATTCACCGCGACCAAGTTGATCTGACGTTAGCGATAAAGTCAGAATGGGCTGATCAGCCGGATTCACTTTGCGATAGGTCGGGTTGCGCGGCAAACTACTTGGCAAGGTACCGACCGATGCATTGATTGCTGCTTGAACGTCCCTTGCCGCTCCATCAATATCGCGCGACAAATCAAATTGCAAGGTGACGCGGGTAGAACCCAGTGAGCTTGAGGAAGTCATCTCAGTAACTCCTGCGATGGAGCCAAGAGCCCGTTCCAGCGGTGTCGCAACGGTGGCGGCCATGGTTTCTGGACTAGCCCCCGGCAGACCGGCTGATACGGTAATGGTAGGAAAATCGACTTGCGGCAACGGTGCCACCGGCAACTGGAGCATGGCAACGCCCCCGGCCAATACCAAGGCCAGCGTTAGCAAGGTAATCGCAATCGGACGACCAATCAAAAGACGTTGATAGCTCATGGTGTTGTCGGCGTCTCAGTGATAGGCCGGGTCTGTGGCGCAGGTGATGCCAGTGATGTAGGGTCTTGCTTCGGTGGCTTACGCTTTTGCACTAAGCGATCAAAGGCAAGATAAATTACCGGTGTGGTGTACAAGGTCAAGAACTGACTAACAATCAAACCGCCGACCATGGTCAGACCCAATGGATGACGTAATTCTGATCCCATACCGCCGCCCAGCATTAACGGCAAAGCACCTAACAAAGCAGCGAGCGTCGTCATCAAAATTGGCCGGAAGCGTAGCAGGCATGCCTGGTGTATCGCATCCAAAGGCGACATGCCTTGATTGCGTTGTGCGTCCAGTGCAAAGTCAATCATCATGATCGCGTTCTTTTTCACGATACCGATCAACAGCACGATCCCAATGATGGCAATCACGCCCAGTTGGTTGCCGCTCACCAGCAATGCCAGCAAAGCACCAATCCCGGCTGACGGTAAGGTTGAGAGAATGGTGACAGGATGGATAAAACTCTCATACAGTACACCGAGTACGATATACATCGTGACGACTGCTGCCAGAATAAGCCAGAGCTGGTTAGACAATGCTGCCTGAAACGCCAACGTCGCCCCTTGGAAATTGGTTCTGATCGATAAAGGTAAACCAACATCAATCTTTGCCTGATCAATTGCGTCTACCGCCTCACCTAGAGATGCGTTAGGTGCCAGGTTAAAAGAAATCGTCGCCGCCGGGAATTGATCCAGATGATTTAAGACAAGCGGAGTAGGGCGCTCGCTTACGCGTGCAATGGCTGTCAGTGGCACTTGTACACCGTTATTACCGGTCAGCGACAACATCGACAGCGCATCAGGTCCTGCTTGAAATTGACTAGGTACGCCCAGCACTACGCGGTATTGATTTGATTGGGTGAAGATAGTTGATATCAGTCGCTGACCGTAGGCGTTGTATAAAGCGTTGTCGATAGCCGAGACTGATATGCCAAGGCGAGATGCGGCATCTCGGTTGATTTCGATATAGGCTTGTAAGCCGTTATTTTGAAAATCCGTGGCGACATCTTGTAACTGCGGTAGCGTATTGAGCTTATCCAGCAGCTTAGGTATCCATGTCACCAGATCGGCAGAGCGCGTACTGTCAACGGTAAATTGATATTGAGTACGGGTGGTACGGTCTTCAATACTTAAATCCTGCACCGGTTGTAAATACAAGCGAACTCCAGGTACTTTTTTGGCTAGTTCTTGCAAGCGTTGGATCACGGCAGGTGCGCGATCCCGGCTTTCTAAGGGCTTGAGATTGATCAGCATGCGACCGCTGTTGACGGTGGTATTGGTACCATCCACACCAATCAATGAGGACAGACTTTCTACTGCAGGGTCTTCCAATAAGGCGGCCGCCATTGCTTGCTGACGATCTGCCATCGCGCTAAACGAGATGGACTGTGAGGCTTCGGTTGTTGCCTGTATGACGCCTGTGTCCTGGGAGGGGAAAAACCCTTTTGGTACCAGCATGTATAACAACACTGTGACGATCAAGGTGGTCGCTGCTACGAGCAGCGCTAATTTTTGTCTATCCAATACCCAGCACAGAGTGCGGTCATATCCTGCAATAACTGAGTTGATGGCATTGCCAATTCCGCGTGAAATCCGTCCCTCTTTTTCTTCATCATGTGCCTGCAGCCAGCGTGATGACATCATTGGCGTTAACGTCAATGACACGACTGCGGAAATCAAAATTGCCACTGCTAAGGTAATAGCAAATTCACGGAATAAACGGCCTACGACATCGCCCATAAATAGTAAGGGGATCAGGACTGCAATCAGTGAAATCGTCAAAGAGATAATCGTGAAACCAATCTGCTTCGATCCTTTGAGTGCCGCTTGCATCGGCGTCTCACCTTCTTCAATATAGCGTGCGATATTTTCTACCATCACAATCGCATCATCGACCACAAAGCCTGTTGCAATAGTGAGTGCCATCAAGGTCAGGTTATTGACGGAAAATCCCGCCAGATGCATTACGCCAAAAGTACCGATCAATGACAGTGGCACGGCGACAGCAGGAATTAAAGTCGCACGTGCGCTGCGCAAGAAAATCGCAATCACCGCGATCACTAGCAAGATCGCAAAGATTAATTCTAGTTGTACATCGTTGACCGAGGCGCGAATAGTGGTCGTGCGGTCAGTCAATGTGACCAGTTCTACCGCACTCGGCAAACTAGCGCGCAAGGATGGCAGCAGCGCCTGAATCCGGTTGACCGTTTGAATGACGTTGGCACCTGGCTGGCGCTGTACGTTGATGATGATGCCTGGGGATTTATTTGCCCATGCTGCCAGACGAATATTTTCAGCACCATCTACCACAGCAGCAACATCAGAGATACGGATGGGTGCTCCATTTTTATACGCAATCACGACGTTGCGATATTCTTCTGCCGATTTCAACTGGTCATTGGCATCCAGTGTGGAGGCACGTTCAGCACCGTTAAAACTTCCCTTTGCCTGAAATACATTTTGTACCGAAATGGCAGTGCGGATATCGTCCAGGGTCAAACCACGTGCAGTGACTTCACGCGGATTGACTTGCAGGCGAACGGCAGGTTTTTGTCCGCCGCTTAAGGTCACCAGACCAACACCCGGAAGTTGCGAAATTTTTTGTGCCATGCGGGTGTCGGCCAAATCCTGCAACTGCGTTAGCGGCAAGGTGCTGGACGTCACTGCTAATGTCAGAATCGGTGCATCTGCCGGGTTGACCTTGTTGTAGACCGGTGGTTGTGGCAAGTCTTTTGGCAACAGGCTGGCTGCTGCATTGATTGCTGCCTGAACTTCTTGTTCCGTCGTATCCAGACTCAGCGACAAATCAAATCGCAGTGTAATGCTGGAGCCGCCACCGGAGCTGGCTGACCACATTTGCGTCAGACCCGGCATCTGCCCAAACTGGCGCTCAAGCGGCGCAGTGATGGTGGAGGCGATCACATCCGGGCTAGCACCTGGGTACAAAGTACTGACTTGAATGGTCGGATAATCGACTTGCGGTAACGCTGCTAAAGGTAATTGGCGGTAGGCCAGCAAGCCGGACAGTAATACCGCCACCATGCACAGCACAGTGGCGACTGGCCTCTCAATAAAGATGCGTGAAATATTCATTGTGGACGACCGCCAGCTTTCTGTTCACCTTTCTGCTCACTTTTTTGCCCGTCTTTTGGCGTGGTGCTGGGGCTTGAGTTTGCTGGCGCATTTGCTGCCGAACTTGCCGCCGAACTGTCAACTGAACCGCCACCCTCAGGACGTTTTCCACCACGATGTTTTCCTCCTGGAGCCGCCGCTGTTGGCACGACCCGTTGCGCCATGACTTGTACTTTCATACCGTCAGTCAAGCGATCTGTGCCGTCAACGACGACTGATTCACCCACTTCAACACCTTTAGTCACCGTGACGGATTTGGCATCTGCAGCACCGGTTTCGATCTGACGCAAAGAGACGCTGTTATCCGGTTTAGCGACATAGACATAAGGGCCATTGGTGCCTTGCTGCACCGCCGTCAACGGGATGAGTGTGACGTTGTCGAGTTTCTTGGTGACTAAACGGATATTCACAAATTGGTTAGGGAACAAGCTGTCGTCGTCATTCGTAAATTCTGCTTTTAGCTTGATTGTGCCGGTAGTGGTATCAATTTGATTGTCAACACTTTTGAGTTTGCCGGAGGCCAGTACTTTGCGGTTGTCTGCACTCCAGGCTTCAGCGATCAAGGGGTCGGTTCCCTTCATGCCTCTAATCACGGACGCTAAGCTTTGTTGTGGAACCGAAAATACGACGCTGATGGGATTGACTTCATTAATCACCACCAGACCATTCGCATCAGATGTCTGTACCAAGTTACCGACATCGACTTGACGCAGACCGACTTTGCCAGCGATAGGCGCGGTGACTTTGGTGTACCCCAGTTGTAATTGGGCTTGCGCAATCGCGGCTGCGTCGGACGCCACAGTCGCCTGATTTTGTGCGACCAACGCGGCTTGCGTATCAACTTGTTGGGATGCGATCGAGTCTTGTGACAATAGCGTTTTGTAACGAGCCAAATCCAGTTTGGCGACGTTTAACTGCGCCAGATCTTTATCGTACTGGGCTTTGGCACTATCACGCTGCAACTGGAAGGTGCGCGGATCAATCTGCGCCAATACTTGTCCCGCTTTCACGCTTTGACCTTCTTGAAAAAATATTTGTTCTAAACGCCCAGCGACCTGCACGCGAACTATCGCCGTATTGCGCGCCGTTACCGTACCCAACGCCGTGACAGAAATATCCATGCTGCCGCTAACTGCAGGGCTAGCGACTACGGTGGTAACGCCTCGCTGCCGTCCGCCCGGCCCGCTAGGACCTCCGGGTCCACCTGGTCCACGTCCAGCTTGAGCGCCACCTTCAGCGCTTGCACCGGTGGTGCCCGCCGCCGGAGTATGCCAACGATTCCAACCAAACCAAGCCGCTACAACCACGACAATGATTGCTACTACCCACAAAAATCGTTTGCTGTTACGGGTGGAGCTGGGATGGTTTCCTTTGTTGAGATCGTTATTCATATTGCTCATTGAAGTCCTTTGATGGAGGAGGATTTTTTAAGAATTTTTAAAAGTCATATTTGGAACTAACACCTTAAAACTACCATCTGCCTTGATAAAAAGGTCGATAAGTCAGAGCGTGCCTGTTACAAGTTTGGAGCAGAGTATTGCATTGACATAGTCTAAAAGAATTTCCTGAAAGTACCAACTTGTAACAAATTATATGGGTGAGATGACACCGTTTTTCTAAATGTAACCCGCATAGAATGATTTGTCTCGCGCAGCGTGGCCAGATTTCAACTTCTGCTGCGCGATTGCTTAGTGGGTGAAAGATATTCCCTAAGCATTGATCCAATTGACGCTATTTAGGTCTTTTTTTGCCGTATCTCAATCAAAGAACTTGAGACTTAGCTGTGATTCGACTGGTGATTGAGCAAAAAATGTTGGACGATATTCGGAAGTTGATACGTGGCCGTTGTCGTCGAGTGCTTGGAGGCGCAAAGAGAGTCAATTTAATACTTGGTCCTGTATTTTTAACATCTCCAATTGATTATTGGACAATAAGCAGTATTCTCAAGAAAAACAGGGGAGTATATTTATTTTGGCTTGTTTTGATAGTTGCGAATCCATGTAACCACAAAATTCATAGCTTGAAATGTTCTTTAAAAAAATATATTGTGCCAAAACACCCTCAGTTTTAAAGGATATTTACGCATGCAGATTTAACATGCAGCGAAGATGATTTCCCCAAGTGCGAAGTTTCCTTTGATCTAGCTTTTGTCGCTTCAATTGAGCAGATATTTGGCCTCATGTTTCCGTCTTCTTCTATTCAAGCTACCTTAAATCCTAGTAGGAACACATTTTCCTTCAATCAAAAAGTGGGGAAAACACGATTAAGCTATTAAACACATTCGATCTATGCGTTCATTGAAAAATATATTTACTTTCGTCTCGGTCTCTTTTATTTGCACTTGTACGTACGCTTCTGGCAGAGATTTAAACACCCAATCCGTTCCTCAAAATAAACCAATTCAATTGAAATTTGAATCAGAAGCACGATCTGGAGTGCTCAATGAATCTTGGGACATAGTGGGAAAAAGCACTTCTATTCGTTTGCAAATAGATCCGCATCATTCAAGCAGCGATAAAATATTAGTACTAGATAATGACGGTGACAGTCAAACTATCTCGCTTGCTCAAGAGGTGGATGCAAAGTCATGGCGTGGCAAAATCGTAGAAATCTGCGGAGATTTAAAGGCTGACTTGAAGGAGGTCAGTAGATCCGGTTTATGGATACGCTCAGATATACCAAGCAATAGTTTACGAGTAGCTGCGACCTATAGTTTGCCATTGCAGTCAACTTGGCAAAGAACCTGCGCAAGTATTGCAGTCGACAGGGCAGCTTATCAGCTGAGATTTGGTACCGACTCCAATACAAAGGGGAAAATCTGGTTCGCAAACTTAGAAGTACATGAGGTCAGTGATATAGCAAAACCCAATATCATCGATCCTGGCAGCAGAACATTGAGTGCCATCGAACTGGAAAATTTACGCGCACTGAGTAAAGCGGTTGGGTACATACGATATTTCCATGCTACCGACGCATTGACCAGGTTGGACTGGAATAAATTTATTCAAAAAGCGGTTCCGTCGATTGAGATTGCTAAGTCGGATGCCGAATTGGCAAATACGTTTAAAAACTTATTTATTCCCTACGCTCCGACAACACAGTGGCTTACCAGCGTTGAAATTCCAAAGAAATTATTGCAACCAACAGATGCTAACTTCCAGGTTAAATGGTTACATCATGGTCTCGCTCAACGCGACTATTTTTATCACAGTGACCGCGTGTATGAAAAACTTATTGAACAACTTACTGATGATGTCTCATTGGCAGCTAAAGCGCTCCAACTAAAAAAAATTGAACTGGGAGGACAAGTCAACTTATGGATGTCTGACACCGTATTCGCAGATAAGAATCATGAAACCATTCCAAAAGTAGAATCCGATAATGAGTTGAATAAATCAGATTATCTGCTGAAAAATATAGCACCAGACTTTACTGGGAATGATCGAATCACAAGGATAGGGAATGCAATACAAATATGGAATGCGCTTCGTTATTTCTATCCGTATTCCGACATCATTAAAATCGATTGGGATAAGGAGTTAGACACGCTCTTATCATCTGCATCAAGTGATAAAGATGAAAAAGCTTTTACGCATACACTAATGCGCTTCACTTCCGCATTGCACGATGGACATGCGCGCGTCACTGGGCCACGGGAGCTTGACACTTTTTCACCGTTTATCAAAATCAAAATGATCGATGGTGTACCGATAGTTGCAAAGTCTCACCTAACATCAGGTAATCAGCCATTAATTCCATTTGGAAGTGAAATTACTCACTTAAATGGTTTGCCAATTGGATACAGATTATCGGAAATTAATAATGAAAATCTATCCGCAACAGATACGATGCAAGATGAAATCTTATCCATCGAACTACTCACGGGGGAAGAAAATTCTAGCCTAGAAATTAGCTACCGAGATATTAAAGGATTCAAGCAAACAAAGACTTTTCTTCGGGATACGCCGATTGTCAATTTAAGAGAAGAAAATCCATTAGAAACGATACAACAACTGAAGAGCGGTATTTGGTATGTAGATATAGACAGAGTGGATCATAGAGATATTGAACAATTGATCGCTCAAAAAAATAACATCAAAGGGATCATTTTTGATGTCAGAAATTATGTGAATAGCAGTACCAGCACTTTATTAAGTCATCTTACAAAAAAACCGCTCAAGGTACCTTTATATAATGTCCCAGTCATCAGTGAGCCTGAGCGAGATCATTGGCAATGGGAGCGCTTAGGAAAAGCAATTCAACCTCAAGCGCCGTATATCGATGCCAAATTAGTATTTTTGGTGAGTGGTAACACGATTAGTGCTGCAGAAACCTTTATGACTATCGTAGAGCACTACAAACTGGGTGAAATCGTAGGTGCAATGACTGCAGGCACAAACGGAAATATTACTTGTTTGCCTCTTCCTGGAGGGTATAAAGTTTTTTGGACTGGGATGCAAGTCTTAAAACAAGACGGATCTCAATTCCACGGCATTGGAATCATTCCCACTATCCCTTATAAAATGACGATTGAAGATGCGATTTCTGGTCAGGACGTAATGTTAGAAAAGGCAATAAATTTGCTCACAGAAAAATAAAATAGAATATTGTATTTTTCAATTTTTGTAGTGCAACATCGGAAAAATGTCTGATTCTGTCGCCCTGGCAAGTATTTAAGCTTGTATTGCCGTATATCTATGCGCCGCATCAAGTTTGAATATGCTGACGACGGATGCTAGATTGGCGGCCTGTTCTTGCATGGATTGCGCCGCGGCGGCTGCTTGCTCTACCAGTGCGGCATTTTGTTGTGTCACTTCATCCATTTGCGTGATCGCCAGGTTGACTTCTTCAATGCCGGTACTTTGTTCATTGCTGGCGGCAGAAATTTCTGCCACCACATCCGTGACACGACGCACACTGGCGACCACTTCTGCCATCGTGGTTCCCGCTTTTTGCACCAGGCTGGTACCAGAATCGACTTTTTGTACCGAATCATCAATCAGCGATTTAATTTCTTTGGCTGCCGCGGCGCTGCGTTGTGCCAGATTGCGCACCTCAGAAGCGACTACCGCAAAGCCACGACCTTGCTCGCCCGCGCGGGCGGCTTCGACTGCGGCGTTTAAAGCGAGAATATTGGTTTGAAACGCAATGCCGTCAATCACGCTGATGATATCGACAATTTTTTTAGACGATGCGCTGATTGATTCCATCGTGGCGATCACTTCGCCCACGACTTTGCCGCCATCGGTTGCAATCCCGGACGCCGATTGAGCAAGTTGATTCGCTTGACGGGCATTGTCGGCATTTTGCTTGACGGTGGAGGTTAATTCTTCCATGGCAGAGGCGGTTTCTTCCAGCGAACTGGCTTGCTCTTCTGTGCGGCTGGATAAATCCAGATTGCCGCTGGCGATTTCTGATGATGCTGTGGCAAT
This sequence comes from Undibacterium sp., assembly GCA_025352365.1. Classification (GTDB taxonomy): domain Bacteria; phylum Pseudomonadota; class Gammaproteobacteria; order Burkholderiales; family Burkholderiaceae_D; genus Undibacterium. Next base: position 8,294 of record JANXTO010000049.1, on the reverse strand, counting down.
CGTATCGGTGCCTAAGCGTACTTGTCCGACGACGTGCAGCAGGCTGTCGTTCATGGCGCGCAGGGACTCCATCAACTGGCCAGTTTCGTCAGTGCTAGACGATACAATATTGCCAGTCAAATCGCCTCCGGCTACACGTTTGGCAATGCTGACTGCTTCGTTTAGCGGTACAGAGACGGTACGCGCCACAAACACTGCCAGCAACATCCCGATGATCATCAGCGCGATTAGTGTGCCGATGATCAAGCTACGCGATAGTGTAAAAGCTTCATCAGCAGACTTGTTGGACGTATCGCTACCATCGGAATTGATTTTGATGAGGGCATCTATTTTTTCTGTCGCTGCGCGGAATAGTTTGCTGGAGTCAGTGCGGAAGATTGTTCTGGCTTCGTCTTTTTTACCCTCGCGTGATAGCGCAAGCATCTTCTTGTTCGTGCTTAGATAATCGTCTAAAGTTTTCAGTAATTCAGCGTAAATAATTTTTTCGTTGGATTCTGAAATTAAGGCGGCATAGGTTGCTTGCTGTTTTTTAAATATTTCCAGGCGAGTCGCCATCGATTTTTCTGTTGCTGCCATTTCTTCTTCCTCGGCAGACATAATATGAGTGGATTCAGAAATACGAAAACGGGCGAGCGAGACCTGCATTTGCCCGCCAGCAGAGATGCTGGGTAGCCAATTGGTGGCAATATCGGTCGAGGCATTATTTACTTTGACCAGTTGGGAAATAGAAAAAATTCCCAAAAAGCAGGTCATCACAATCACGATGGCAAACGCTAAGATCAATTTTTTGCCAATTTTTAAGTCGTAAAACCAGTTCATAGCGCGTCCTCTTGGAGTAGGTTTTTTAGCTTCGGTTGCGTACAGTACAAAACTAACTCATTAATTGAATTATGAAGTGAGTTACTAATTTACTTGCTGGTGCATGTTGTTGGAATTATTTAATGAATTTTTTAATGAATTAATAATCAGGTAATTCAATTAGCTGTTAGCTGAACCGCCAATGACGCCATCAATTAAGATGACGATACTAAGAATGCTTCGACAGTGCAGTGATGTTTGAAGTGCAAATGAGAAACGTCTAACGCCAAAAGTGTACCACCATCATTTGAGTTTGATGTTGTAGTGATGGTATAAAAATCGTTCTTAGAATTGACGCAAAAGCGGTGTGAGAGAGTAGGATAAAAAGTGTTTTTTTCTATGACTTAAGTCCTTAACGCCCACTTATTTTTAATATACTCCCCTTTATTTTTATTAAAAACACCTTATTGTCCAGTTGATCTATGGACGATTAAAATATACTAGATATGAGTATTTATTTATCAGTAGTTGAGTATGACCATTACTTCAGTATTAAAACCACGAGTTTACTAAGATGATGGAGTGGGTGCTTTGATCTTGATTTCTTCGCTTGCTGACGATAGTCCACCGTTGCTTGGTTTGGCATGCCTGATGCGGATGGCGCATAACGGTGTTGATCTTTTGCCTTATGTCCGTCGCGCCGCCAGCAGCCCGGATGACGCTACCATGCTGATGGGTCTGGCGGTATTTTTTCAATTTTCGGGTAACACGCCGTTGGCGCTGGAATTGCAAGCCAAGGCACTGAGTTTGAGTCAGCATTACCAGATGGTGGCGCCCAGTGGTCATGCTGCTTTAAGGATGTTAGTGCTGTTGCGCGCGGGCGAGATGATGGACAACACGCCTGTCGATTTCTTGCTGGAGGGATCTGATATCGCTATGGATTTGATTTATCTGGGGGACAAGCTGGCATTTCCTGAGTCAGTTCCAGAGCACGATATCTTGTTTGTGGCCATCAGCCAGTCAGATCAAAACAATTCGCTTTTACATCAGATCGGCGCCAAGTTAAAAAACTGGCCTCGTCCCGTGTTAAATCCTGCTGAGCGTATTGCGGTCTTATCTCGCAATGGCGTCAGCGATATGCTGGGTGACACCTTATCAGCAACAACATCAGCATCGTTGACGATACCAGTATTTTTACGCTTGTCTCGTCAGCAGTTGCAGCAATTTGCGCTTGATCATGCCGATGCCAATTCTGCATCAACAACCGGACTGAATTTTCCACTCATCATCCGGCCGCTAGATTCTCACGGCGGCAAGGGGCTAGCTAAGCTGGATGACGCCAGCGCAATAAATGATTATCTGCAAACGCATGATAGCGAGCTATTTTATCTGGCATCTTATGTTGATTATCGCAGCCGAGACGGACTGTTTCGTAAATACCGCGTCGCCTTGATTGATGGACATCCTTATATTTGCCATATGGCTTTGTCAGACAATTGGATCGTTCATTATCTGAATGCGGGTATGGAGCAAAGTGCCGCCAAACGCTCTGAAGAATCTCAGCTAATGGATAGTTTTGATGATGACTTTGCGCAGCGTCACCAGGCAGCATTTTCTACGATACATGAGCGCTTGCAGCTAGATTATGTCGTAATTGATTGTGCAGAAACCCAGGATGGTCGGTTGTTGATTTTTGAGGTAGACAACACGGGCTTTGTGCATGCTTTTGATGCAGTTGGCGTCTTCTCTTATAAGCTCGCTCAAATGAATAAACTCTTTGCCGCCTTCCAAGCTATGCTACTAAAAAGGTCGCGAAATAGACCTGCTGTATCCTAAGGCTGTACTTAACGATCACTTGAACATTGCCACTCATGTCCGTCATTTTGAAATGTAACAACTGTTACAGTTTTCATTAATTTGTCATATCAGCGTCACTTCGCTGTCATTCGCACTCTCTAACATCGCACCTTGAGTAATATTTTTTTAGCGATATTTTTGATCACGTCTTTGCCCACGTTTTTTCAACGGTTATTCCGACGTCTTTGCTAATTCGTTCTTACCAAATTTTATCCAATTAAATGTCAGCCTCAACTGCGCACTGTCCAACGCATGCTTTGCGCACAGTTACGTCACCTGTACTTGCTTAGCTGGTTGTTTTGCTGATGTCCATTTTGCTGTTATTTATTTTATTCATCATTAACTTCAAGAGATCCTACTATGCGTCAATCTGTATTAGTTCTCAGCCTGGCAACTGTGCTTGCCTCGCTCGCTGGTTGTGGCGGCTCCAGTAATGTTGCCAGTGCTCCCACAACTACTGCTCCAGTTGCACCTGCAATCCAACGTACCATCATCATGGTGTGGGATGGTTTGCGTCCAGATTCAGTCAACCCAACCGATACGCCTAACCTGTATGCCTTGCGTCAACAAGGTGTGCAATTTGCCGATCATCATTCTACTTATCCGACCTTTACGATGATGAATGGTTCGTCTTTTGCTACTGGTTCTTTTCCAAAAACGAGCGGCTTTTACGGCAATACATTCTGGACGCCGCCACAAGCGGGTGCGGCTCAGCCTATCCCTGTTGGCAAGTCGGCAGCGGGCGCGGCTCAAGATTATCAAGATCCAGTATTTACAGAGGACTACGCTGTATTGAGCACGCTCAATGATTATTACGGTGGTCAATTATTGTTGGTCAAAACCCTGTTTAAGACGGCACAAGATGCAGGTCTAAAAACAGCCACAATCGGTAAATCGGGCGCTGCATTTATTCAGGATCTGGGTCGTGGCGGTATTTTTTTAGATGAAAATGCCGTACTGCCGCAATCTCTTGTGACGGATTTGCAGGCTGCCAATTATGCTTTGCCGTTGAATACGACTTTTGCTTATCCGGCAGGTACAGTGACCTTGAGTGCCACTAACGGTAATCCAACTGCACGTGCTGGCGCATTGACGTTTGCCTTACCAAATGGCCTGCAAACCAAAGATGCGACAGATACAACGCAAGGCAATCCAGAAGATGCTGCCAACAAATACATGATGAACATTTACACCAGTTTCATTCTGCCAAAAAAATTACCTGACTTGTCTTTGATCTGGTTCCGCACACCAGATAATACTGAGCATGCTTATGGACCAGGTTCAGCTAATTATCGTAAAGCACTGGCATCACAAGATGCGCGTTTGGGTGAATTGCAAGCCGGTTTGAAGGCCGCTGGTTTGGATACAACAACAAATATTATTGTGGTGTCTGATCACGCACACAGCAATGTATCTGGCCCGACGAGTTTGTTCCCATTGCGCGCAATTAACGCAAGCACAACAGTGACTAGTGGTGTGACCAATGCGACGCTGGGCGCTAAAGATTCTGTCGCTGGTTTCTCAGTTTCTGGTGATGTACGTACTGCCGATTTATTGACTTTCGCTGGCTTCAAAGCATTTGACGGCAACGGTTGCAGCACGAGCGCCATGTACGGTATTAAATCTGATGGCAGCAATGTGTACAACGTCGGTGTCGACACCACAGGCACCTTGTGCGGTACCGCAAACGCTAAGTACCAAGCAATCAGCGCGACTTTAGCAACACCTGTTGCCAGCTTCAAAGTTCCAGCAACATTGCCTGCTAACGGCATTGTCATCGCAGCTAACGGTGGGTCTGATTACCTTTATATGCCAGATCATGATCTGACTACAGTGACCAACGTGGTGCGCTTCTTGCAGTCACGCGAAGAATACGGTGCGATCTTTGTTGATAGCCGTTACGGTGCGATTCCCGGTACATTACCGATGGCGATGATCAATCTGGAAAACAGTGTGCGCTCCAGCAAAGGGCAGCCAGATGTGGTGGTGAGCTTCAATTGGGATTCTCAACAGTTGGTCAATGGCTTGCCAGGCATTGAGTTTGAAAGTACCGGCGGCAATCGCGGCATGCATGGCAGCTTCAGCCCGATCGATGTACACAATACTTTGATCGCCAATGGCCCAGCTTTCCGCTCAGGCATCACGATTAGCAACCCAACCGGTAACGTCGACGTAGCACCTACAGTTGCTTATATCCTGGGACAATCTATGCCGCAAGCCGATGGACGCGTACTCAGTGAGGCATTGCTTAAACCTGCGACGACATCTTCATTGGTGGTGAAACCATCGATCCTGAATCCGACTACGCCATCTACAGGACTGACTTTTAAACTGCCTACCGACCCAACTGGCGTTACCATTGATACTGCTTATAGCAATGGCAGCTACTCAGTCAATCTGGTCGTAAAAGACTTAACGATCGATGGTAAAACTTACCGTTATTTTGACTACGCACAAGCTGTTCGTAACTGATCTATTCAATACTAATTATCTATGAAATTGAAGCAAGTAAAATCGTTCAATATGGTGAGCCCGCGCCTGGCGCGGGTTTTTTTTATAATCGCAACGACAGTGTTTGCCGCGAACATTCAGGCTGCCGGACTGGATTTTGATAAAACCTTCAATGACAAAGGTGAGTCCCGCCAATTGCATTACCAGGCGACTTATTCGTTAGATGGAAAAATACATCAAGTTGATATCTGGCGTGACCGCAATCAACAACTCAAGCGCCGTACCGATGACGCCGTCGAGACATTTATTTTTAAGCCAGCAAAACAGACAGAATGGAGCATGATAGTGCTTGATCTCAAGCGCAAGATCCGCACAGATATTGATCGTACTAATTTATATCGGATCGGTCATTTCACTGACTGGTTTAGCATGTCGCATTCCTTAAGCAGACCAACGGCGCAATACCAACTGAGCACTATCACAACGCCAGTACTGGAAGAGAAGCCGATTTCAGCCTGCACCTGGTACAGCCTGAGCCGCAATAATCAGGAAAGCAAAATCTGCTGGAGCAAAAACCTACATCTACCTTTAGTGATTGCTGATAGCAACAATCAAGTGCAATGGCGTGTGACTAACGCGAATACAAAAAATATCGCCGCGTCAGCGTTTCAAATCCAAGATCAGGGTTTTGTACGGAATAATGCTAATGAGGATATTCAAGCGGATTGATATCAATTCAATTGATGGTTAAATTGGATGTCGAACAGTCGAGCGTTCATATTAGAAACAAAAAGGTTTGCCAGCAGAAGTATTGTTTATAAAATTAGGGTGAGACCATTGCGCCGGCTTTAGACTCCCAGAAATCAACGGACGATGAAGTCATCGAATCTCGGAACAACAGCTCAAACTTCGATGGCTCAGGTAGCAATTTTTTCAGAGTTTGGACAACGCGAAGCAAACGGAAGTCGTTTTCTGGCGCATCATCACAGGTATCGTTGATACAAAAAAACGGTAGCTCGCCAAAGTTGGCAAGTAGAGCATCGAACTGCCGTTTGGCATGATTGTCACCTGTATTTATATGCAAAGGATCTAATACTATTTGTTGGGCGACACCTATGTGTACCATCCAGCGTGGAACTAGATCGGGAACGATTGCGGGCGATCGCCATGAGCGGAATGTTGTTGAACGTACCCGTTCGAATAATTCTGGTGCAATTTGTTCAAGCGCAAACATTGCACTGCGGAGCATGGGGCGGGGGGAGTGCGAATATACGCGGGGATCATGTCTGTAGGTCGAATAGCGCTGTGAGAGCCAATTCTTCGATAGTATCGACGCATTGACCAATGCCGACTCATCGGGTTGTAACACTTCATAGCCTGGTATTGATTTTGTCTCAGAAAAAATTCTCAGACAGTCACCAAACCACCAATCAATATCGACTTTCGCACCAAAAAAAACATCGTCGTTGAGATAAATGAATTTTTCTGACAAGTGAGGGATATGGTGCAGGTAAGACTCGATATGACCTGAGTCAAACACCGATCCTGTCGTTTCCGGAATCAAATCCCGATGATCAATGACAGTGATGTATTCCGACGCACGCAGCCATGATGGAGTCTGACCGTCGGTGATGATATAAACGTGACCGTGGTCAGGAAAAAATTTTTCCAACGCGCGTAGGTTAAATAGCAGCTCTCCGTTGTCGCGATATCTGCCGGCCGTGTTTCCATGCGCTGCTAACTCGTCTGGATTTTCTATTATCCAGTGAGCATACGCCCTCTCTCGTTTTATTTGCCACATCGGATCTGAACCGTTTACCCATAAATAGACAATATCGATTTGTTCCGAAACCTTACCTGCGTCGTTCATTAAGCCAGCCATCTTTCTATCAGTATTATTTTGAGTAGTACACGTTCTATGCGAGCTCTTGCAGGACTTGTCAGATTAGCTGCATCGAAACGATAATCGTCCATACCTAGAAGATTTAGTCGTCGATATCCCTAAGTCAAAGAAACTCACGGTTCAATTTAAAATTCGAATGATGTTGACAGTTACATCGCGTTTCCATATCCGGAAGACGCGCTATGAACGTGATTCATTGCGACGTAATGATTTGTTCGTGTTGTAGGCACTGACAAATGAAATGAGACTGCTAAAGTCCAAAAGAAAAAGGGCTGCAAATAACTGCAACCCCTTGTATCTTATGGCTATCCTTCCTTGATATTAATCAAGTCGTTGCGGAGTAGCAATCAAATCAAACAGACATAGGCTAACAGTGATTACTGTGTTTCACAAGAATTTTCGCACCTAATTTAGCCTGCTATGTAGGTTCTATGGCAGCTTAATTGATCGTTTTCAAGCACTAGTACTATTTAACGTAATCGATCATCAGTTGTTGCTGACGAAATTGGGTTGTAAGTATCTTACAATTAGCCATTGGAGAATTTTAGCCAAAAAAAATGGTTACCAGCCAAAGCGTGTAACCATTTGATTTTATTGCACATTCCTTGGTGGTCCGGGGCAGAATGGCTACCAAAACACCTAAGTCATTGATTTTTATAGGTGTTAAGCACAAAATCGCTACCAACAGGTGTTCCACTTGTTTGGAACACTTAATGCCACATTTTGACGCTGATTTTTCTAAATTACCAGTACCAAAAAATTGGTATCGGCTGCCGCACCAGCGGTAGCCTCACTTTCACGAAATCGCTACTGAATTTCGGTCTATATCGAATAGTAAAAGTCCAGCCAAAAAATCATGATTTTGGTGTTCCAAATTTGATTTGGATTAATCAGACCAAAGCCAGACAATCAGTATCAGCGCTGTCAGTAGCATCATTCACTCCAAATATGGCGTAGTCTCTTGGTTCAAGCATTCCTGCTGCAATCAATTCTCTACCGAGTTTTTGCAAGTCACCCTCAAACATTTTCATCACATAAGCACCTGCCAGAATTTTTCTCCTGGTATCTCGCTTTCTCTTTTTCAATGCTTCACGATTTTTTGTCTGTTGAATACGGGCTTCCAATTCCGCTTTTTGCTGAAGTAATTTATTCAAATTCGGCTTGCTCATTTTTTATCTCCTGTTTTTATTGTTTGAGCGTTGACATTTCAAATTCACGCTGTAGTACATAAATAACAAACAAAAAAGAAACGTCAAGAGCAGAACAGCGAAATGCGCACTTATAC
>JANXTO010000044.1 GCA_025352365.1 Undibacterium sp. | reverse complement strand
GTTTTTTTATGTCTGTACTTAAGCGACGGATAAAATTGCTAGCGAAAAAAAACCGACCCGTAGGTCGGTTTTTCAAGCAATAAAAAAATTACTTGGATGCTGCTGCAGAAGCTGCTGCTGGAGCGGAAGCTGCTGGAGCTGCACCGGATGCTGGCGTTGCATCAGCTGCTGGAGCTGGCATTGGTGCTTCAGCTGGAGCAGAAGCTGGAGCTGTTACTGCTGGTACTGAAGCTGCTGGAGCAACTGGAGCTTCTTCTTTTTTACCGCAAGCTGCCAAAACAACTGCTAACAGGGAAACGAGCAAGAGTGATTTTTTCATGTTTGTACTTTCAATAAATAGATCAAAAATAAGATCAGAACTTTGCGATGAATAATTACCGGTAATTATCGCTCTATAGGTTAATTCGAGAGCTTAATTCCTCAAAAGGAATGACGGCCCCTACGAAAGTTTCCTAACCCAGAATTATAATGATTTTTGAGTCAATGGAATAGGTTTAGATTGGCTTTTATGCTCAATTTGTACATTATTTGTTAATATAAATATTTTTTTATTGGCAATGTACGATTATTGGCTAAGTAGTCAAAAAATTTTCATCAAATTAGCCTTTTTGATTACTTTTGTTACAAAGGCTTTTAGTCATTTTTAGTCGATTATCAACTTAAATTTAGCCAGCCATCTTCGTACCACATACATAGTGCTTCCATTACATCATCAGAAACTTCGGCCATATCCTTACCGTCAAGTTGTCTTTGATTTGCTAGTTTCACCAAGCTCGCTTTATCGTCTTTACCAATGGCAAACGATTCTCCGTTGATGAATACGTGCTTGCCCTTGTAAAGCATCTGTGTTTTCAAAGAGAGTGAGACGCCATTTTTTTGTGCACTCTGTGTAAATCGTTTTGGTGTCAATGGTTTGGCTGGTGAAGTAAAAAATACATTTGATTTTGGCGTTGTTAAATATTCGCCAATAAAAATCGTAATATCGTCTTCAGTGAACTTGATCTTTGCGATTTGCTCAGCGATGTTATCCACCATCGCTGAGCTGAGTTCTGCAGAGCGCAGGCTAGCTTTTAAATCTGGATCGGCATAGCGTCCGGGCAAATCAATTGAGTCTGACATAAACTGTAAAAATGACTCGCCCAGCTCTTGGTAGGACGGCGCGCGGAAACCGATTGAATACGTCATGCATTCACCAATCGCAACGCCATCATGGGCGTATTGTGGTGGCAGGTAGAGCATATCGCCTGGCTCTAGTACAAACTCTTGATCCGGTTTAAAGTTGCGCAATACTTTGAGTGGCATCCCCTCGATTAAGCTTAAATCTTTTTGCGCGCCTATCTTCCAGCGACGTTGCCCGTGTGCCTGCAGCAAAAATACATCGTAAGAATCAAAATGAGGACCGACACCGCCGCTATCTTCTGCATAACTGATCATCAAGTCGTCTAGTCGCGCGTCTGGAATAAAACTGAATTGCCGTAGTAAAGCATCGGCGTCTTTATGATGTAAATTCACACCCTGTACTAGCAAGGTCCAATCTTTTTTTTCTTTGACAGGTAATTGCTTGAACGGGCCGTTTTGCATTTCCCAATGTTTGCCGAAAAAACTGATCAAGCGTGATTCAACGTCGTCTTGCGCCGCCAGCTCAAATAAAGCGTCTTTGGGGAGCAGCGGGCTGAAGCCAGGAATTGCCTGGCGTATCAGCAAAGGTTTTTTATGCCAGTATTCGGCAAGAAATTGATCGGGTGTGATGTTGCCAAGCAAGGGCAATTTGGAAGATAAATTTTTCATGCCCGAATTATAGTCGTGGCTTGTTCAACTAGCCAGACGGGTATAATTCGGCTGCACATTATTTTTAAGGAAAATCATGAAGATTGTCAAAGATACAGTTGTTACTGTTAACTATAAACTGTCAGATGCACAAGACAACTTGATCGAAGATGGTCAACAGCCTATGGTGTATCTGCATGGTGGTTACGAAAATACGCTGCCAAAAATTGAGGAAGCTCTGGATGGCAAAGAAGTTGGCTACAAAACAGTTCTCCAGGTTGAGCCAGATGATGCATTCGGTGAGTATGATGCGACACTGGTTAAAGTTGAACCACGTGATCGTCTGCCTACACCGTTAGAAGTCGGTATGCAGTTTGAAGGTATGCAAGATGGCGATGAGGAAGATGATGCAGTGATTTTTACTGTGACAGATGTCGCTGACGATAAAGTAGTTTTAGACGGCAACCATCCGCTAGCTGGCATGGCTTTGCGCTTTACGTTAGAAGTGGCTGATGTACGCGCTGCGACGGAAGAAGAATTGGCGCACGGTCATGTACACGGTGCAAATGGACATCATCACGACGAAGATGAAGGTGATTCTGGCGATGAGTACCGCAGTCATCCTATTCATTAATCGTTTTTTTGATTTTAAAAAAGCCGCAGAGTGTGAATTCTGCGGCTTTTTAATTTATTAGGACTTGCGCAAAATTGTCCCGGCACGGCGTAGCGACTTTAGTACAGCTAGGAGCTACAACGCAGCCGGGGCGGTTTTGCATAAGCCCTATCGATATGTTCAAAAATAATTGTCCAATATCTATAAGCCTTACAAGCCAATTATGCTCTGCGAGCCGCATAATCATTGGGCGTTTCCTTTTCAAGTTGATGGTTAGCTCAAAAGCGCTCTTTTGCCAATTGCTTTAACGTATACAAGGCTTCTAAGGCTTCTCTCGGCGTCATCGCATCGGGGTCAAGCTCGGTGATCGCATTCAGGATTGGCGTTTCAGCTGCTATTTCACTATGTTGCGAAGCTACTTCATCACTTGCGTGAGCAGCATTTGTGCTAAACAGATCAAACTGCGGTGTGGTTTGTAGTGAGTGCGCTTCGAGCTCTGCCAGATGCTTTCTGGCGGCGCGTATCACGCCTTGAGGAATGCCGGCTAGTTGCGCTACCTGCAATCCATAACTTTGTGACGCAGGGCCTGCTTGTACCGCGTGGAGGAAGACAATATTCTCTTTATGCTCTATTGCCGATAGATGAACGTTCTCGGCACTTGGGTGCAGCTCAGGCAACTGCGTCAGCTCAAAGTAATGTGTGGCGAATAAAGTATAGCTTTTGGATACCAAGATTAAATGGCGTGCAATGGCCCATGCCAGAGCCAGACCGTCGAAGGTCGAGGTGCCGCGTCCCACTTCATCCATCAAAACCAAAGACTGCTCGGTCGCTCCGTGCAAAATTGCCGCAGATTCGGTCATCTCCACCATAAACGTGGAACGACCGCCGGCCAGATCATCTGCCGCACCTATACGGGTGAAGATGCGATCAATCGGGCCAATCACGACTGCATTTGCGGGAACATAGCTGCCAACATAGGCTAGCAGGGTAATGAGCGCTACCTGGCGCATAAAGGTCGACTTGCCCCCCATATTGGGACCCGTAATCAGCAGTAACTTACGCTCGTCGGATAATTGACAATCGTTGGCGATAAAGCGTTCGATTTGATTTTCAACCACCGGGTGACGACCTTGCTCGATTTGCAGCATGGGCTCTGCGACTAATTGTGGCGCACACCAGTTATTTTTGCTCGCGTGCTTCGCCAGACTCACCAGCGTATCAAGTTGCGCGACTGCATATGCTATTGCTTGTAAGGTCGTGATATGCGGCAGCAATTCTTGCAGCATCTTTTCGTACAAAACTTTTTCGCGAACTAGGGCGCGTTCTTGCGCAGAGAGTGCTTTGTCCTCAAATGCTTTTAGTTCCGGTGTAATGTAACGCTCTGCATTTTTTAAGGTCTGGCGACGGCGATAGTTATCCGGTACTTTGTCTGTCTGACCATGCGTCACCTCGATGTAAAAGCCATGTACCTTATTGTATTCAACACGTAAGTTGGCAATACCGGTTCTGGTGCGCTCTGAGGTTTCCAGATCAATCAAAAACTGACCCGCGTTCTCGGATAATGCGCGCAGCTCATCTAATTCGCTGTCAAACCCTGAGGCAATCACACCGCCATCACGCACCATGGTCGCAGGGTGCAGCATCAGGCTACGTTCCAGTAAATCAAGGCACTCAGTTGGTGTCGCCAAATCGCCTAAAATCTTAGTAAGTAAACTGGTTTGATTGTCGGCGATACACATTGCAACATAGGATCTTACCGTTGGCAAATGCTGCAAACCGTCGCGTAAGCCTGCTAAGTCGCGTGGCCGCGCTGATTGCAACGCGATGCGGGTGGTAATGCGTTCGATGTCTGGTACTGAGGTTAAGGTGGTGGATAGACCTGCTGTAGAATCTGCCTGAATCAAGGCTTTGATCGCATCATGTCTTGATCGTGCAATGCGTTGATCA
>JANXTO010000361.1 GCA_025352365.1 Undibacterium sp. | reverse complement strand
CTGTATCAAGCCAAAAATCCGAAAGCGCCTCCCACACAGGCGCCCGCAGGAGTAGATCGTCGGCAGTGAGTGCTGCGCTCATATATTGGACGATGTATGTTTATTCATCTTCAGTATGTAATGGAAACAAGGGAATATATCGTCGGTTTGTCGGGGCTGGAAAACCGAATAAGGCGCCGTTTTACTCTGTCAGACTCAACAGCAATATACCTAGCTAGTCAGTGAAATTGATATCTGAGATGGCTTTGATTCTATCAACGAAATTTACAGTGCTGATAAAATTTTTAGAGCCTCCGGATCAGCATTTCCAGAGATCGAAAGACGCATCACTGGATTAGACGCTCAGGCTAGGCATCATATGCATACTCCCCATATTTTTATAGAAATATGCCTTATTGTCCAATTATTATATAGACAGTCTAAATATACCCCTACCGAGTAACTCAACATTACTACTAATTGAACTGATGCTTGACGTTCGTGACTGTATCGCTGGTCAACGTAGTAAGCCCAAAGATCCCCGTCGCTTGGATAAAGCCTTCAGCACTAAACATCTAAGCAAGAATAAAAGAACTAAAGATAAGCTTTGACTTAATCTGAAAATACTTCTATTATTTCTGTAACAACAGAAATTAAGGAAATGCCATGCAACTGACACCGACTATGCAAAAGTACATCCTTCATTGGGGTGAAATGGGCACACGCTGGGGTGTCAATCGTACTGTGGCACAAATCCACGCACTGCTTTTTCTGTGCAATAAGCCACTGCCAGCCGAGGATATTGCCGATACGTTGAATGTCGCCCGCTCGAATGTCAGCAATAGTCTGAAGGAACTACAAAGCTGGGGGCTGGTAAAAATTACTCATGTTCTGGACGACCGCCGCGATCATTTTGTGGCCTTGCAAGACGTGTGGGAAATCTTCCGTGTCATTAGCGAAGAGCGTAAACGCCGCGAGATTGATCCTACCCTGACTGTATTGCGGGAATGCGCTTTGGAAGCTGAAAACGATCCGGGATTGGAAGCGGCGACCAAAGCCAAAATGGATCAAGTGCTGGCTTTTTTGGAAATGCTGACGGCTACCTATGAAGACTATAAACATCTGCCACCGGCAACCTTGCAGCGCTTCTTAAAAATGGGTGGCAAGGTGGCGCGCCTGATCAGCAATGATTAATTGCTCAAGCCTCATCGTGAACCAATCATGAGCAAGTAACAATATCCGAAACAATTTTGACTCAAGGAATTACTAAAATGAGCGCCATAAGTACCCCAAAACTGACACTGTATTTCGATGGTAATTGCCCTTTCTGCGCAGCAGAAATGCATAGATTAAAAACTTGGGATAGCGCTGGGAATCTGGCGTTTACCGATATCGCCGCCGGTGATTTCTCACCTGATTTTTTGGGTGTGACGATGGAAGCACTCGGTCAGGAATTGCATAGTCTGACAGATCAAGGTGAGCTGTTGGTTGGGCTAAACAGTATGCTGGTCGCTTATACCTTGGTAGGCCGTGCATGGATGGTTGCACCTTTGCGCATACGCTTGCTGCGCCCTGCACTGTCTAGCCTATATCGCAGTTTTGCCCGCAACCGTTATCGGATGTCTGCCTTATTGGGATACAAAATACCCGCTTGTAATAAGGGCGTATGCCGCAGAGAGAATCCGTTTCTGTAATCGGCGCCTTATTTCCACTTTTTTTCGCTTTTTTTTCACCAGTTATTTCTGTCTATACAGAAATTAGAGATATAAAATGAGTTCCATACCAAAAAACACAAAAAGAATATGGCTGGTCAGATGGATGTACGCCGCTGCCGCGATGCATTTATTGGTCGGTGCTTTGTTGCCCTGGATCGCCAATGCATCAATTTTCAATAATTACCATCACGGGATAGAACTCGCCTTCTGGGGCGATGCCTGGAATAGTTTACATACCTTCACTACATCGGGCGCCGCGACAGTACGTGCCCAGCAGGTTTGGTGGATATCGCTATTTGGGCCGACGGTGCAATCCACCGCGATCTGGATGGGCGCACTGGTCTATTTTGGCGACCAGCAACGCAGTAGCTTCGCCTGGAAAGCTCTCATTATCGGGATCGTCGTGTGGGCACCGCAAGACATGCTGATCTCATTACAAGCCGATTGCTGGAACCATGTCTGGGTTGACCTGTTCGCGGTAATCATGATGTTGCCTCCGCTGATCTGGCTATGGCGTATCGATCAAACCACTTTAAGGGCACAACATGAATAGCATTCTCTGGATTTTAGTGGCGCAAGGTGTCTTAGGTGCATTGGATGTACTGATCAATCACGAGTGGCGAGAAGGCTTGCCGCAACGACCTAGCGCCATTCTGGAACAAGCTATCCACGGCGTGCGTGAGGTGTTATATGCCGTGGTCTTTGCCGGACTTGCCTGGTTTGAATGGCACGGTAGCCGGGCCTGGCTTTTTGTAGCGGTGCTGGTGATCGAAGTCTTGCTCACCGCCTGGGATTTTGTAGAAGAAGATCGCACACGGACATTAT
>JANXTO010000347.1 GCA_025352365.1 Undibacterium sp. | reverse complement strand
CAGCGCAAGTTGTTTTGACTGCCGACTTAGCAAAAGCAGAGAGTGCCTTCTCCAGCTGGTCCTGCACAGTCTGACCGGATGGCTGAGTTTGCCATCCATGCCAACGACTACCATCATATTGCACACCAAGAACAAGACGTTTCAATTGCAACTCGCAAATTCAATTATTTAAAGAAAAAATCAGGATTTCGATAAAGCAAGCAAACTATTAGGGAACGAAAAAGTAATTATTAGCATTGGCAACTTTATATACTCCCTATAATTTTCTCAAAAAATCCCCGCTTACCCAATTAATATATGGAAAAATAATTATACTCACTAGGAGTATATTTTATGAAACTATATAACATAAGACCAGAAATTCTAATTTATACTTTCATTTATTAAAAAGAAAGCGGGCGCCAACCAAAAGTTGCGCCCGCCAACAAGTACCAGTTAAATCAAGATAAATGCGTCAGCATTTCCTTTGCTTTAGAAATTTGGTCTGGTGTACCGCCTTTTATGACTTCATCCAATAACTCGTGTGCTCCATCTTTGTCACCAATCTCATGGTAAGCAACCGCAAGATCAAGCTTGGTTGCCATTTCTGCATTATAAGATGGAGTCTCCGCTACGATCACGTCATGTGCATCCGATTTAGATGACTCATTGTCAAGATCAAAATCAATTCCGGATAGATCAAACTCAAAAGCTGTAGGAGAAGCAACAGCTGCTTCTAGCACATCGTCGGTACTGACTTGAGAAGGCGTTTCCTCGTGAGTTTCAACTGTATTATCACTGGCAGTTAATGGAATAGAATCAAAAGAAACAATGTTGTCCTGCTGCTCTGGATTTTGCTCAACTAGATTAATGTCTAAATCCAAAGGATCGGTATAATTATTAATATCTTGCTTTTCATTCGAACTAACTACCTTGGGTATATCCGCTACGATTTCCTCATCCGCATCATTACCAAGATCAAAATCAATTGAAGCAAAATCAACTACGTCTTGGTCTTCAGGAAAATCACTCTTAACTTTATTTGCGTTGCTCTTTATACTCACAGGTAACTGAGGTGCATCAAATTCATGTTTCGGCTCTGATTCTGGTGTGTCCAGATCAAAATCCAAAGGCCTCATTGCATCTTTGGTATCAACCATACTAAAGCTCATGCTTGTTTGATCTAAAGCAGGAGCGACAGGCGCACCATGCAGACCGGCAGCTGTATCTATAATGCTGATGGACTCCAACATATCGTGGGACAAAGAATTTGCCAGTAACGCGTCCGGATCCAAATCTTCTAACGGTTGAGTGCCAGAACCCAAACCTGCTACATTAGAATCAACCTGAGCTTTTCCACCTGCGTATAGCGGATTATGAGGGTCTAATACTATTCCCATAGATGCAGCTTGCGCCCAGTCATCACCATCACCGCTTGTCATTCCATACAGTTCGCTGGCCAAACGCTCAAATGATTTCACATCTTTACGAGTAAAATAAATTTCTAACAATTTAACTCTGACCGCATGCCTATCGGGCTGAGTACGTAGTGCCTCTTTTAAAATCTCCTCTGCCTGGGAATCACGTCCATAGGCAATATACACATCAGCCTCAGCGACCGGATCAACCTCATTTGCATCCAATTGGCTAGCAGATGGTGCAAAGTTAGAATTAAATACACTATTATTTGTATCAACACTCTGGCCGCCGGTCGATCCAAACATAGAATTAGCCTTCATGCTCGAACCGGTCAAGATACTGTCTTCAAATTGCTGTAGATTTTTTTTGCGGCGGTTAGAATAAAAGCCATATCCACCTAATAGTGCAAGGATAGCAGCGATGGGATATACAAACCCACTGCTCATAATTCCATCAAAGAACCCTGGCTCAGGCGGCGGAGGTGGAGGTGGAGGTGGAGGAGCAATTTTACGTTTGGGGGCTGGAGTTGGAGTGGCAGCAGTTGACGATGCTGGAACTGAGGCGACTACAGTACTGGCTGCAACAATGGCAACAGCGGGGGAACTCATTGCTACCACTGAAGCAGAAGTAGAAGCCGCCATTTTTTTCGCAGCGGCCTGTTTTTCACTCAAATCCTTGTCTTTTACTTGAAGTATTTTTTGCAAGCCTTCAACGTTTTTCTCCAACTCTTTAACCCGTGCATTCGCATCTGCAATTGCTTTATCTTTAGCGAGTTTATCTTCCTCCGCTAATACTTTATCAGTCGTAGATTTAGCTAATGCACTTGGAGTAGCTTTAGATAATTTCAATTTATCTAAAGCTTCATTGGTAGCGGTCGGCAGCTCTTTTACTTTAGCAGTAATAACTCCACTGGCTGTTTGCTTAGGCACAACTACTTTTTCAGCAGGTGCTCTTTCTACTTGACCCGCCAACTTGTCTCTATAAGCACTAAAATCAGCAGCATGTGCCATAACAGTAGAGTGAGCATCGCTGGAGGAAATAGAGCGGCTTGCATCTACATCAGGAATAGACAGGATTTGTCCAGACTTCAGACGATTCATGTTGTTCCCCACAAACGCTTGTGGATTTGCCTTGTACAAGCTAACAAGCATCTGATCTAGCGAAACGCCATCACTCCTGTATACGCCTGCTATTTTGCTTAGAGTGTCTCCCACTTTGACCTGATAGTCACCAGATGATTTGACTGGAACACTCGATTCATTTTTTGGTACGGTTACTTTCCTATCTCTGGCTGGAGCGGTGTTCACTGAACCCGTATTAGCTTTACTTTGAACTGATGTTTGATTAGAGTTAGATTGTGTAGCACCTAGCACGTTGACCGGATTAGCAACCTGAGCTGACTGACTATTTCTCAATTCTGCAGGATCCAGCAAAAATGTGTATTCACGCAACAACTTACCATTGCTAGAATTTAGTTCTAACAACATATCCACAAACGGTTCATTCATGGCCTGATTTGAGCTAACACGGATGACAAATCCCGATCCACGTTGCTCAACGCTGAAGCGCAAAGATAATAATGCCGGGTTTAAATCAATGCTTGCTTGGCGAAATGCATCAGCAGAGGCTAGCTTCGGCACTAGCGAACCAATTTCATCTTTGTTCGGTGATGTCAATTCGATCTCAGCACGTAGTGGCTGCCCCAGAGCAGATAACACCGTCAGCTTGCCAAGACCTGTAGCGTTTGCGCTGGAGAACATGAACAAAGTTGAGGCTACCGCTGTACCCAGCACTTTGCGTCCGAGAGAGATCATCGGTAAGCGTTTATGGTTATGCATTTTATAGGACATATTTGGGAAATTTGACAGATCCAGTTAGCGATAGCAATCGTATTAAATTACGGATGAATGCATCATATTGTCTCAAGATAACATTACAAACTTAGCGCTGCAAGCTTAACTCGATTTACTACTATGGTAAATACATTAAGAAGCCAAACCATTTCCAATTTGGATAAATCGTTGTTGCAGTTTGACAATCAAGTCATAAAAGCACTAAATATGAGGACAAAAACAAAAAGGAATGAGAAATCATTCCTTTTTTAACAACGACAATGAAAACTATTGAGTTAATCGGCAATCAAAATACCTAGCATGCGGCGCAAAGGTTCTGCCGCACCCCACAATAATTGATCGCCGACCGTAAACGCCGATAAATACTCACCGCCCATTTGCATTTTGCGCAAACGCCCGACCGGAATTATCAGACCACCAGTAACAGCGGCAGGTGTTAAATCACGCATAGAAGCAACACGTTCATTAGGGACAACTTTAACCCACTGATTATTCTGGGCAATGATGTCGTTGATTTCATCCAGCGGCACATCTTTCTTCAACTTGATTGTCAAGGCTTGCGAATGACAACGCATTGCACCAACACGAATACACAGACCATCAACTGGAATTGGCGCCGAACCAAAAGCTGCCCCCTTACCTAAAATCTTGTTAGTTTCTGCGCCTGCTTTCCACTCTTCTTTAGAAACGCCATTCCCCAGATCTTTATCAATCCAAGGAATCAAATTACCTGCTAACGGAACGCCAAATTGCTTCGTTTCATCATCAGTAAAAGAGTGCTGTTTAGCGAGAACTTTTCGGTCAATTTCTAAAATTGCTGCTGCGGGATTATCTAGCAACGCCTTTACTTCAGCGTTAATACTGCCAAACTGAGTCAAGAGCTCACGCATGTGCTGCGCACCTCCACCAGAGGCTGCCTGATAAGTCATTGAGGACATCCAATCGACCAAATCATGCTGAAACAGACCGCCCAAACCCATAAGCATGCAGGACACTGTGCAATTACCGCCAATGTAGTTTTTAACACCACGACTCAGTGCAGACTTAATCACATCTAGGTTGACTGGATCCAGTACGATCACAGCATTCTCCTCCATGCGTAAGCTAGAGGCGGCATCAATCCAATACCCATTCCAGCCAGCCGCACGCAACTTAGGGAAAACTTCCGTCGTATACTCGCCACCCTGGCAGGTAATAATAATGTCGCACCTCTTCAATGCATCAATATCATTTGCGTCTTTTAATGTCTTTTCGTTCTTTGCCATTACAGGAGCCGTGCCACCTGTATTGGAAGTTGAAAAAAACACTGGTTCGATATGAGCGAAATCGCCCTCTTCCTGCATACGCTGCATTAAAACCGAACCGACCATTCCACGCCAACCCACCAGACCAACTAGTTTCATCATCTTTCCCTAAAATTTGCAGGCAACGCCTGCTGATTGACATACCTACTGCAATTATTCCAATGCTTTAACTACTGCATTACCCATCTCGACCGTTCCGACTTTCGTCGTTCCTGACTCATAAATGTCTGGAGTTCTCAGACCTTGAGATAAGACATTCTTAACCGCACTCTCAATACGATCCGCCTGATCGGCTTTGCCAAATGAAAAGCGTAACATCATCGCAGCAGACAAAATAGTCGCTAAAGGATTGGCAACACCTTTGCCTGCGATATCAGGTGCAGAGCCATGCGATGGCTCATACAAGCCTTTGTTATTTGCATCCAACGATGCTGAAGGCAACATTCCGATTGAGCCAGTCAACATTGCCGCTGCATCGGACAAAATGTCGCCAAACATGTTGCCTGTAACGATCACATCAAATTTTTTCGGTGCGCGTACTAATTGCATTGCCGCGTTATCGACATACATATGATCTAGCGCAACGTCAGGATATTCTTTATGAACATCCGTGACGATGTCTTTCCAGAACTGGAACGTCTCAAGCACATTTGCCTTATCCACACTGGTCAAACGTTTTGAACGCTTTTGCGCGGCTTGAAAAGCGACATGAGCAATGCGGCGGATTTCTCCCTCGGCATAGCGCATCGTATCGAAACCTTCGCGCTGGCCTTTGAACGGACCATCTGGACATTCCCGCACACCACGAGGCTGTCCAAAGTAAATGTCGCCAGTCAATTCCCGAATAATCAGAATATCCAGACCCGAAACTATTTCAGGCTTTAAAGTAGAAGCTCCCGCTAATTCAGGATATAAAATTGCCGGCCTCAGATTTGCAAACAGACCGAGATTTTTACGCAAACCAAGAATTGCCTGCTCAGGACGCAAAGCGCGCTCTAAAGTATCGTATTTCCAGTCACCTACTGCGCCAAACAACACGGCATCGGCATCTAATGCCAGTTTTAGCGTAGCGTCTGGCAAAGGATGCCCGCTTGCCTCAAAGCCGGCGCCACCGACTGATGCAGTTTCCATTTCAAATGATTCACCCAAAACATTTAAAACTCTGACTGCTTGCTCGACTATCTCAGGACCGATGCCATCACCTGGCAAAATTGCTATTTTCATGTTCTATTCATTTCAATAAATCGTCGCATTACGATTCGATTAGATCGTATTCGCTAACCAAGGCTGCATCGCGATATGCCGCTCTTCAAACACGCGAATTTTGTCCGCCTGGCGCAAAGTCAATCCGATGTCGTCAAGCCCGTTCAACAAACAATATTTGCGGAAAGTATCGACTTCAAATGGATAGCTGACAATGCCATTAGACGTTGTCACAACCTGCTTCTCAAGATCAACGATCAACCGAAAGCCAGGAAAAGCTTTAACTTCATTAAATAACTGATCAACTTGCTGCTCACTCAAAACGATTGGAAGCAAACCATTTTTAAAGCAGTTATTAAAGAAAATATCGGCAAAACTTGGCGCTATCACTGCACGAAAACCGTATTGATCTAAGGCCCACGGTGCATGCTCACGCGAAGAACCGCAACCAAAATTTTTGCGCGTCAGTAAAATCGATGCGCCTTGATAGCGCGCTTGATTCAATACGAAATCTGGATTGAGCGGACGCTTGCTGTTGTCCATACCAGGCTCACCATGATCCAGATAGCGCCATTCGTCAAACAGATTAGGGCCAAAACCACTACGCTGAATTGACTTCAAAAACTGCTTTGGAATAATGGCATCCGTATCGACATTCGCTCTGTCCATCGGCGCGACAAGACCATCAAGCACGGTAAATTTTTCCATAATTATTTTCTGCCAGCATCCTCAACGACTTCACCTGCTTTTTTTACATCTTTACCGATACCTTGAACGGTATTACAAGCAGCTAAAACGACTACGCAAATGGCGAGTGTGAATAATTTTTTCATGTATGTTCCTAAAAATAAAATTAGCGCAAAGCGCGGATATCAACAAAATGACCCGCAATACCGGCCGCAGCCGCCATTGCAGGAGAGACTAAATGAGTACGACCACCCTGCCCCTGGCGACCTTCAAAATTACGATTCGATGTCGAAGCACAACGTTCACCCGGCTCTAAACGATCAGCGTTCATTGCAAGACACATAGAGCATCCAGGCTCACGCCACTCAAAACCAGCGTCACGAAAAATCTTATCCAGGCCTTCTCGTTCTGCCTGATCCTTGACTAGACCAGAGCCCGGAACAACCATCGCCAACTTCACATTGGATGCACGGAATTTTCCACGCACTACAGCGGCAGCGGCACGTAAATCTTCAATGCGAGAGTTAGTGCAAGAGCCAATAAATACTTTGTCGATACGGATATCTTCAATCGCGGTGTTTGGCTTCAAGGCCATGTAAATCAGCGCTTTTTCCATCGCATCGCGTTTTACAGCGTCTTTTTCCTGATCTGGATCTGGGACGCGACCATCGATAGCGACGACCATTTCTGGAGAAGTCCCCCAAGTCACTTGTGGCTTAATCTCTGCCGCATTTAAGGTAACGACCATGTCAAACTTTGCACCAGCATCGGTATGCAGAGTACGCCAGTATTCAACTGCACTATCCCAATGCGGGCCTGCAGGAGAAAACGGACGACCTTTGACATAATCAATCGTGGTTTGATCAACGGCAATCATGCCAGCGCGGGCGCCAGCTTCAATCGCCATATTACAGACGGTCATGCGACCTTCCATCGACAAACTACGGATTGTTGAGCCAGCAAACTCAATCGCATAACCAGTACCGCCGGCCGTACCAATTTTGCCAATGATGGCGAGGACAATATCTTTTGCGGTCACGCCAGCCGGCATCGCACCATCGACTTGCACCAGCATGGCTTTGGATTTTTTCGCGATGAGTGTTTGTGTGGCTAACACATGCTCAACTTCTGAGGTGCCAATGCCGTGTGCCAGGCAAGCAAATGCGCCGTGGGTCGATGTATGAGAATCACCACACACTACCGTCATACCCGGCAAGGTCGCACCTTGCTCTGGACCGATCACATGCACGATCCCTTGACGCTTGTCATTCATACCAAAATACGTCAAGCCGTATTGCTTTGCGTTGGCATCCAGCGTTTCTACTTGCAGGCGAGAAGTCGGGTCATCAATACCATTGATGCGGTTAGTGGTTGGCACGTTGTGATCCGCGACTACCAGGTTCGCGGACAATCGCCAAGGCTGACGCCCAGCGGTTTTTAGCCCTTCAAAAGCTTGCGGGCTGGTGACTTCGTGAAGTAAATGGCGGTCAATATACAAAATTGCGGTGCCATCATCGTCCTCATTGACGATATGGGATTCCCAAAGTTTGTCGTAAAGCGTTTTAAGCATGATGTTGCAACCTGATATGAGATACGTGAGCCTACAACACGCGTAAGAAGCCGGATAATCCTTTTGGGACTAGCGCAAATCAAAGGAGCTGGGAAATACGAAGTTTCGTGCGGCCTTACCAGATCAACGACACAACAATTGACAGGAAACCGGTGCAATATGCACTACTCAGGTGATTTGCAGTCGACTCAGGTGAAATCGGAGAGACTCTTATGCAAGATTTGCTTTAGATTATGCCACAATTGTGCAACGCAGAACCATACTGCGCATCAATTTAAGGCATACGCTTTTCCATAGAAAAATAGAAAATATTGAATTAAAGCCAAACTTTCACCGGATAATTGGAGAGAAATAAAGAAATTTCCATTTTTTATTCTGTTGAGCTGATTCGTGAAAATCTACCGGCATCACCACAAAACATCTACAGAATATTTGCAATACTCCTACCCAGTAAAATTAACTGTCCATAGATTATCTGGTCAATAATCATCATTAGTGGCTATACTCCCCACAAAACTGCATAGTCGCATCAAATCACCTAACAACAATATTTATGATTGTCTAACATCAGCGCATTGTGCACGATGTCTTAAAGCATGATCCATCAATACCAGCGCCAGCATCGCCTCAGCAATCGGTGTGGCACGGATACCAACACAGGGATCATGCCGGCCAAAAGTTTCCACCATGACTGGGTTGCCGTCCTTATCAATCGAACGACGTGGTGTACGAATAGACGATGTGGGCTTAATTGCAATCGACACCATAATATCTTGCCCGGTTGAAATTCCTCCTAAAACACCACCAGCGTTATTGCCGACAAACCCCTCAGGGGTCAGTTCGTCGCCATGCTCGGAACCACGTTGGGCAACACATCTAAAACCGGCACCAATCTCTACGCCCTTAACTGCATTAATCCCCATCATGGCGTAAGCGATTTCTGCGTCCAATTTATCGTAAATTGGCTCCCCTAAACCAATCGGGACGCCGCTCGCTACTACATCAATCCGCGCGCCGATCGAATCACCGTCTTTACGTAGGGCGTCCATGTAATCCTCTAGCTGTGTAATAAAAGCCGGATTATTGTTGGGCGCAAAGAAGGGATTATCAGACACATGCGCCCACGATTCAAACGGGATCACGATATCGCCCAATTGGCTCATTCCGCCTTTAAAGGTCGTACCATACTGTTGAAAAAGCCACTTTTTGGCGATCGCTGCGGCGCCTACCACGGGGGCAGTCAAGCGTGCAGAAGAACGACCGCCGCCGCGCGGATCGCGGATGCCGTATTTATTCCAGTAGGTAAAGTCAGCATGGCCTGGTCGAAAAGTCTCGGTGATATTACCGTAATCCTTGCTGCGCTGGTCTTGGTTGCGGATCAATAGACCGATCGGTGTACCTGTCGTTTTACCTTGATACACACCAGACAAAATTTCTACCGTATCTGGCTCCTGCCGTTGCGTGACATGGCGCGATGTGCCCGGTTTGCGACGATCTAATTCAGGCTGTATATCCAGCTCTGACAATTCAAGCCCCGGAGGGCAACCATCAATTACACAACCAATTGCAGGGCCATGCGACTCACCAAAAGTCGTCACGGTGAACAGTGTTCCAAATGTATTACCAGACATAATATTTGCAGGATTTGTTTCGAAATTGCCTTGATTTTAACAGCGATAACGGCTTAAGAGTCGCCCTCGGGTATGGCATTCGCTTGGAAAAGTACGTAAATCTCGACACAAAATTTGGTTTTATGAATTTTGTCCACATAAGTCGAGAAATATTTGTACTTCTTGTTTTATACTGACTCAATACAACAAATCCGACTTGGCTGTTTGATCATTTAATGCGATAGTTCACGTAAAGTTACAATCGAAGAAAGTAATACACGTAGCAATATATAAATCCTTTCTTGGAGTCGCACCTCAGATGAATGCAATGATCCACTCTTCCGAAGATGATCTGGTTTTTCTGGATGAACCAGAGGCTAGTGATGCTTCGGCAGTGAGCAAGCTTCACCCAACATGGCGCATTATGATCATCGATGATGATCCCGATGTCCATTCAGCGACGACATTTGCGCTCGGCAGCCTGGAGATTCAGCACCGGCCGCTTAGTTTCTTGCATGCATACTCGGCTGCAGAGGCACGTGACATTCTCCAGAGCGAAACTAATATAGCGATTATTCTGCTTGATGTCGTAATGGAACAAGAAGACGCCGGTCTGCAACTCGTTAGTCATATCAGAAAAACCTTAGGCTTATCCGACGTGCGGATTATCTTACGCACCGGACAACCTGGTTACGCACCTGAGATTGATGCGATCCGCGACTACGACATCAATGATTACAAAACCAAATCAGAGCTGACACGCACCAAGCTATACACTGCCGTTACATCAGCAATTCGTTCCTATGAACAAATCTGTGCCATCAGTTCCAGCCGCCGAGGATTAGAACTCATCATTAATGCCAGTACGGAGTTAATGGCGTTGCACGGCTTACAAAATTTTGCCCTTGGGGTTTTAACGCAAATATCTGGTTTGCTAGGTGGACATCCTGAAGGCTTTGTTTGCGCTCAACAGGGTGGCAATCCTGAAAATGAATTACTCGTTATCGCGACAACCTTCTCTTTTAATGAGTGGATTGACCGCCCCTTAGGCGACGTCGCCCAAGAAAGTGTGCATGCCATTGTGCAGCGCTCTATGCAAGGACGTAGCAATCTGTATGAACCTGAATCGACCACACTTTATTTTAGTAATGTCGCGGATCGGGACCTGACTGTCTACCTGAATAAAGGTCTTGATCTTAATGACATGGATAAACGGCTGCTGGAAGTGTTCTGCAGCAACGTCTCCGTTGGCCTAGATAATGTCATGCTGACCTCTCGCTTGCACAGCTATGCGTTTTACGATCCTCTGACTGGCTTAGCCAATCGCTTAAAGTTACTGCAAACGCTGAATGAAACCTTGCAATCGCCACTCAAAAAACAAAGTGCATTGTCCTTAATTGACATTGATCATTTTGCAGAAACCAATGATGCGCTTGGTCACCAGTTTGGCGACATGTTGCTATGCGCTGTCGCGCAACGGCTGACAAAACATTTTGGCAACGATTGTCAGCTAGCACGCGTAGGCAGCGATACTTTTGCGCTACTAGGTGATGAAGAAATGGTCTGCCCTGATGCGATTTTGGCGCTCTTCCACCCTCCTGTTCAAGTTGACCGCCAAGATGTGCAGTTGTCAGCAACAATTGGTTTAGTCGCCCTTGGCGATTACGATGGCGACGGATCAGAGGCACTAAAAGATACTAATATTGCGTTAAAACGTGCCAAATCACATCAACGCGGTGGGTTTGTCTATTTCACCAGAGATATGGGAGTAGAAATCCGCGAACGTGTTCGTCTGATGCATGCTTTACGCTCTGCGTTTGAGAGCGAAAAACTATTTTTGGTATTCCAACCGCAAGTCGATATGCGTAATGGTCGGGTAGTTGGCGCGGAAGCTCTGTTACGCTGGAAGACCGATGAAGGTAAATTTATCCCTCCCGATCAATTTATTCCGATTGCAGAATATTCTGGTTTGATCGTTGATATTGGTGAATGGGTTTTGCGTACGGCGTGCCACGAACTCGTCCATCTGCGCAGTCTAGGTTACGAAGATTTCCAAATGGCGATTAACGTATCTCAAGCACAGTTTTCTCACCCGCTGTTTATGCAGTCCTTGCACAATGCATTGGCTGATACCAAAGCGCCTCCAGAGAGAATAGAACTAGAAATCACCGAATCCATGGCGATGAAAGATCCCGAACTGCTGATCAAAACGCTGTATCAAATCAAACAGTTAGGCATCAAAGTATCGATTGACGATTTCGGCACGGGATTCTCATCTCTAAGTCACTTACAAAAACTTGATGTAGATAAACTGAAGATCGATCGCGCCTTCGTCAACGAAATACAAGAAAATTCTGGTGATGGCAGTATCGCCAAGATGGTCGTGCAATTAGGGCAAAGTCTGGAGCTTTCTATCATTGCCGAGGGTGTAGAAAGCAAAATGCAAGCGCAAACCTTAATGTCGTTTGGCTGTCATTTGGCGCAGGGTTATTACTATGCAAAACCTATGACCAAGCAGGATTTACATCCTTGGTTAGAAAATCAAAAGCAATTAGTAAAAAATACTTAGTTCCGTTTATTAGGTCTGCTGATATCAAATTATTTCAATAGTGGCGCAGTCAGGTGATCAGACAGATCACTGATCTGTGCCACTTTCTTATTTAATTACTTATTTAATTACTTCATTGATTTTTACCGACCATCATGATCATTTTAAAATGCTGCTCATTACTTTTATTATCTAAATAAAAACTTACATCACTCTTACGATCACGAACAGCAATGAGCTTGATCAACAATCTTCATAGCAGGTAAGACATCATTTTTTCGCTATGTCTTGAAAAACATACTGTTGCTCCTGCACACTAAGCTCGCTTTTACTGATTCTGTCCCAGTTTATTTGCAGACTGTCGCAAGCCTGTAGCGATCGCTCCAGCATTTCTCTAAAGTCGCAACATGCCATATAAAACATTATCTTTGCTACCAAGCTAATCAGCCAATATCAGTTAGTAGAAATAAGATAACTTAGAGAGAAATTCATCATGAACCCGAACACACTTCAAACAAGTAAAGAGCTTGCTACTAGTTTTTTACGCTGGCTCAGCAAGGCTTTTGACAAAACTGCCGCTTGGGTAACGCAATTATCCTGGTGGAAGTTTTTCTTATTCGCCATCGTCACAATGATCGCGGGCGCGATCCTTCAAGATAATCTTTTTAGTTCTGAAGAGAGTGTTGTCGTCACGAAGAAAAAAGCAGCGAAAAGAGCGAGTAAATCCAAAGCAATTAGCGACGGCGATACCAATATTGAGATTGATGGGACTGGTATCCATATCCGCAAAAACAAAACCGATGGCGATGGCAAACAAATTGAGATCGATGAGAATGGCATTCGCGTTTTAAACGGCAATAGCAGCGCACCAACAGAACCTGCTGCGCCGGTCGCACCAGCAGAAAGTACCGCCTCTGAAGCCTCAGCCGCAGCACCTGCTGCACCAGTCATCAGTAAAAATGGACAAGATGATATCCACATCAAGCTACCCCCAGAGGTCGCACAGGAAATCAGCAATGATATTGAAGATGCCGTTGCCGACGCTGCGGATGAAGAGGTAAAGAGTTACCAGAAAAAATCATCCAAATGGTTTATCAACTTTGTGATGTTATTGATTTTTGGCCTGCTTGGTATGAAGGCGTTAATGGGTGGGAAAGTCCGAGCGGAAGAAAAGGCCAAACAAGCCAATGCCTCTGCTGAGCGTGAATCATTGCTGCGTCAAGTCAGCGAGGCACAGATGCAAATGATGCAAGCGCAAGTCGAACCGCACTTCTTATTTAACACGCTGGCATCGGTAGAATATTTGATTGAAACCGACCCGCCTCGCGCAGCAGCGATGCAACGCAGCTTGATCTCTTACCTGCGCGCCGTCTTGCCACAAATGCGTGAAAACGCCGCAACAACCAATTTGGGACGCGAGGCGGATATGGTCAGGTCTTATCTGGATCTATTAAAAATGCGGATGGAAGAACGATTAGAGGTTGACTTCATCATGCCAGAAGGATTGCGTAGCGCCTCTTTCCCGCCGATGATGTTGCAGTCGCTGGTTGAGAATGCGATCAAGCATGGGTTAGAGGTCAAAGCCGAAGGTGGCACGATTCGCTTCCATGCAGAAGTAGCGCACAACAAATTGCGGGTATCGGTATCAGATAACGGATTGGGCTTTGGTGCAATGCCGAGTAACGGCACGGGCTTAGGTTTGCAAAATATTCGTGAGCGTCTGAAACTTATTTACAAAGAAAAAGGGCAAATGATCATTACACCTAATCAACCGACAGGCGTTTGCGTTACTATAGAAATCCCTTATGAGTTAGCCAACTAAACGGAATTGACGAACTATGCCAACCGATACGCCAACCGCCATAATCGCCGATGATGAAAGACTGATGCGCGACCAGTTAAGGTCACGCCTGGAACAAGTCTGGCCAGAATTGCAGATTCTCGATGAAGCCAAAAATGGCGAAGAAGCTGTGCAGTTAGTAGAAACATTACGGCCTGACTTTGCCTTTCTCGATATTCGCATGCCTGCAAAAACAGGCTTAGAAGCCGCTAAAGAAATTGGCAACAAAGCGAATATCGTATTTATCACTGCCTATGACCAATATGCAATAGAGGCGTTTGATCATGGCGCAGTCGATTATGTGCTGAAGCCAGCAGATGTAGAGCGACTGACGCGTACGGTAGAGCGATTAAAAGCGCGACTACATAGCCAAGCCGAGCCTAATGATATGAGCAATATGCTGGCGCAATTAGCCAAGCAAATGGGAATCGGCAAACAGAGTTATTTGCAATGGATACAAGCATCTATTGGTCAAGAATTGCGTTTGATCCCGGTCGAAGAAATTTTGTTTTTTCAATCAGATGAAAAATACACCCGGGTACAAACAGTAAGCTACGAGGCATTGATCCGGAAGCCCGTGCGCGATCTGGCGGAAGAGCTGGACCCTGCCCTGTTTTGGCAAATTCATCGGGCAACCCTGGTCAATGCCAAAGCGATTTCTGGCGTAGTGCGCGACATGCGGGGACGGCATCTAGTGCAAGTCAAAGGACTAACAGAGAAGCTGGAAGTCAGTCGTAGCTTTGTGCATCTGTTTAAACAAATGTAAGCGAATAGCGTCGATCAGATCAGCAAACGGTACGCAGTTGAAAAAAGCCTGATAAACGTGATGTTTATCAGGCTTTTTAATATACTACCCCTGTGTATATTTAATCGTCCAGAAGAAATATGGACAATAACGCATATTTACCAAAAAACAAGGGGAGTATCTATAATATGTGTCGTCCGACCCACCATGCAATCGCGGCGACAAAGGCAGAGGCAGGTATAGTTAAAATCCAGGCCCAGACAATATTACTGGCAACACCCCAACGTACTGCAGACATCTTTTGGGCAGAACCCACGCCCACAATCGCGCCGGTAACAGTGTGTGTTGTGGAGACAGGAATGCCCATTGCGGTAGCAAAAAACAAGGTTGCAGCACCTGCTGTCTCTGCACAAAAACCGCCTACGGGTTTTAACTTTGTAATTTTTTGTCCCATAGTTTTCACAATGCGCCATCCGCCAAACAAAGTCCCCATACCGATCGCGGTATAGCAACAGATAATCACCCAGAGCGGTGGCGAAGTATCTGCTTGTGCAGAATAACCGGCAGAGATCAGCAGCATCCAGATGATGCCCATGGTTTTTTGAGCGTCGTTACCGCCATGCCCCAGGCTAAACATGGAAGCGGATAAAAGCTGCAAACGACGAAACCATTTATCAACCTTCATCGGCGTCGATTTAACGAACAACCACGACACCAATAACATCATTAAAGAACCGAGAAAAAACCCCAACAGAGGAGACACAACGATAAATACGATCGTCTTGATCAAGCCAGCAGAAATTAATGCACCAGTGCCCGCTTTAGCTACCGCCGCACCAACCATACCACCGATTAATGCATGCGATGAGGACGAAGGAATACCAAAATACCAGGTCACAAAATTCCAAAAAATCGCCCCGACTAGTGCGCCAAAAATCACATAATGATCAACTACACTAGGATCAATCGTACCTTTACCAATTGTGGTTGCAACAGTCAATGGAAAAACTACAATGGCAAGCACATTAAAAAATGCCGCCATTGCGACAGCTTGCTGAGGCTTTAATACGCCGGTAGAAACAACGGTGGCAATAGCATTCGCTGCATCATGAAAGCCATTCATAAAATCAAATAACAGAGCTAGCACCACCAGAAATATGATGAGGTATAGGCTCATATGGAAGGTTTGCATGGGAATCACTTCTCTTTTAAGCACTCTCGGAGCTGAGAGTTAATACTAAATAAAACGACAGGCAAGTTAAATGCTTAGGTACTGCCGATACACATACTTGTAGCATCTGAACTAGCAGAGCAATATCTTGCCAGTTTCATCGTTACGCGTTTTCGACAATAATACCTTCAATAATATTGGCGACGTCTTCGCAACGATCTGTCACGGTTTCCAGAATCTCGTAAATCGCTTTCAATTTAATCAGATTACGGACATCCGGTTCATCGCGAAATAATTTAGACATCGCGGCACGCATAACGTGATCTGCATCGGATTCTAAGCGATCAATCTCTTCACAGATCAACAAAATCTCGCGAGAGTTTTTCATGTTATTAAGGAGTCCGACCGCAGCTTTTACCTTTTCAGCGCAAGCTAGACATAGCTCAGCTAACCGTTTGGCCTCTGGCGTAATCTCACGGACGTCATATAAAGAGATTGTTTGTCCGGCATCTTCCAGCAAATCCAAAATATCATCCATGCGCGTAATCAGCTGGTGGATATCGTCGCGGTCCAGCGGCGTGATGAAGGTTTTATGCAATAACTCAATCGTGTTGTAGGTGACTGTATCGGCCTGTTTTTCTATGCCCTCAATTGCATGTACACGGTGCTCAAGGTCATCAAAATTGGTCATCAAGGCGACCATTTCTTTGGCACCTTTAACGCATAATTCTGCATGCTGGTTAAAGAGCTCAAAAAATTTACCCTCAGTGGGCATCAATCGTCCAAACATATTGTTCTCGCTAGAAGTAAAAATACTGAAATCGCTCCAGATCAAAAAGAAGAATCTGATTAGTCTGGATACTGCTAAATAGTCGTACGACTATTCGTTGTCACCGTAAATAGACAGTGATCCTGTGTAATTATCGAACTTAGTGTATTCGCCCAAAAAGGTTAAGCGAACACTGCCAATAGGACCATTACGCTGCTTACCGATAATGATCTCGGCAGTACCTTTATCTGGAGAGTCGGGGTTATAAACCTGATCACGGTAAATAAATAAAATAACGTCAGCATCCTGCTCAATCGCGCCAGACTCCCGCAAATCGGACATTATCGGACGTTTATTCGGCCTTTGCTCCAACGAACGATTGAGCTGAGAGAGTGCAATGACCGGGCACTGCAACTCTTTTGCTAAACCTTTCAGACTTCGAGAAATTTCGGAAATTTCTGTCGCACGGTTTTCACCTGCAGTGTTGCCTGACATTAGCTGTAAGTAATCGATAATAATCAACCCCAATTTGCCACATTGACGTGACAAACGACGCGAGCGAGCACGTAATTCAATTGAACTCAACGCAGGTGTCTCGTCAATGTACAACTGCGCGTCGTTCATTTTTTGAATCGCATGGGTCAGGCGCGGCCAATCTTCATCCACCAATCTACCTGTACGCAGTCGGTGTTGGTCCAAGCGACCGACAGAGCCAAGCATACGCATGGCTAATTGAGCGCCACCCATTTCCATAGAAAACACAGCGACTGGCAAACCACTTTCAATTGCGACGTTTTCACCGATATTGATAGAGAACGCCGTTTTACCCATTGATGGGCGACCTGCAACAATGATCAAATCGCCAGGTTGCAAACCGGAAGTCATCCGATCTAGATCCGTAAAGCCCGTTGGCACGCCGGTGATGTCACTCGTGTGATCGCGGTTATACAGCTCATCAATTCGCTCAACCACTTGTGTAAGCAAAGGTTGAATAGCAGTGAAGCCTTGAGCGCCACGGGAGCCCTCCTCTGCAATCGCAAAGATTTTAGACTCTGCCTCATCCAGCATTTGCTTTACTTCTTTGCCTTGCGGATTAAAGGCATTACCAGCGATTTCGTCAGATACTGAAATCAATTTGCGTAATACACCCCGGTCACGCACAATTTCGGCATAACGACGAATATTTGCGGCGGAGGGAGTATTTTGTGCTAGCGCATTTAAATACGTCAAACCACCAGCGTCGTCTGCTTTATTCAGGCCAGTCAATGCCTCGTAGACAGTAATAACGTCGGCGGGCTTAGTCGCGTTAATCAGCTTAACAATGGCCTGAAAAATAATCCTATGGTCATATCGATAAAAATCATCCTCGCGGATAAAGTCGGCGATTCTATCCCACGCAGCATTATCCAATAGTAAGCCGCCCAAAACAGATTGCTCGGCTTCGATGGAATGTGGCGGGACGCGAATGGAATCTAATTGCGGATCAGAAGGTGCTTTCATGGCGCGGATTATACCTTTTTATTCAATATCGAAATCAACAGAACATGCCTTAATGAAATACATAACTCTGACCATTTATTACTAAGATAACAGGCACAGCCGCTATTAAAAAATAGCAAATACCATTTATGCTGCAAGCTTTAAAATACCAAATTAATTAAATCAATACCTGACTGCCAAGAGTAATTGATCGCTCAATCTTAACGACGTAAACGTTAAAAAGCCGGGCGAACCCGGCTTTTTTGATGCTATGCCACTAAAACTTAAGCGTGTTCGCCCAAGATAGCAACGGTCACATCAACAACTACGTCTGTGTGTAAAGCAACGGCAACAGAGTGATCGCCAACGATCTTCAACGGACCTTGTGGCAAACGAATCTGCGCCTTTTCAACAGCAAAACCTTGCTTGATCAATGCTTCAGCGATGTCGAAGTTGGTTACGGAACCAAACAAACGACCATCAACGCCAGACTTTTGCGAGATTTGTACAGTCAAACCAGACAATTTTTCGCCTTGAGCTTGTGCTGCACCCAAACGCGCTGCTGCTGCTTTTTCCAACTCTGCGCGTTTTGCCTCAAATTCAGCAATCGCTGAAGTTGTAGCACGGCGAGCCATACGTTGTGGGATCAAGAAGTTACGTGCGTAACCATCTTTAACTTTAACTACATCGCCCAGATTGCCGAGATTAACGACTTTATCGATCAGAATAACTTGCATATTTTTCTCCTAGTACCTTGTCGTCAATTACGCTGTGTGCAAATCAGTGTACGGCAGCAACGCTAAGTAGCGTGCGCGTTTGATCGCTGTGTCGACTTGACGTTGGTACAAAGCTTTGGTACCTGTCAAACGTGCCGGCATGATTTTGCCGTTTTCTTGCACGAAATCTTTCAATGTATCGACGTCTTTGTAGTCAACTTGCGCTACATGTGCGGCTGTAAAGCGGCAGAATTTTTTACGCTTGAACAATGGATTTTGTTGTGGGCGCTTATTTTTCAGTTTGCTTTTGTCAAATTTTTTACCGAATGCCATTTGTGGCTCCTAATCTAGTAAATTTGTCTCGAATTCAGTAATGTGAAATACGAGACTTTTGCTGTTACGGTTCTTGCGCGACAAAAAACCTGTGAATTGCATTACAACACCTAACTCTATTTCCATAAATCGCTTTGAAATTTCTCCTGCGGCTAGCGCATTGATTTCAAAGTCGACTACACGTTGGGCATTTGCTTGCGTTTGCTTAGAGCTATGTATCAGTACCGCAGAGGCTATCGGAATTCCGGCTGGTGTAAAACGCAGCGCCGATTTTTCTACAATGCTGGCAACGACTTTAAGCTGATTCACTGATTTATGTAGCGTCCTCTAACGCGTCAATTATGCTGCTGGCGCTTCTACGCGTTGCGTTTTAGCAGCATCTTCTTTCTGAACAGATTTCATCATTGGAGATGGCGCTGTTTCAGCTTTCTTCATTTTGACTGTGAGGTGGCGCAGAACTGCATCATTGAATTTGAATGCGGTTTCCAACTCAATCAGAGTCTCAGCATCGCACTCAATGTTCATGCAAACATAATGTGCTTTTGCCAGCTTTTGAATCATGTAAGCCAATTGACGACGGCCCCAATCTTCAATACGGTGTACTTGACCACTACGTGCAACAACTGTGGCTTTGTAACGTTCGATCATTGCAGGCACTTGCTCGCTTTGATCCGGATGTACGATAAATACGATTTCATAATGACGCATATATTCTCCTTGTGGACAATTTAATAGCCCGCCTCGGCGTCAAGACGAGTGCGGGAAGAGGAAAGCCCATAACTATACTGCACTTTGACAATTTACTCAATAGTTTCAATAGCTTATTACATTT
>JANXTO010000312.1 GCA_025352365.1 Undibacterium sp. | reverse complement strand
GATGATATTGCGCCTCGGCGTGGGCGCGCTCAGTCTGGTGGCTGATCTGCATTGCAGCGGCGCGGTTGGTCGCATCAGCGCTATTAGTTTTCTCGCGGGCGGCAATGGCTTTCACTGCGATAGCATAGGCTTGGGTCGTATCGCCGATATTGGCATGCTCGCGCGCAATCTCATCGAGCAAACTACCGGGGACGGTATATCCATCAATCGTGGCAGCAACATCCAATGCCCGGTTCAGATAATACAAAGCGGCAGTTGGTGCTGTGGTCGGCGTAGAACTCGGATCGGATATTGGCAAAGAATGGCGTGCATGTATTTGCGCCAGCACGCGTAAAGCATCAATCTGGTTAAACCCATTACGCTGCTCGACCGCCAGCGCCAGCGATGCTAGTCCGGCAGCTAGAGCTTCTTCGGGTCGCCCCAAATGTAATTGAGCATGCGACTGACCGCGCAAAGCAATGGTTTGCATGTCGGATTGGTTTAAGGTAGTGGCACGTCGCTCCAACTCAAGGAAAGTATCAAGAGCGACAATATAATCGCCGCGATCCAGCGCGACATCCCCCATATATTCCAAGGTAATTGCGTAAGTGCGAGAACCCGACAGCGGGATCAGAATCGTCAGCGCCTCCAGCAATAAATCATGCGCAGCTTGTAGCCGCCCAAGATGACGCAAGGTGTCTGCTGTCTGTATCAACCCCAGCCCTATACTTGCGGGCCAACCAGTTGGTCGCGCCATTTCCAGACCGCGTTTCATCCATTCCAACGCCCCCTGATAATCATTGAGATTATTAAAGCAGCAGCCAACATTCGTGGCAGCAACAATGATTCTTTGCACTTGCCCGGTAATCATCGCGTTTTCGTACATTTGCAAACGGTAGGTCGCGGCAGATTCAAAATCACTGATTTGGAAAGCGATCAGTCCCAGATAATCATAAACCCAGGTAGCAAGACCAGGATGCAAATTACTGAGATCAGAACCAAACCGCGTTCCCCAGCGCGCCTGAGCACTGTGCAAATCACGAAACACGGCAAAGCGCGCCATCGTGGCTTCCATCAAATCGGATCGTAAGCTATCGCCAGCGCGACGCGCATCGGCCAATGCCAGTACCAACTCGGCATCACGACGATTGGGATCGCTACGGTCTGCGATGATTAACGCCAGCAACCAATGAGCATCGGCACATCCGATCGCGTCATCCAGACCTTTAAACAAAAGCAAAGCGCGCTCCACCGTCGCCTCAGCAACATCAAGCTCGGCAAATAACCATTTTACTTCGCCACGAATCAGGTCGAGGCGACCAAGAATTATATTGCGTTCGGCAAGGGGAATATCCGCAATTTTGCTCAAAGCCTCCACCTCAGAAGCCAGAGAAATTGCCCGCGCCGCATCACGCTGACGCAAATGCCACGAAAGTTCAAGCAAATCTAGAAGTTGGCTGGGTAAACGCGAGGTCGACAGACTGACCTCTAACTTGACTACTTCTTCATCCAGAACAAAAATTTTCATTCGTCAATTTCACTCAAATTTTATAGCCAGTCACCATGATGTGAAACGCTTGCTGACGACCCGGCATAGAATAAATAGCTAGTCGCTAGATATTGATGCAAAACCGTACTATTTGTCTCGCTTGCTCATCCTGATCATATTCTATGGCACAGCAAATAACACTCACTTGTATGAATTATTCTGGCCTGCTAACGATCAGGGAGCCGTCATATCAATGAATAAACAACAAATTCGACTAAATCCAACATCTGACTTGAATAACTCAGGCGCAAAGTAACACGGTATTCGGACACAAAAAATCAGTACGGACAACATTAACCTACTTTTTTGCAAGCGAAAAATCTTAAGGATAAGAAACAGGTCTACATGTTGGCGCGCGTGATTAACCACCCGCATAGAGAATATACTCTCCCTATGTATTTATTATTGCCCATATAAATACTGCCTTACAAGGCGATTTTATTAAAAATGATGGGGAGTATTTTAATTGGCAAATTATAAAATACCAGGAAGATGTAAGAAAATGGCTAAAAAAATCTATTTCAGACCAAAAAACTCAGTCAAATCACTAGCGCTTAATTGATAATTGGCGATCATCGTATGCGTTTTTGAAATTTGGCTAAAATAGCCCATCTATTGTTGAGTCACTGGCGAGCATGGTGCAGCGATGACTCTGGCAATTTGACAAAAACTCTCTTTCACATCACCTTGCTTTTCAACTCTTAAGGGAACAATCATGAAAACAGCTCTTGCCTGCGCTCTGCTGGCTACTGCAATTGCAGCACCAGCGTATGCCACGTTAAGTATCGGAGATGCCGCGCCAAACTTCACAACCCAGGCATCTCTGGGTGGAAAAGAATTTACGTTTTCACTCGCTGATTCACTTAAAAAAGGACCGGTTGTCTTGTATTTTTACCCAGCCGCCTTCACTAAAGGTTGCTCGATTGAGGCGCATCTATTTGCAGAATCGGTGGAGCAATATCGCGCACTTGGCGCAACTGTCGTTGGGGTTTCTCATGATGACATCAAAACCTTAGACAAGTTTTCGGTCAGCGAATGTGGCAGCAAATTTGCAGTCGCGGCCGACACAGATCAAAAAATCATGAAATCCTATGATGCAATTCTCGTCATGAAACCTGAATACGCCAACCGCACTTCTTACGTGATTACGCCTAATAACAAGGTGATTTACTCATTCACGGA
>JANXTO010000293.1 GCA_025352365.1 Undibacterium sp. | reverse complement strand
ACCATCGGCCATGGTGCGTTCAAAATGTGGAATACCACCGACCACATCAACGCCCATCGCCATCGCCCGCTTTAAATTAGCCAACGCCGTCGCGCTGCGCAATATGCCATCTTGCGGGAAAGCGACCAATTGCAAATCGATATAAGCTGCGACCCGCTTTTTGACCTCAAGTAAAGCCTCAACTGCCAACAAACGGTCATCACAAATATCAACATGCGACCGTATCGCCAGCAAGCCACGCCCGACCGCCCAATCACAATACTGCATCGCTCTTTGCACTAGCGCCTCTTGCGTCAGCATGGGCTTTAACTCACCCCATAATGCAATCCCTTCTAATAAGGTACCAGACTGATTTACACGCGGCAGACCATAACTGAGCGTCGCATCCATATGGAAGTGAGCATCGACAAACGGTGGCGACACCAGATTGCCACCGGCATCTATTTCTTGCACCGCTCGTGCTGGCAACTTGTGATCTATCGCGACGATGCGACCGGACTCAATCGCTATATCGATATTGGTGCGGCCATCAGGTAAATTGGCGTTGCGAATAATCAAGTCCATTGGCGTCCTTACAGTTTGGAGTGGAGTGTTGGATGGAGATTATTATGCCCGATGCACTGGATCGATGTGAGTAAACGAGGGATAGAAAGCGAGAATTTTAGCGGCGAGACCAGGCGGCTTAAGCTTCGCTTTTGAAGTGAATTTTGACTTTGGTTTTGACTTTCGTTTTGCGCTTTGGCGCTGCCGTTTAATCTGTTAAGGGTAAGCATAGTCGTTGTTTAAGACCTAGCCGTGATGTCAAGATATATGCATCTCACCTGCATAACGGCATCTGCTTGCAAGCGAATGTTCCTAAGTTCGGTTTCGGACATTTTCCATTTTTTATCCTGTACAAACGGGAAGCCCAGGGGCAGTGAATACTGGGGGCTTACTCCGGCTTCAGCACAAATTGCAACACCCCCAGCGGCTTTAGATCAACGACAACGTCAACGATGATGAACTTTTTATTAAAATTCAACAAGATGCAAAAAGACAAGTGATCTCTAAGCCTTGCATAGCAAGCAAATTACTTCTCGGGATACATTACAAACTGTACATAATTATCCAAATTAAAGTACCGCTTAGCAGCTTCTTTTATATCATCCAATGTCACTGCATTGACTCGCGCCTCATACGTTAACATCTCTGCCATGTCCGTGCCATACAAGAGAGAGTCTTGTAAATCGCCAAGCCAAAAAGTATTCGTACGTATTTGTATTTGCCGGTCTTTAAGCCAGTTCTGTTTTACTTTATTGAGATCCGCCAATAACGGGCCATCCGTTTTTATTTGCTGTATTTCCGCAAACATCGCTGCAATCACTTTATCCACATTTTCCGGACCACAAGGCAAGCTAACACCGATACGATAATTTTGATCAGG
Organism: Undibacterium sp.; assembly: GCA_025352365.1. GTDB lineage: Bacteria > Pseudomonadota > Gammaproteobacteria > Burkholderiales > Burkholderiaceae_D > Undibacterium. The sequence goes on along the minus strand of JANXTO010000293.1, from coordinate 3,624 downwards.
GATACGATTGATAGAGCCACCGATGCCACCACCATAAATCAAGGTCAATTTCTCACGCAAAATATCCGTAATGCGAAGATTCAATACATCTAGCATGGCGTGAAAACGCATATTTTCTTCTTTAGAATAAGTCGCTGCGCCAGAGAAATTGAGAACGACTCTGCTTTTTTGCTCTGTACCTACTCGCACCTCTTTTTTTACGACTCCCTTCACAAGATGCATCCCTAAATCTTTGTAATGAATGACAATCTCGGGCGTAGGCAGATTTGCTAGATAAGCCGTAATGAGTGGTTTGATTTTATCGATCTCAACGCTACCGACAATGATAAAAGTCATCCCTTTGGCACTACTAAAACGGTCATTAAAAATCGCTATGCTGCGATCCAGATCAATCTGACTAAAATCTTCCGGCTTCGCCGAGCGAACTACACGTGGATGATTGTTATACAGCGTCGTGATCAGCGCATCGTTGAATATAGATTCAGGATTTGCCATGGTGTTTTTTGTCGCGTCCTGTCCCTTTTTGATATACGACTTAAATAGCTCTTCGTCTTTGCGTGGACTAGCCATTCGCAAAGATAACAGTTGAAATAAAGACTCAACATCTGCACTGCCTGCAGAGCCACTAAAACCCTCCGTATAAAAACTACTATTGGTTTGCAAATTAGCAGATTTACCAGCCAAAATTTTTGGAATATCGGTAGGTGAAAAAGTTTTTAAGCCCATACTCCAAACGATGCTATTGGCGTAACGGGCATTAAAATTATCGTTATCCCCATATAAGGATTGCCCACCAAAACGTGTGGCACTGATCAATACCTGATCATTTTTAAAATCAGTCGATTTAAGAACAACGTTGACACCGTTTGAAAGTGTCAATTCAGTTATACCCAATTCCTTGTTATATTTTTCAGAAATGATGCTGCCAGGTTTTTGTGGCCGCTCCATTAAATTTAAAGCGACTTTTTTCTGCTCGTTAGCAAGGACGGGCATTTTCTCTGCTATGGTCACCATTTGTAGCAGTGCCGACTCTGAAGGCGCAGGCACATCGGTTTTGCTTGAGCCCATATAGGCCACCAGTTTTTGGGTCGCTGCTGGTATGGATTTGCTGACATACGTGTTTACTTCAGACAGGGTGATCCCTGGCATCAATTCCGTGCTGTAGGCATATTCGTTAACAGTTCCCGGGATAGTTTCCTGATCTAGAAAATTACGGATATACTCTGCTGCATACATGGCAGAATTGGATTTATCACGCTCGTTATAGGTATTTTCCAAATGACGAAGTTGCGTTTTTTTGGCGCGATCCAACTCATCAGCGCTAAAGCCAAATTGACGAGCGCGTTCATTTTCTTGTACTACTGCGTTGATTGCTGGTTCTACTCCGCCGCGTCCAAGAGCCGCAACAGAAGAGAATGACTCGTAGCCATGGACTAATTGCCCCATTGAGCTAGATGCACCTAAAAATGGCGGGTTTGCTTGCTGAGTCAATTCTTGCATACGCTGACCGAGTATCGATGCGGCTATTCTCTTTATCATGCCCTGACGATAATCAGAAATTATCACGTTAGGCTCAGCAACGCGCACCGGATAACGTATCAGCACGATATTGCTAGTGGCCTCTTTGTCGGTAATGACTAAAGCTTTCGATTCTGCCCGGTCTGCAATCTTCGCGTAGTCGCGTGGGCGCTCTTTGGCAGGATTTTTCAGTTGTGAGAAATGCGCGAGCACCATTTTCTCTGCCTGCTCCGGCTCTATGTCACCAACTATAACTACTGCCATCAGATCAGGACGATACCAATCAGCATAAAATCGCTTGATCGCATCGTACTTAAAATTTTTGACAATATCTTCTTTGCCGATGGGCAAACGCTCTGCATACTTTGATCCGTTAAAAACCTCGGGCAACAATATCTTGTTCATGCGGTCGTTAGCACCCTTCCCTAAACGAGCTTCTTCCAGAATAATATCGCGCTCTTTATCTATATCAGCGTCATTCATCTGCACGCCTTGCGCCCAATCCTCCAAGACTTGGAATCCAGTCTCTAAGTTTTCTTTTTTATCGGTTGGGATTGGTAGGATATAGACGGTTTCATCAAAGCTGGTATAGGCATTCAGGTCGGCGCCAAATTTCACGCCAATAGACTGCAAGTAAGAAATCAATTCATGTTTTTTAAAATGGCGTGAACCGTTAAACGCCATATGCTCAGTAAAATGTGCGAGCCCTTGTTGATCGTCGTCTTCCAGAATTGAGCCTGCTTTCACGACTAAGCGTAATTCAACACGTTTTTCAGGCCTACCATTATTTTGGATGTAGTAAGTCAATCCATTAGGGAGTTTGCCGACTTTAACTTGTGGCCCTACCGGAATTGGATCAGTCAAATTAATCGTTGCGTGTGCGGACCAGGAGAGGCTAAGAAAAAATACGCTGGCGATTGTATGTCTCATCAACTTTATCATTGTGATTTATTCGTCATAAATAAGACTTGCGATAATACAATAAGAGCTACAGAAACATGATTTATTTACACTTGATGCCCTCTTAAAACCTGAAGAAACAAAGCATTACAGATTGAGTATGAGTGTTGGTATTGACTTTGTGGTTAGAATTCCGCTTTGGCACTGGCATTTTTATCCGTTAAAAACGGATAAGACAGCTCGTCGTTTGAGGTGTAGCAGGTTTGTCGAGATGAATGCATCTCGGCTGTGTAACAGCATCCGCTTGCAAGCGGATGTTCCTTCGCTCAGTTTCGAATTTTTCCCATTTTTGATGAATAAAAACGGGATCTCTGAAGGGGTAGTAATTCCGGGGTCGCCTTTCTTTGCCCTCTTTCTTTGACGAAGTAAAGAAAGAGAGTAGTCCCCGGTCTGCCATCGGCCAGCACACTCATAATAACGAATACTAATAATAAAAAATATTCGAATTGACTTGGATACCCGCCGTGGATACCCGCCTTTCAAATATGTCGATATGCTGATTCCCTCACTCCCTCTCTTGAGAGCTGGGTTGGAATAAAACCTTGCGCCAAGATTTCATTAGATGACCAAAATTTGGTTCAGCACATCAGGCTACAATTTTCGCCCGCTCTAACATTGCTAGCAACAACACATTACAGCCTGCCTCCAGATGTTCCGATTTAGCATCTTCAATTTCGTTATGACTAATCCCATCCTTACAGGGTACAAAAATCATCCCAGACGGTGCCAGTCTCGCAGTGTAAATTGCATCATGTCCCGCACCGGATACCACGTCCATGGTGGAATAACCCAGCTTGGCGGTTGCACTGCGCACTGCGTCAACGCAATCCGGATGGAAAGGGCAAGGTGGGTAATAGGAGACGCGTTCGATACTGATTTTCAACCCGCTATCACTCGCCGTTTTGTCGATAAACGCCAGTATTTCCTGATGCATGGTGTTGAGTAATTCATCGTTCACATTGCGTAAATCAATACTGAATTTGACTTCGCCTGGAATCACGTTACGACTGTTCGGGAATACTTGCACCATACCGACTGTGCCGCGTCCATATGGTGGATAACGGTTACCGATATTGACTACCTCTTGCATAATTCTTGTTGCGATTTGCAGAGCATCCTTACGCAGATGCATCGGGGTCGGGCCCG
>JANXTO010000034.1 GCA_025352365.1 Undibacterium sp. | reverse complement strand
ATCGCACAAATCATCCTCAACAACATGGGCAAGAAGCTGTAATGAGCACGTCCATTTCAGCATCGGATGCCGCAGGAGAACCACAGGGTAACGCCCCTGCTGCTCCTCCTGCTCCTACCGGGCCATTGCCACCGCTAAAAGGTGCTCAGTTAGCACTGGGGACCTTAGTGTTATCCCTTGCCACGTTCATGAACGTGCTGGACTCGTCGATTGCAAACGTATCAATCCCGGCAATTTCGGGCAACTTAGGTGTCTCGCCTCAGCAGGGCACCTGGGTTATTACCTCGTTCGCGGTAGCGAATGCGATCTCCGTTCCACTGACCGGTTTTTTAACGAATCGGTTCGGACAAGTCCGCTTGTTCACTACTTCCATCTTGTTATTCGTTATCTCGTCGTTACTGTGCGGTATGGCTCCCAATATTGAGACGCTGATCGCTGCCCGTATTCTGCAAGGTGCGGTTGCCGGCCCAATGATCCCGTTATCGCAATCTTTACTACTGGGTAGTTACCCTCCCGCTAAAAGTTCGATGGCGCTTGCTTTATGGGGGATGACGACACTCGTCGCACCGATTATGGGCCCCTTGCTTGGGGGCTGGATTTCAGATAATTACACCTGGCCATGGATTTTTTATATCAACATCCCGGTTGGACTTTTTGCGGCATGGACAACCTGGTCAATCTATAAAACACGGGAATCCAAAATTAAAAAACTGCCAATTGACGTGGTCGGTTTGGGTTTACTTGTGGTCTGGGTCGGTTCTTTGCAAGTGATGCTGGATAAAGGCAAAGAACTGGACTGGTTTAACTCTGGCGAGATTATTTTGTTAGCCGTGATTGCGGCAGTTGGTCTGATCTATTTTGTGATCTGGGAGCTTGGTGAAGAACACCCTATCGTTGATCTGTCGCTGTTTAAACGACGCAACTTTAGCGGTGGTGTGGTAGCGATTTCTATTGGCTATGGTTTGTTCTTTGGTAGTCTGGTGATCATGCCATTATGGCTGCAAACACAGCTTAGCTACACGGCGACGGAGGCAGGCAAAGTGATGGCACCGGTAGGTGTTTTTGCGATTATCTTGTCGCCGCTGATCGGTAAGTTTTTACCAAAACTGGATGCGCGTAAAGTGGCTACTACTGCGTTTATTTTGTTCGCCGTGGTGTTTTATATGCGGGCACAATTTACGACCGATGTGGACACGATGACACTTCTGATTCCGACTTTGATTCAAGGTGCAGCGATGTCGATGTTTTTTATTCCATTGACCTCGATTATTCTGTCTGGACTAACCCCTGATAGAATCCCGGCAGCATCTGGTCTGTCCAATTTTGTCAGGATCATGTGCGGCGGCATGGGAATATCCATCGCGTCAACGATATGGGATAGCCGTACAACCTTGCATCATGCGCAGTTAACTGAACATACGGGGAGCAACTACCCTGCTTTTGTTCAAAGTGTGCAGGCATTAATGCAACAAGGCATACCAGAAACAGGGGCATGGGCCGTGATTGACAGAACAATGTCGATACAGGCAAGCACGATGGCGGCGACGGATATTTTCTACTTATCGTCGTTTATGTTCTTATCGCTGATTGCGCTGGTATGGATCACCAAACCGAAAAAGTCATCTGCCCCCATTGATGCCGGAGGCGCGCATTAAATAGGAATATTACCTATACTCCCCCATTTTTTTATAAAAATTTCGCCACAAGCCAGTAATTACATGGACAATAAAATATACTAGGCGGGAGTAAGTTAATTCATGGCAATGTAAGTATCGGCATCAGTAATGCCGTCAGACAGTCATTAGTTACAGGCTAAGTTCGGGTCTGCATTAGTCTGATCAGTGGAGTAAAGCGTATGGAACAAGTCCAAAACGCCTTACTCCATTTTTTTGCACTAAAGCTTTTGTTAGTTTTACATCACTATTCGTATTTTTTCTCTAATGTGTTTTATAATCATTTGCATATGGGCAAGAGATTCACATCATCGACTGTTCGCTAAATTTTTAGCGTCCCACTAACCGCAGTGGAACTAGTATTTTCTAATGAAAAAACCGCATCTCAGTATACAGATCGCCATTTTGCTTGGCATATTAATTGGACTGCTTGTCCCCGCCTTTATATCTGGCTGGATATTCATATGGGGCGTAGAGAGAAATGCCGCAGTAGAACAGCAAAAAAGTGATCTGCAAAGAATTACCAATATGCTAGCGCTAAATTTGCGCGACCCAGTCTGGAACAAAAATCCCTCTGCAATCCAAGATCAGGTAGAAGCCGCTATGGCAACACCTGCCATCACCAAAGTAGAAATATTTGAAGGCGACAAATCCATTTTCCGCAAAAGCTTACCGGAACGAAAAATAGGTAGCGTCGTCGTCAGCGCCCAACCAATTTTGTATCAGGGTGAAGTCTTAGGCCATGTTGAAGTCGGTATCGATAGCGGTTATTTAGACGCGGAGTTTTTTAGGCGCATAAGAAACTACGTCGGTAGTATTGCCCTTCAGTTAATCGTCTCATTGATCATTATTTTAGTGCTGCTGTATTACCGCTTTGTACGTCCCATCCATCAACTAAGGCTAGACGCAGACCGCCTTGCACTGGGTAACTTTGCGACACCGATCCATTCCTACCGCGATGATGAGCTTGGTAGCCTGGCCGACAGACTGGAAGTAACCCGCAACACACTTAACCAGCTACTGGCCGAATTAGCAGATAAAAATAAGCAATTACAAGCCGACCTGATTGAGAGAGAAAGAAACGAGCAAATCATCCGGGATCTGAATGATTCACTTGAACGCAAAGTGGAAGCCCGTACGGTAGAGCTAAATCAATCACAAAATGAATTAATCAGATCAGAAAAACTCGCTGCGCTAGGATCGCTGGTCGCTGGAGTCGCGCATGAACTCAATACGCCAATTGGCAATGCGCTTCTGGTTTCGACCTCGTTCCTGGATAGAAGTAAAAACTTCTCCGCTAATTATCAGGCCGGATTATTGAAACGCTCAATCTTAGAAGAATATACCAACACGTCGGTCGAAGCAGGCCAATTAATTATTCAAAATCTCAATAACGCAGCCGAACTCATCAGTAGCTTCAAACAGGTTGCAGTTGACCAGTCAAGTGACAAACGACGTACCTTTAACCTTAAATCAGTCATCAACGAGGTACTGGCAACGCTGCATCATTTACTCAAAAAAACACCGCATAAAATTAATACCGTCCTGGAAGACGACATCATGATGGACAGTTATCCAGGCGCGATTGGGCAAATAATTACTAATTGCTTTAATAATTCACTAGCGCATGGATTTGATTCCGAACATCTCGGCATCATTAGTATTTATGTTAAAAAATTACCTTTAGGTCAAATTGAATTTGTCTTTATGGATAACGGAAAAGGTATTTCACAAGAAAATATTAATCGGATTTTCGACCCCTTCTTCACTACAAAACTGGGTCAAGGCGGCAGTGGTCTTGGTCTGAATATTGTCTACAACATCGCCAATGATGTGCTTGGTGGAACCATCTTAGTGGACAGCAAAACAGGGCATAACTCGTATACAAAATTCATCCTCACGTTGCCAATAGTTGCGCCAAAAACAAATACGATGTTGACCTGAACGAGCCGATTAAACATTAATCGAGAGAATCAGATGTCGCATACGTACCCGAGCTTTCAGACGTATTTTCAAATACGAATAACTTCATGCTAAACCCTGTGACTAAATATTAGACCTTAGAATTTTTATCGAAGGATTACGAATGAAACGTCAATTTTTCTATTTTTTTCTTGCCAGTTATTTTGTATCGGCAGTCGGCTCAAGCGCGCACGCATCTGAAAAAGTGATTCTCTTAGGTGACGATGATTATGCACCCTACTCTTACGTAGAAAACGGTCAGTTTAAAGGAATGTATGTAGAACTCTTACACAAGGCATCTGAGCTACTAAAACCAGCTTATGAGGTTGAGTTAAAACCAAGGCCTTGGAAACGAGGTTTGTCTGATCTGGAAAGCGGTACATCCTTCGCTTTATTTCCGCCTGGATTTAAAAAAGAACGCACTTATATCTCCACCTACTCTGTCGTACTTTACACAGAAACGGTTGTACTTTTTTGCAATCCCGATGTATTGACCACGCCACGAAAAAAATTTCCAGAGGACTTCATCGGTTTAACGATAGGCGTTAATGCTGGCTTTCTATTATCGTCCAGGTTGATCGATGCAGCCAAGGCAGGGAAGATTACTTTGTCAGAGGCCAAAGGCAATGAGGCCAATATTAAAAAATTAGCAGCAAAACGTGTCGCTTGCTATGCAACTGATCGCGGCGCTGCTTTTTATACAGCCAAAAAATTACAGTCTGATCCCGACCTGATCAATTTCAAACTACAAGAAGCAATCGAACTATCCGGTGAGGATACATTTATTGGCTATGGCGTTCATAACAATCCTGCTTATAAAACTGACTTCATCATGAAGATGAATGCTGCGATTGAGGCGATCAAGAAAAATGGTAGTGCTGCGAAGATTGAAAGTAGTTATGTGAAGTAGTGCTAGTTTTCAAAAACACCTAGCTATTTCGATTTTTTAGTGTTTTTTTCCATTGCAAGTTGTGCGCCGCGAACCTCGAACCGAATCTCGTCAACAACGATCCCTTTGTTATCAGCAAGCTGCAATAGATGCTTACCTGGCCATGGCATCCAGTCAATTCGTACAAGCTGGCCTGACTGCGATTTTGCTTTTCCGGTGTTGTTCAAACTTCGGCCATCTAACACCCATCCACCCTGCTGTAATCCCTGTGCAGCAAATCGTATGCGTTGCCGGTCTGGCGGGATATCAGGATCAAGAGCGACCAACATCCCTGCGGTGGGATAAGTGATCGATGGTCTGATCTCGTTTGATTTTGCGATGGCGATATGGCTTTGCTCAGTCCCCTTGATAAAATACTCAATCCTTGGCGCTTCTAACTGATCGTCGTAGCTGATCGACTGCATGACTACATCACCGGGAACAGTTCTGGTCAATTCTTTTTTAGCGCTGCTCTTCGTGTTTGAAACCGCCCGGTTTAAATATTGCATGACCTCTTGCCAGATCGGCGCAGCACCTGTCACGCCGGATACATCCCACATCGGCGCGCCAGACGCATTGCCGACCCAGACACCGACGGTGTAACGGTCGGAATAACCGATGCACCAGTTATCTCGCATGTCTTTGGAGGTTCCGGTTTTGACCGCAGACCAAGAACGTATAGACAATGCATTTTCTAATCCAAAGGTCACTGCTCGTGCAGTGCGATCCGATAAAATATCGCTGATGATAAATGTTGCCGCAGGCGACAATCTTGGCAACATTACAGATTTGGGATCTTTTTCGCTGGTGCGGATAGCGCTATATTTACCCTGATTGGCTAGTGTCCGATAAGCATTTGTTAAGGCTTGCAGACTCACATCAGCACTGCCTAACGCCAGACTGTAGCCGTAATAATCCCCCTCTTCACGCAAAGAAAATCCCAGACTCTGTAAGCGTTGAAAAAACAGTTGAGGAGTGACTGTGACCAGAGTGCGCACGGCAGGAATATTTAACGACGATGCCAAGGCAGTGCGTACGCTGACCAAACCTTTAAAATGTTTGTCGTAATTTTGAGGGATATACAAACCTGACGCAGTGGGTAAATTGATAGCGGAGTCATCTAAGATTGACGCGGCAGTCAGCCATTTTTTCTCTAATGCCAGTTCATATAAAAACGGCTTAAGGGTTGACCCGGCCTGACGTAAAGCAAGGACGCCATCCACGTGGCGGGCATCCGACAGGTTACCGCTGGAGCCAACCCACGCCAGTACGTCGCCACTCACATTATCAAGTACCAGAACGGCACCATCCTCAATATTGCGGTCAACCAAAGCAGATAGTTGACGTGTTAGCGCATCTTTTGCAAATTGCTGGGTTCCAGCATCCAAGGTGGAACGCAAAGAACGCGTGTCCGCCTTGAATAAGGTAGTTGCTAAATGCTGTGCAAGATGCGGTGCTAATTGAGATCCTTTGCTGACATTAATTAAATCGGATTTAGCCGTCAGTCGCGCAAAGTAGAGCGAAGTTTGTCCTGCCAGATTTTGACAAAATGCGGGAACACCTTGGTCTTTAAGGATGTTGCACGCACGCTCTGCGACTTTGGTGTACGTGGCATTGGGCGCTCGCAATAGTGCCACGGCGATTGCCGCCTCCACTTGATCCAAGCCACTGGGGTGCTTATCAAACATGACTCGAGATAAAGCATGCACGCCAACTAATTCACCACGAAATGGCACCAGATTTAAATATGCTTCCAAGATTTGATCTTTACGCCAACTACGCTCCAGCCATTGCGCTACCAATGCTTGAGTGAGTTTTTGGGTAGTTGTGCGGGCACTGGATTTACGGCGTAAATCCTCTTCGAGCAAACCTGCCAATTGCATAGTGATGGTCGATGCACCACGGGTTTTGCTATTCCACAAATTACCCCAGGTAGCAGCGGCCACGGCGTTCCAATCTACACCACTATGCTGGTAAAAACGTTTATCTTCCGACGCGATTAAAGCATTTCTAATCGCCGGAGAGACATCTTCCAATTTGACCCAGGCGAGCTTGCGCTCTTTTGGATTAAGCCGTAATTGATGAACTACCACGCCGTGACGGTCTAGTAAAAACCCCTCTGATGATACAAAATCAGTCTGCACTTCTTTAAAGCTAGGCACCGCGTTAGCGATGCCTGTCGCTAAACTCAATGCACACGCAATAGATAAAGTGCCAACGACTCTGATCCAACGGTACTTCGTCAATCTCATTACTTGACTGTCATGACGGGATTAGGAATTTCTCCAAACATTTCTGGCGCATACATTGCTTCCACTCTTGTTTGTGGCAATTTAAATTCACCAACATTATTTAAGCGAACGGTATAAGTCAGTGTGAATTTTCCTTTAGGGACAAATTCATAATAGCCACGGAAGGCTTCAAAGCTACGCTCTTCATATGAGAGCCAGGCTGTATTCCAATTACCCGCATTACTATTGTCCGCTCCAGTAGTTGCTGCAATGGCAGAGTCGCGGCCTAAACCAGAACCAAGCAAACTAGCACCGGCAGGAATAGGATCGGATACGACGACCCAAGTCATATCGGTCTGCGCATCGATTTCCAGGTTAATACGCAGGACGTCGCCACGACTGTATTTACCCTTCTCTTTTTGCTCAACTGGCACAATAGTTTTGTTGATTCTATAACCGCTGCTGAATGGTGCTTTTAAAGGAATGGCAGCCAGACTTTGCAATACAACCCATGGCTTACCCTTGCCTTCATGACTGAGTTTTAACCCATCTACCGGAGCTATCGGTTTGGACGATGGTATCGCAGTAGAAGTAGAAGCAAGAGCGGGCCAAGGTAATTGCAAGTTGCCACCGCCATTCAGCGTTGCAACAGCAGTTCCATTAAGAGGCCAATTAAAACTTTGCACAGCACCTTGTTGTAAATTTGCTTTGGTTACTCCAGCGACTTTCTCTGTCTCAAATTTATTGGCAAATTTTTCTAAGGCTAATGAACCCCAAACGTTAGCCGTAGTCGTCATCCAGCGACCACGAGTCTGCCGCTGAATGGCTCCTGTCATCAACTTAGGCATATCATCACGCCATGCTGGGTTGTCCAGCATTATTAAAATGAGACGGTTTGCGTTACTATCGCCATTGCTCATTAGCCACCACCAGTAATCATCGACCTCCGTCGAGAAACCAAGACGAGTGCCCTGGTAATTCAACCGTGACCGTAGCACTTGATCAGCCTCTTTGAGATAAATCTCACGTTTAGGTAAATTCGTGGTTCTCTGCAAAATCGACAGCCAGTCGATGATGGCTGAGGTTGGCCACAAATTCGGCGCGATCTGAATTGACCCTAGCATGCGCGGTGGCACTTGGCCATAACGTGAGATGGCTTCTAGTGCGGCGATTTTACGAATATCAAGATCTTTTTTCGGTGACCAGAAATCGCGTGTGATTTTGCCTTCGACAAATGCACTCAAGCCTTGCAGCATTTTGTCGCGACTGGCATCCGGCACAGCAAATCCAGCCTCGTTGGTCGCGGCCAAAATATACGCAGTCAGACTATCGCTACCACGTCTTTGACTGCTCTCACCGGGAGGGTAATAATATGCCAAACCATCGGCATCCAGATAGCTAGGTAAATCAGCCGTTATCTTTTGCCACATAGCGGCATCACGCAAGCCGATGGCTCGTGAAGTCTTTTGCTCAAGGCAGGAATAAGGATATTCGCTGAAATAACGACGTAAGCTCTCGTTACCAGCAGCCAAGCTAGGAATTAAAGAAATTGCCAGACCACCGCGCCCTGGCAAGCTATCGGCAGGCTGACTAACCGCCATCGTCATTGGTGCTTCTAACTGGAACAGACTTGCCTGCTGCACCGTAACAGGTACCGCAGCAATCACACGCTGGCTAATCTTCAACGCGTCCTTCACACCTTGCACTCCTGCTGCTGGGATTTCTTGCGCTTTAATATCCCAAGTCAACTGCTGCTTGTCGGCATTAGAGAAGGAAGATAGACTTGAATTATTGGGCGAAGCTGGCACCACCACATTCCAATTTACCTCTATCGATTCACCTGCTGGTATTACGATATTTTGCTTGCTCAGCTGGGACGACAAGCCTGTGACATTCGCCATCACTTCGACTTTCATCGACCGAGTCGTTGTATTACGCACCGTTAGCATGGCGACAAATTGATCACCCTCCCTCACCAATGGCGGCAAACCAGAAATCAATTGCAAATCCTGACTGGACCTGATACTTACGGAACCGGTACCAAAAAGATCAGCGCCACTTTGTGCAATCGCGACGATCTTAAAGCTGGTTAGTGCATCGTTTAAAGGCACGTCAATTTGCGCCCGACCGTTTGCGTCTAAGATGATAGAGGGCTTCCAGAGCAATAATGTATCGAATAATTCACGCGTCGATGATTTACCGCCGCCGCCGCCTGCTGCAACTGCCTTACGTCCGTAATGACGTTTTCCTATCACTTGCATTTGTGCAGTCGCAGTCTCGACGCCATAGCCTCGTCGTTGTAACAAGGCTCCCAAAACATCCCAAGAAGTATTTGGCTGAAGCTCTAACAAAGCCTCATCGACAGCAGCCAATGCGACTTCAGCGCCGGCGGCCGGCTTGCCGTCTGGCCGTATTACCTGTACGGTGACTTTGGAGGTAGTGCGAATTGGATAGACCGCTTTATCACTGGTTACGGTAACGGCTAATTGATGCGCAGCAGTACCGACAGAAATTTCAGCAATTCCATACTTGTAGGCTGGCTTTGCCAGATCGACAGTCGCGCCGGGATTTTGATATTCGCGGAATTCACTCCACCAGTTCAGTGGCTCTTTCCAACCCCAGGTAAAGAAGGAATACCAAGGAACTTCACGCATCCGTCCACGAACAGCCAACACAGATACGAAAATATTAGGCCCATAGCTGGCCTTGATCGGAACCGTAATACTTGGATCACGTCCGTTCAATTGCACCACCATTGTATCGATCACACCTTCACGCTCAACCGCAACCAATGCGGTTGCATAACGGAATGGCATACGGATCTGGAACTTAGCGATATCACCGGGCTGATACTGTTTTTTCTCAGGCAAGACATCCATACGATCTTGATTTTCGCCATCGAACCAAATTTCATTTTGATTAGCGACCCAGACAGAAGTTTTCGCTAAGGCGCTCTTACCGTTGTCGTCTTTAGCGTTGGCGGTTATTTCTACATTGCCGGATTCTTTAATTTCTACATCGCATAGGAACAGGCCACGCGCATCCGACTTACCAGAACATAGCTCGCCTAAGTCCTTGGTTGTCTCAGAGTTTTCATAGGCATAGAATCCGCCGACCATGCGCTTGCGGTGAGAATTACTTTGTTTCGATAATCCTGTTAGTGCCACAGCAACGCCTGCTTGAGGTTTGCCGTTAGTGTCCAGTGTAATAGTACTTAGTGTGACCTTCTTTTTAACAGAGACCCAACCACCGGCTTTAATCCCGACAATCACGGCAGAAGGCCATAGGGTCGTCACAGCAGATATGGTTTGTATTTCCCCGTTAGGATCTGCGTAGGTCATCTCCGATAATAATTCTTGCGGCTTAGTAATCGCAGGTAGATTTTTTATAACCGTTTTACCACTACCATTTTTATCTAGACTCACGGGCAATTTGTTAGCAACGATTTTTTGCTCATCATCGGCTTCGTAGCCAGCATTAAATGCATATCCATCATACGAGGGGAAATTTAAATTTTTATTTCTTAGCAAACTACTAATCTCTACCGGCAAACCGGAAGCACCGCCGCCATTGAGATAATTTAATTGCACATCAAGAGCTAATTCTTTCGGTGCAATTTGCGCGGCTTTGGGTGGAGTAATACGCCCCTGTAGTAAAGGCAGACGGAATTCTTCTACCCTAAAGCTGCCGCTGTTGTAAGTATTACGGCCGTAGCGGTCTTCACCATCGGATTCATTCTCAGCATCGTTATTAGTGGTGTCATTGTTCGCCTCACTTGTCTTTGATGCTCCCTGATCCAGCACAATATTGTAGGTGCCTAATTTGACTTGCTTTGGAATCGCAAAAGTCGTTTCAGCCGTGTTCTGTCCACGCCAAACCAGGGGGAACTGGAATTCCTGATTGCTACCTTGATGAATAATACGCACACGAGTCGGCAATAAATTCGCTTTCTGAAAACCGAATCCATGCATATTTTCAATACGAATCACATGCTTCATTGATACAGTTTCACCCGCTCGGAATAAGCTACGGTCTAGAATAGTGTGTGCTCTGACGGTCGCGACTTTGCTCGTATCCGTTGGTAAATTGAAGCGATATGATTCAATACCACTGTTCCAGGACGATAAAGCGAACGCCATATCCTTGCGCCCTTTTTCATCGGTCTTACGAGCACTGACAAAAAATCCATTAATTTTGCCCTTGCTGACGTCCGTGTTGTCTTCGCTGTAGCGACAAGGATTATCCAATGCTGTCGGTATCATGGCGATACCGCTGGCGTTACTCACGCCGCGCCAAACTTCTTTACCTGTGCAGTCAGATACACGGATATCTGCATTGCCTACAGGCTTAGCCGAGTCTAAAGTCGTTACCCAGACTGCGCCGTTTTCACGACCTAATTTAATGTGTACTGCCATATTGGTGACCAAGGCACTGGTACGCACGAACATCGGAGCGGGTTTGCCCAATAAGGCACTACCTAGTTTTTGAGATTCCAGTTCCAACACATAAAAGCCCGGATCTTTGAGTGGAATACCAATCACCTCAAATGGCCTGAATGCAATCGCTGTTGCATCTTTGTCTTCAGGTGAACTAGGCAAATCGAGTTTGCGCACGCCAGCTTCTTTAGCAAGCAAACCGATACTGCGAGTCTCGACGGACTTATTTGCAATCTGGATGCTGCTCTCGTGATAGCGATTAAGTCGTTGTATCCAGTTGATTATGCCTGCATCATCATCGACTTTTAAGTTCGCAAGCGTGCCCGGTGACTGCTTACCGTCGGCACTGCGGGCAATCAGATTTTTTTCTACATTACGCAAGGTGACTGGCAAGGTTGCATCCGCGTTCAGTTCAACAATACCAAACGGAGCAGCAGGAAATTTTGCCAGCGGTGGATAATCGGCGGTAGAAAACTTCAGAGGAAATTGTGTAGCATTGCCTAAACTACGACCACTATCGTCTTGTAGTTTACCCGGCAACTCCAGTGTGTATTCTGTCTTTTCGGCGAACGGTGGGACGAACTCAACCCGTTGTACGGTTTCTTCTTTTTCATCACGTTTAAACGTCGGCTTACTACTACCTTTTGCAGTTTTTAAAACAATCTGTTCTGCGAGTTTCCGACTGATT
Source organism: Undibacterium sp. (assembly GCA_025352365.1). Lineage (GTDB taxonomy): Bacteria > Pseudomonadota > Gammaproteobacteria > Burkholderiales > Burkholderiaceae_D > Undibacterium. Next base: position 13,557 of record JANXTO010000034.1, on the reverse strand, counting down.
GGCGTATTAAAATTTAATGCTACTGCCTGTATCGGTGTGCAAGCCGCTTTGGCGTTCTCCCGCTCGCAGGTAAAGCTAGCAGTAAATGCCTGCCGTGCTTTAAATTTATACGATTGCGCCTGACTATTTGGCACACCTGATGGCGTCACAATTCCTTTATCCCAGACCAGACGTACCGCCGCCGCATTGGGAAAGCGCTGCTGACATTGCACAATACTGACGCGGCTAGCGATAGCCTCGCCAGTTGAGCTGTATTGTTTTAGTAATTCAGTACGGGCAGCGCCGTCAATAAACCGTACCGGAACCCGCTCATGCACACCTTCAATTTCGCAATAAGTGTGTTGCAAAATACTGGCGCTGGTGGCAATACCATTCTGGAACAGAATAAATGCCTGCTCCTCATCAATAGACTCGCCTTGATAAGGGCGAACACTGACGATTGCCGGACCGCCCGTGGAGAATTGGAAGGTGCTTTTGCCTGTGATCGCTGCGCCGGTAACTGTCTTAAAATTAGCTTTTAACTGAGCGCTGCATAGCATACCCGGAGGCAGGTCAGCGGTAAAATCATAGACCCAGTTTTTATCATCTGCCCAACGACCTGAGCCTGCTTGGATACATTTAATATCCAAAGGAGCCGCTGCTTTGGGATCTCCAAAGGCAATCACTGCTTCAGAAAATGTGCCTCTGATCTGTCGGACTTGAGCCACTTCACCTTGTGGTGAAAATCGAGTAATGCTGACAGCATTCGCTTCGATAACGTTGAGGATAAAACCAAGAAAAAATACACACAACATTATCAAGCGATGCAGAACAGTCATTTTTATCTCCATTCACCGCGTAAAGATTGCACTTTATCTTGCAATAATTGTGGTGTTACGTCTGACGCTTGTAAAGCCTCACCCACTGCAAGTTCCAGATGTGAGAAAGGACCACGGCTGAAAGAACGCTCAAACGGGTTGCCTTTATCTCTCGACAAAAAGCTACCCCAGAGACCACGCAGCGCCATTGGGAATACTGGCACTGGAGAGCGTTCTAGTATCTTCATAATACCGCCCTTAAACTCATTCATATCACCAGTGGTCGTCAATTTACCTTCAGGAAAAATACAAACCAGTTCACCTTCATGCAAGGCTTTAGCGATATCAATATAAGCTTTCTCCATGAGCCATGGGTCTTCTTTAGCAGGTGCAATAGGAATAGCTTTTGCCGTTTTAAAAACCCAGGACAAAAATGGAATCTTGAAAATCCTGTGATCCATGACAAAACGAATCGGTCGCGGGCTGGAGGCCATAATCACGATGGCGTCCATATAACTAACATGATTACAAACTAAAACTGCTGCGCCCTCAACCGGAATACGATTAGTATTTACTCCCTTAACGCGATGAATAGTGTGGATCAGTAACCATGCGATAAATCGCATTAAAAATTCTGGTACTAAACTAAAAATATACAAGGCCACAACCGCGTTCAAAATCGCGGTTGCCATAAAAATTTGTGGGATAGTAAATCCCCGACTCAGCATTAAAGTCGCACTCAATGCGGCCACCACCATGAACAAAGCATTCATGATATTCATACCTGCGATGGTACGCGATAAATGTTTTGGATCGCATCGGGTTTGTATCAGCGCGAATAATGGCACGATGTATAGACCACCGAACAAGCCGATCATCACGATATCAAATACGATACGCAAGCTTCCAACTTGATGAAAAAATCCCATTGCGTCAATTGTCGGTGCCACAGCACCTGCATTAATTGCCGTCAAGGCCTGCGTATAAGCGATGCTAGACAAATACAAATCAAAGCCAAATACAGATAAGCCAATTGCACCAAATGGCACTAGGCCAATCTCCACTTTATGGCCAGACAAACGCTCACATAAAAGCGAACCAGCACCAATCCCAAATGAGAAAATAGTCAGTAGTAAAACGAATACACTATGATCGCCATGCAAATAATCTTTGGCATACAAAGGGAACTGCGCCAAAATTATGGCGCCATAAAACCAAAACCAAGAATTACCCAGCAATGATAAAAATACGGGGCGATTCTGCTTGGTAAACCGGATATTACGGACAGTCTCTGTTGCAGCATTCCAGTTGATTTTTAACTCAGGCTCCGGTGCTGGGGAATTAGGAATCCGCAGACTGGTCAGCCAGCCAATAATAGCGATCACTATTGTCCCGCCGGCAACCAGTTCTATACCCCAAGGTTTATGCACGACCAGCATTGCACCCAGAACTTCACCCAATAAAATACCAACAAACGTACCCATCTCAATCACGCCATTACCACCGACCAGTTCCTCGGATTTAAGGTGCTGTGGCAAGTACGCATATTTCACCGGACCGAAAAGGGTTGAGTGAATCCCCATACCGGCAACAGCAGCTATTAATAACCATAAGGTTTGCGTCATCCAGCCCGTTGCTGCAATACACATGATTACAATTTCTAGCAATTTGACTTTGCGGGCTAATCCCGCTTTTTCAAATTTATCTGCTAACTGGCCAGATGTTGCTGAAAACAAGACAAACGGCAAAATAAACAGCCCCGGGATCAAATTATTCAACAAGCCGATATCGAGCTTAGTCCAAGACAAAGCGTCATACGTCAGTATCGTCAGTAAGGCGGTTTTAAATACGTTGTCATTAAAGGCCCCCAGGAATTGCGTCCAGAAGAATGGGGCAAAACGACGCTGCGTGAGCAGGGCAAACTGGCTTTGTTGGCTCATGGGCAAATAGTCCGATTAAATGTAACTGGAGAATTGAAGATGAATACGCTCAGATTTACCGAGACGAGGAGCAAAGAACGAGAATTAAAACGAGATATCAAAAATATCTATGACGATCAAAACAGATTTAACACAATTATAATTTAGACATGCAAAACAAACTCAACATTTGTGTGTTTTAATTAATTTATTGCTGAAAAAAGAGAATCGCATCACGAACTGGCAATATTTTACATCCAGCATTTTTTGCTTCGGTTAAGGCGTAACGCAATTGTGCTGGTGATGTACCCCAAGGGCCGGGCTCATCATCTACTTCATGCGAATAAAAAATCAGCCATCCGCCATGTTGGGCCGTTTGCTGTATTAGCTCTTTAATTAATTCAAGACTAGTCTTTTGTTTGTAAAGTGCTTGTGCTCGCAAAGCAGCTAAATCAGCGCGTCCTATCTGGGTGCCGCCACCGGTAATCCTGTTATAAGCAAAACGACGAGATGCTAAACGTTTACTAGCTAAATCATAGGCGCCGAATGGAAATGCAAAACCACTATTATTGATATCGTTTTCTTTAAAGAAATCCTGATTTTTCTCCCAATCCTGATTTAAGTCTGCAGCACCGTGAAGAGTGCAATTAGTATGCGAAAAAGTGTGGCAAGCAATCTCATGACCATCAGCATCTAGCGCTTGTAATTCTGCGACACTATGGCAGGTACGTCCTTGCTCCTGACCATCAGTAAGACCGCCACAGACATAAAAACTACCGCGAGCATCAAACTCTTCCAGCAGTGCTTTGCCGACAGTACAAGCGCTAGCAGGTACGTCATCAAAAGAGAAACTGACTACGCCCTGCCCCTGCTTTAATGGCATCCAGGCACAACTAATATAGTTAGATAAACGACGACTGATTTTATCGAGAAGCTTCATTGATGATCTGACCCAAAGTTATTTATGCGGCTTATTTAATTTTAATGACGACAATATTCATCAAACAATATTCATCAAGACTTGGATTTCCGAAATCTGCCCCAAATATTTATTATCGTAATGCATCGGTATTATTCAGTGAATGCTGATACCGCGACAATCCCATTTTAGCGGCACTGCCCGGTAAATTTTCATAGCTATATTCAAGGCCGATCATAATCACACCCTGTTTTAGCCCAGGCAAATTGGTGTCTCGCTCCACTTTTTCATAAAAACTGTCTAGCATTAAGCGAAAACCACGCTGCAATTGATAATTGATGCCAAAACCAGCGCGAGTAAGTTTTTCTTTTCGAGAAACTGAATCTTGAATTTCAGCCAACCTTGGAACTAATTTTTGATCGCTGTTTTGCGCCAAGCCTGTCAAATGAAATTGCGTTTTATCCGACATATTCCATTGCGCATCCAAGCGCAGGCCTTTTGTGACGACGTATAAAATAGAAGGATCAACGATAGCAAACGGACGATCAAAAATTTGTGCGTCTATTCGTAATTTAGGTGAATAAAAATAGGTTCCGCGCACCAAAGTCGATAGCAGGTTGGTATTTAAATCACTAAGACTATCGTAACGCCGCCGTATCAGTCCCAAATGGGTACTGACTACAGTCTTAACGCTATACTTCCACTCAGCCTCAAGATAGGTTTCGGTCTCACGATAACGTTGGTCTAGATCAGCAATTTGCTGTGGATTACGGTTAGGATAATCAGTATCAGAAAACCGGACTCCAAGCTCTAAGTTTGATCCGGTTGGCGAGTAATACTTTAGACCAGCCTGCTGTCCATTTTGGTGAAAATTATATAGCTGATTGACGTCCAGATCGTAATGCAAGTTAGAGCGATCCAACTTCACAGGAACGGACAATTCGTCCGTAATTTTTAGTGTAAGTTCAGCACCGGTTTGAGAAAAATGAGAAATATCTTTTGCCGTCAGCGAACCATTAATATATTGAAACAAGCGATCTTCTTTACCAGCAATCACACGACCTGCAAGCAGATCACCGACGGCGTATTCAAAGCTGGCGTCAGCTGCTTTTTCCTGATGATCCAGGTCTTGATAAGTTTGATATTGTCGCGTACCCAAACTGCCGGTCAAGATCAAACGCGTCCTGTCTGACAGTATTGGAATAATCAGACCAGCACGCACATCCAATGCTTTAACTTTATCAGAAGTACTGGGATTACCGTTTTGTGCCGCGGCTGCATCGCCATCGTAAAAACGTAAAGGATTACTATCGCCGGTCAGCGATGTCGCTAGTTGCAAAGCCAATTCGGTAGTGGCAAACGCTGGCGCACTCAATAAGGAAGCAGACAGCATTGCACTTAGCAGCAAAGGCGAAGAATAAGATGTGCTCCCAACTAATTTGAGATCAGCCCGCTTATCACCAACCAATTTACCTCTAAGCAAGGCGTGGTTGAAACTACATGTAGTTTTTTGTAGATAAGCTGAAAGTGGCGCTGTCAAATTCATCGTATTCGTCACATCAATCCCATCAAGCGGGCAGCAATCCGTTTTCTGATAAGCGTAATACTCGATCGCAACGCTTAGCCAACTCGGCATCATGGGTTACGATGACAAAGGCCGTACCTAAAGTGCGCGACAATTCCAGCATTAATTCAAATATTTGTTGAGCGGTCGCCCTATCCAAATTGCCGGTTGGTTCATCCGCCAACACACAGGCTGGCTGCGTCACCAAAGCCCTTGCCAAAGCAACGCGTTGACGCTCACCGCCAGATAGTTCGCCTGGTACGTGGCTCACACGATGATCCAAACCAACTCGCGCTAAAATTGCCCGCGCAGTTGCGTGAGCCTCATTGCGATTAACCCGACGTATCAGCAAAGGCATTGCCACATTATCCAAGGCAGAAAACTCAGGTAATAAATGGTGGAACTGGTACACAAAACCCAAAGCAGCGTTACGTAAATCGCCTCTGGTGGTTTCGTTTAAGGTTGCGAAATCTTTGCCTTGCAAAGTAACGTTACCCGTCGTCGGTGCATCTAAGCCACCCAACAAATGCAACAAGGTTGATTTACCGGAACCAGATGCGCCAATGATGGCAACTCGCTCGCCTTTATTGACTTTAAAATCAATATTGCCAAGCACTTTGACTGAGTAAGTGCCTTGAGTAAAAGTCTTCCCTAAGCTGCTGCAAGACAGGACCAATTGGTCAGTAACATGATCATTCATAGCGCAATGCCTCCGCTGGTTTAACGCGGGCACCACGCCAGCTTGGATAAATCGTTGCAACAAAAGCTAATACAACGGCAACACTGCCAATGGTCCAGACATCTTTCCATTGCAAATCAGAAGGTAAAGTGCTGATCACATACACTTCTTTGGACAAAAACTGCACACCTAAAACATGCTCAATAAACGGCACAATAATATCGATATTTAATGCGACTACTATGCCAGAGCCGACGCCAATCGCGGTGCCCAGTAAGCCAACCAGAGCACCTTGAATCATAAAAATTTTCATGATCGACCAAGGCGACGCGCCCAAGGTGCGCAGAATCGCAATATCCGCTTGCTTGTCTGTCACTGTCATCACCAAGGTTGATACCAGATTGAAGGCGGCTACGGCGATGATCAATGTCAAAATAATAAACATCATGGTTTTTTCTGTTTTTACCGCAGCAAAATAATTACGATTTTGTTGCGACCAGTCGCGTATATACAAATCACCAGACAATGTTTTTGATAACTCCACCGCGACTTGCGGTGCTTTCAACATATCGACAATACGCAGGCGTAAACCAGACGGTGCCGATAGCCGGAAAAACTTCTCAGCATCCTCCATCTGGATAAATGCCATACCAGAGTCGTATTCAAAATGTCCTGCTTCAAAAATACCGACCACGGTAAATGCTTTAAGACGCGGCACCATACCTGCTGGTGTAATCTGGCCTTCGGGCGCTCCTGCCAATGTCACTTTTTCACCGACTTGCACATGCAAGCTGCGAGCTAATTCAATCCCTAGCACAATGCCAAAACCACCTGGCTTCAAATCGGTAAATTTGCCGTACTTCATTTTGCTGGTGACGTCAGATACCTTTGGCTCTTCTTCTGGCAATACACCACGTAACACCACGCCGCGCATTACATCGCCGCCAATAATCATGGCCTGTGCATCGACATAAGGCGCAGTCCCTGTGACCGAGGGATTTTTTTGTGCTTGCAATGCGGTAGTTTTCCAATCTGGCAAAGTACCTGTGGCATCAAACACTTCAATATGCGCCAACACCGACAACATCCGGTCACGCACTTCTTTTTGGAAGCCGTTCATTACCGACAACACGACGATTAATGCGGCGACGCCTAAGGCAATGCCAGCCATAGAAATCATTGAGATAAACGAGATAAAACTGTTACGGCCACTACGTCGTCCAGCGCGGGTATAACGCAGGCCGACCAGCCATTCAAAAGGGTAATTTTTCACTATAGAACTTGATCCAAAATTGATAATAATGTGTAGCGCAATGTTGCGTAGTCTTAAAAGTAATATTTTTAGTCAGCGAGCATCTTGCCATACAATGTCGTTATGAGCTATTTAGAAATGATACTGCCGTTTGCTATCCCTCCCGCCCCGCTTGCCAAAGACCTGCTACGCGAGCTATGTGTACCAGCGTTAAGCTGCTTAATTGGCAAAGCTAAACCCGACACTCCCCATCACTTTGAAGACTTTGCAAGACAATTACCCCATGAATCCTTGCTTGCAGGGCATTTTAGCCCTGGGGGCGGCAGAATCATTGAACCTCCTTTTTCAAACTCTGTACGTTTAGAATCAGCCATCAAGAGCAGTCCCGCTAATACGCACAACAAAATGCAAGCGCTTGGCGTTCAGCCGGTAGATGCTGATATGACCGGTACGAGCGCAGTTTGGTTCACGCTGCAACCTGTTCATATCCATATTGCACGCGACCATCTGGTACTGACGGATCAACGCCGTTTGATATTGACAGAAGCTGAGTCGCGCGCCCTGTTTGACGAGGCGAAAATCATTTGTGATGAACTGGGGAAAACTTTAGTGTATGGCGACGCACTTCACTGGTTTTTACGCGCTGATGATTGGCAAGGCTTGCAAACAGCCACGCCAGATGCGGCTTGCGGCCACAACATCGATATCTGGATGCCCAAAGGTGAGCAAGCACGCCAATGGCGCAAGCTTCAAAATGAAATCCAGATGCAATGGTTTGATCATGCCATCAATCAAGAACGGGAGATGCAAGGTTTAAAGCCAGTCAACTCAGTTTGGCTGTCTGGCGGTAGCATGCAATTAATGGACATGCCGGATATCCAAAAAGTGACTGAATTTAAACAAACCGATCTGGCGTCAAAACGCCCTGTTTTAATCGATGTACTGCTAGAGCCTGCGCTGAATAACGACTGGGCAAGCTGGCTGGAGCACATGCAGTTGCTAGAGGAGCACTGCTTTGCACCTGTACTGGCGGCTTTACGAGACAAACAAATTAACCAACTCAATCTGATCGTCACTGATGCCAATACACTGGCGCAATTTAGCTTAACTCCCTGGTCGCTCCGACAATTCTGGCGCAAACCGACATTGCATCCCTTATTCTCGCTCCCAGCACAAGAAATACCCAACTAACATGACCCGCATCAGCACCCGCTCCTATTCTTTTCGTGATTCAGAAATACTGCGCCAAAGCGGCATCCATCCGGTGCTAGCACGCTTATATGCAGCGCGTGGCGTCAAAGACGTCGTCGAATTACGTAGCGAATTACCGCAATTAATTCCGCCCACTGATTTGCTGCATGTTCAACAAGCAGCGGTATATTTAGCAGATGCGATCGCTGCTGGTAAAAAAATGTGCATCGTCGCCGACTATGATTGCGATGGTGCCACGGCCTGTGCGGTAGGCTTACGTGGATTGCGCATGATGGGTGCGACGGTAGATTACATCGTGCCGGATAGGCAAATCCACGGTTATGGTTTAACACCGGAAATCGTCGCATTAACCCAGCAAGAAAAATCGCCAGATATTATTGTCACCGTCGATAACGGCATTGCCAGTATCGACGGTGTCGCTGCTGCCAACGCCTTGGGTATGGCGGTGGTCGTGACCGATCACCATCTTCCAGCAGACACGCTGCCAGACGCTGCGGTGATTGTGAATCCCAACCAGCCTGGCTGCGGCTTCCCGAGCAAAAATCTAGCCGGTGTTGGCGTGATGTTTTATACCTTACTCGCCTTGCGTGCAGAGTTGCGCCAGCGTGGCGTCTTTGATCAGCAACAACAACCTAAGCTTGACACCTTGCTTGATCTGGTCGCCTTGGGCACCGTCGCCGACGTTGTGAAGCTGGATGCGAATAACCGTATTCTGGTCGCGCAAGGCATCAAGCGCATGCGTGCAGGTCGCATGCATGCAGGGATTGCCGCCCTGTTCCGCGTTGCCGGACGAGAACCACATCAGGCCAGTCCGTTCGACTTAGGTTTTGCCTTGGGGCCCAGAATCAACGCCGCGGGTCGCTTATCGGACATGTCGCTGGGCATAGAGTGTTTAACCACCGATGACGAAGGTCGCGCCTGGCACATTGCGCAAGAACTCAATTCCATCAATGCCGATCGCAAAGATATCGAACGCGAGATGCAAGATGTGGCCTTGCTGCATCTAGATGATTTCCAACCCGCCGCGAGTAATACCATCACCGTATTTGACGAGAGCTGGCACCAAGGAGTGATCGGAATTGTTGCCTCTCGTCTTAAAGATAAATTCTATCGTCCAACGATTACCTTCGCGCCCGGCGATGAAGGTCTGATCAAAGGGTCTGGCCGCTCTATACCCGGCTTCCATATGCGCGATGCGCTGGATCTGGTGTCTAAACATGCACCCGACCTGATTTTAAAATTCGGCGGTCATGCGATGGCAGCAGGATTGACATTGAGGTCAGAAAACTTTCCTGCTTTTCAGGCGGCCTTTGAGGCTGTCGCGCAAAGCTGGCTGCAAGCCGACCAGTTAGAACGGATTATCGAAACCGATGGTCCCTTAGAAGACGCCTATTTCAGTACGGATTTTATTAGCCTGATGGATGGACAAGTCTGGGGCCAAGGCTTTGCGCCGCCGATATTTTGTGATGGCTTCAAGCTGATTTCACAACGGATTCTGAAAGAACGCCATCTGAAAATGGAACTGGAAAAGAATGGCAAACGCTACGATGCCATCTGGTTTGGACATACCGATCAATTACCAGAGCGTGTGAACGTCGCCTTCAGATTGGATGCCAATACCTACAACGGCGTGACGCGGGTGCAATTGCTAGTCGAGCATATCGAGTAAGAAAAACTGATACAAGATTTATCGAACGCTAAACCAAGCTTTGTCGCTCTAGGCAAGCCTTTGACCAATGCAAAATGGTAACACTGGCGCGAAGACCATTGATCCAAAAAGGATCAGTCAATATCAGCTCCTCAATCTCGGCTTTGCTTTCCGCTTCGACAATCCACAAGCCGCCCAGCGCAGCATCGCCGGGCTGATGACGCAATGAACCGCCAACCAAGATGCGCTCTTTGTGCTGATCCAGCCAGGCAATATGCGCCCCGAGATATTGCTGGCGCACAGCCAGACTATCTTGTTTGTCTAAAAAATATACGGCAAAAAGCGTCATATCATTTCCAGTAAATTGAAGATATTTCAGAACTCGCTGTTAAATATACTCCTTACCAGTACTATAAAATAGTCCAATCAATCATTGGACATTAAGGCATATTTCGTAAAAATAGAGGGGAGTATGCAAAATATTTGATTACATACACAGGAAGCGTCCATCTTACATGGCGTCTATTTCCCTCTCTTAAGTAGTTATTAACCGGTCTTTTAAATATACTGAGCCAAAATCCAGGAAGGCTCTCAGCTTTAAAGGCAGTATGCCTTGGCCCGCATGTACCAGATTAACCGGTCTGTCGGGCGACTCAAACGATTCAAGCACGATTTCTAACAAAGCTTGGCGCTTGGCCGCGGCGATCTGGTAAGACAACACCCGCGTCACCCCAACACCGGCAACCGCAGCATCAATTGCCGCTTCCGCCGTATTTAAAATCAGGCGCGAATGGATTGGCACGGTAATCTCGGACTTCCCCTGCCCAAATCGCCAGCTATGCGCGGAGGTCAACACATCATACGAAACACAGTCATGCTGGGCAAGCTGCTCAGGCATCGTCGGCTTGCCTCGCAGCGCAAAGTACTCTGGGCTAGCACAAACCACCGTCCGCACTGCACCAACGGGAATAGCGATCAAATCGCTGTCAGGCAATGCACCGATGCGCAACGCCACATCGATATGGTCTTCCAGTAAATGGACATTGCGGTCAGACAGCGTCAGACGCACGTCAATATCCGGGTATTTTTTCAAAAATTCGACCACCATAGGTAGCACGTGCAAACGTCCAAAAACAACGGGCGCAGTAATCACCAGCTCACCTTTGGGCATCGTATATTCACCCGCAGCAATACGTTCTGCCTGAGCTACGTCTCCCAGAATACGTCGGCAAGCGGCAACATACGACTGTCCTGCCTCGGTCAATGCCAGTTGGCGGGTAGAACGCAATAGCAGACGTATTTTTAAATGCGCCTCCAGCTCACCTACTTTGCGACTAACCGTTGCCAGCGGCATAGCAAGACGACGTGCAGCACCAGAAAAACTGCCTGCATCAACCACCGCGATCAAAATCGCCATCGAATCCAATCGATCTGTCATTCACATCTCCGCAGGAATATTTTTTCAAACGACTTTTAACAATCTCAAAAATTGAGATAGTTATTCTTAAATTTACTAGATTATCTTATTTAATGAAAATTGCTACAGTTCTCCTCGTCAACTCGACAAACTCATTGAAAAGGAAATCATCATGTCACTCATCCCAACTCCAGCAACGATTGAGGCAGCTCCGGCGGCGTCTCAGGCACTATTACATGCAGTTCAAAAACAACTCGGTGTCGTACCAAATTTATTCCGCTTGGTATCGAACAGCCCTATCGCTCTGGAGGCGTATCTGGGTCTGTCGGGGACATTAGCTCAAGGTAGCATTCCAGCACCAACACGTGAGCGTATCGCACTTGCCATTGCCGAAATCAACCGCTGCGATTACTGCTTATCTGCCCATACTTACTTGGCAAAAAATCTCGCTAAATTGGATGACGAAGAAATCACTGCTAATCGCCATGCTAACTCCAGCGATGCCAAAGCTGATGCGGCATTAAAATTTGCAACAGCGGTAGCAAAAGAACGGGGTCACATCAGCGAAGCCGATTTTCAAGCAATCAAAGCGGCTGGTTATGACGACGCTCAACTGATCGAAATCGTGCTGCACGTTGCGCTGAATACTTGGACCAATTACATGAACTCGGTTGCTAAAACGGATATTGATTTTCCGGTAGTGCATGCCTTGAATTCAGCCGCGTATTCAGCAACATAATTTGTAGTAAGGCCATGGTTGCGACTCAATGATGTTGATCATTGCTGCCGGATCAAACTCAAAACAAAGCTAAAATTGCTATAGCAAACCAGCACAATCAAAATTGCCCATTCATCTGGAGAATTACATCATGAGTCGTCCACCACTTCCACCCTTCACAACAGAAACGGCAATCCAAAAAGTACGTATGGCGGAGGATGCCTGGAATACCCGTGAACCGGCGCGTATCGCCCTTGCCTATACCGCGGATAGCCAATGGCGAAACCGGTCAGAATTTCTGCAAGGTCGAGAGGCCATTGAGGTGTTCTTGGCACGTAAATGGCAACGGGAACTGGACTACCGGCTAATCAAAGAACTCTGGGCGCATAGCGAAAACCGGATTGCCGTTCGTTTTGCTTATGAATGGCATGACGAGAATAATCAATGGTTCAGAAGCTATGGTAACGAGAACTGGCAGTTTGATGAATTTGGCCTGATGGCGCTGCGTATTGCCAGCATCAACGACGTAAGGATTGAAGAAAAAGAGAGAAAATTTCATTGGACATTGGGTCGTCGCCCAGATGATCACGCCTCGTTAAGCGCATTAGGTCTGTAGTCAACCCGCCTCTACTCAAAAGGAGCCCGTAATGAGTAATCATGTTAAGCATGTGAGCGATGTCGCTTTCACACCAGCGGTAAAGGCGCTACAAGGCCGCATGGGATCGCGTTCTGCTTATACCCGAATGGAAAACGGAGCAGGTTGGCAGTCAGCAATTACGACTGAATTGAAAAGTTTTATTGAAGCACAAGTCAGTATTTTTCTAGCCACCGCAAATGCAGAAGGTCAACCGTATGTTCAACATCGCGGTGGCCCTGCGGGATTTTTACGTGTGCTGGACGAGCACACGATTGCGTTTGCCGACTTTGCAGGAAACAAGCAGTTTATTAGTCAAGGTAATCTCAGCGAGAACGCCAAAGCTCAGTTGTTTCTAATCGACTATGCACAACAACAAAGGGTAAAAATATGGGGAGAAGCGACCGTAATCGACAACGATCCTGCACTTTTGTCCACATTAATGCCGACTGGCTATAGAGCGCGGGCTGACAGGCTGATGATATTCAAGGTAACGGCATGGGATGCCAATTGTCATCAACATATTCCCATCCGCTACGAAGCAGCGTATGTGAATGTAGAAATTGAACGACGTGATCAGCGTATCCGTCAGCTTGAAAATGACATCCGGCAATTACGATCCAATCAAAATCACCTATAGAAAAAAACGTAACAAAATCATCAACTTAAAGATAATTGACGCGGCAGGCTCTGTAGTTTTCAGGTACAATCGCACGCATGAAAACCGCGCCAAAAAATCTCTTCTCCTTCCCTCGCTTCCGCCCTGATGTTGGCGGAGCCAAGGCTGCTCCTTTTTTA
>JANXTO010000047.1 GCA_025352365.1 Undibacterium sp. | reverse complement strand
GAGCCTACGTTGAATGCCGGTATGCCAGCACGCGCGAAGTTGAAGTGATCTGCGCGAAAAAAACTGCCTGATAAATCCGGGACTTGCGGTGCCAGATGCATGCCCATCTTTTTGGCCACGATGGCAGCGGTTTGGTTTAGGCTGCTGTGCTCGCTGCCAGCCACGCCGATATCCAGTGTTTTGCCGACAAAGTTCATACTGTCCAGATTTAAATCAGCACTGGTTTTTGCCAGCGGCCATAGTGGGTTTTTGACATAGGCAGCGCTGCCCAGCAAGTATTGCTCTTCAGCGCAAGGCCATAAAAAAATCAAAGTACGACGGGCCGGATGGTCAACCGCGGCTTGTGCCATGGCGATCAGTGAGGCCGCACCGGAGGCATTGTCAATTGCACCGTTCCAGATGTGATCTGCTTTTTCAGTGCCGGAGGCGGCGATCTTGCCCAGATGATCCCAGTGCGCGGAATAGATCACGGCTTCTTCTTTCAGCTTGGGATCGGTACCCGGCACCATGCCGACGACGTTGAACTGTTCGACCTTACGCACAGCAGTTTTCAAATCCACTTGGGCTATTGCGTTGATGAAGACCGGTTTGAAATCGCGGCTTTCGGCTTTGGCGCGTAAGGCATCCAGATCTTGACCAGCAGCGCTCAACAAGGCTCTGGCAGTATCTTCATGCAGCCAGCCTTCAAGCGGGTTGCCAGCGCCGTCCAGATGGAAGCGTTCGTGACTAAAACTATTTACCGGCACACTCCAGCCATAGGAGGCTGACGGCGTGGTGTGGATTAGCAAAACGCCTGCGGCACCTTCGCGCAAAGCTTGTTCGTATTTATATGTCCAGCGGCCGTAGTAAGTGAGCGATTTTCCGCCAAAACGGTTTGGTTCCTCGGCGGTGGGTTGCGGATCGTTGACCATCATGATCAGCAACTTGCCTTTGACATCGATATTTTTATAGTCGTTCCAACGTTCTTCTTCTGAGCGGATGCCGTAGCCTACAAAAACCACGGGTGCGTTGAAAGTGATATTGCTTTGGTTGCCACCCGTGCCGTACACCGCTTGCGTGCCAAATTCGGTTTTCATGATCTTGCCAGCAACCTCAAACTGCAGGCTGCTAGTGGGCTGGGCTGTGACGCCGATTAACGGGACGGATTGGCGATAAGTATTGCCGGATAAGGGTTTTAAACCGATGGCGGCAGCTTGGGTTTCCAGATAACGCACTGCCAGATCACCACCGCGCTGGCCTGTACCGCGACCTTCCAGCAAATCATCTGCCAGAAAAGCCAGATGGGCACGTAAGGGCGCTTCTTTGATGATTTGCGCTTGTGCGAGGGTTGTCACAGATAAGACGGCAAGTGTGGTGCTGTATAAACCCGTGCGCAAAAACGCCACGGGGAATTTAAAATGGATCATTAAAACCTCGTGGCGTTTTCTATTGTGTTGCTATTTTCTGGCTGCTTAATTGTGGCTTAATTTTTGTTGTAGACCGATAGGGTCCGCTAACATTTTTAGGCGAATTTATCCAAAAACGCAGCCAGATGTTTTGCACGTGCATGAGCTTCTTCTACACTCGCAGATTTTTCAGAATGCGTCAGCATCGAGCTAGTCAGCAATGTCACGAAAGAACGATCCAGAGCCTTGCGTGCCGCGGACATTTGTTGCGCGATACCATCACAATCATCAGGCTCAGCGGCTTTGGCGATTAGCTTTTGGATGCCACGCAACTGACCTTCTACCCGCGCCAGTCTATGCAACAAATCTTTTTTCTGTTGGTCGGTTAATGCTGTACCTTGAACGATCTTTAGTGGGGGAGTATCTGCCATGGTGTTGCTCCTATGATGAATTAAATTGGGGGATTACAATAAATATACTTATACCCTACTGAGTATCGTACAACATCTAAATCCTGAAGTGCAATTAATTCGGCTTAAATAAGAGGAAATCAATGATTTTTTTGCTTATAAAGTAGGCAGATATGAGACAAACTTGAGGCAAAACAACAATATGTTGCTGTTGTAGTCCTGAGTTGCAGTGCTCTTAGTCGCTTTGTTGACTTTTTTTTGCAGCACTTTTAAGCGACTTAAGTTGTTGTCCCAGCCAGGAGTCACGTACTGCCCAGCGTGTACGTAGGTAACTAACACGCGCTTGCCGGATGAGATCAGGCGTGGCAATCGCGCCTTCGCATAAAGCAACGCTACTGGTCGCAAACCGGGTTTTGTAGGCTTGCTCACCGCGTCCCAGATCTATGCTTGAAATGCCTAAGCTTTGTGCATGGCTGGCACACTCTTTTAGCAAGATCAGACCGACTGAGTAGACTGCATAATCTACCCGGTACCAAGGGAACCAGAAGTGTAAAACTCCGCCGGAGCGCAGCCCAAAATGCGCTGCGACAAGCTCATCACCGACATGCAAGGTAGAGAGTAGTCCGCCGAAATCAGAGCCATCGTGAGCGCGGAGCGAATCCAGCATTTGCCTCACCCAAGGGATCGCAAAGGTATCGTGCCCTTCGCCTAAAGTGCGATTAAATTGCTCGGATTTACCTTGTAGAAGCTGGGCGAAATCATGGTCGCTCGTGCTTTGCATGGTAAAACGCAATTCGCCTTTTTCACGCGCTACTTTTCGCTCCATCTGCTTGATGGTTTTTAGGACGCCTGCTTGTTTCACGTTTTGTAGCAATGCCAATTTGTCGGCATACACCTCAAATCCACCCTCCAGATCTAGCACTTGCGAGCGGCTATGTGCCCACGCATAGGGTTTAAAATCCGTCCGGCTTTGCGGCATGTGATCAAAGCCCATATAGCGCACGCCCATCGCTTGCAATAACGTCTTTGGTGAGAGCTGGATACCGTTATCTGTGATTGGCCCTTGATAATCGGCTAAGAACAAGCCGACCGAGCGCGCCTGATATTTTGATAGGCGATGGAATGGCAGCACGCCAACGATTTGCCCCGCATCTTCGCAAACCACAATCCGCGTATCGTCCCTGATGCCTGCGGCAATCCGTGTAAATGTCGGATGATAGTAGGGACTTTGGTAAGTGCTTTGAGCTTGGATTTGGGTTGAATTTTGATCTTGAGCCGAGCTGGCTCGTATCTGCAGCCAGCGTGCAACTAATGCTGCATCAAGTTCTTTACCGTGTATGAGCTTGTATTTCATCTAAATAAGGGAAGGACTTACGAAAAACCGCCCCAGTTGCGTTGTAGCTCCTAGCTGTACTGACGTGCTATCTTCGTCGCTACGCCTTGCTGGGACAATTTTGCGTAAGCCCTAAAGGGTAAGTGGAACTTCTAAAAAAACCATAATGGAGCACGGGACCTGAGTTAAATGCTTGCTGTAAGTTCTCAGAGTTTTGATTCATGGATACCATTAAGTGTAGCATCGCTGGTGGTAGTTCCGGCGTTTAGTACGCTGTTTAAAAATGAGTTTGGTCGGGTAGTAATATCAACCGAGTTTCCACAGGTCTGCTTGATAGGCATTTTATCCCTGTCCATACGCATTCTGTCTTAAGGAGTTTTCTTTTATCAAATAGCTGCCGTATGCTGGCATCTTTCCATCTTTCTACCAAAGAGACATCATGTTAAAGCGCACAAGTTTAATTTTGCTACTCGCCCTGGGTGGCTGCAATGTGGAATTTAGTGACAACACCAACGCGGCTAACAATGGGCCAGTCATTCAGGAAAAGCGCGATGTCGCTGAATTTACTGAAATTGATATGACCGGTCCTTATGATGTTGTCGTCACCGCAGAGGGCGGGCCAGCCTTAGAAATCGTCGGTAACGAAAAACTCGTTAAGGAAGTTGAAACCGTCGTCACTGGCAATACTTTATACATACGCTCAAAGAGTAAAACGATTATTCATTTATCGACTAACTTTACGCCGACACAACTGACCGTTAAGGTCGCCGCCAGCAAACTGAACCGCATTAAAGTCAACGGTAGCGGTGATCTGGTTCTGGACCGGTTTAAGGGCGACAAATTAGAATTGGCGATTAATGGTTCTGGCGATGTACGTGCCAACGGCTCGGTCGGTGAGCTGCAAGCCAATATTAATGGCAGCGGTGATATGGACGTAAGTCAATTACAGGTCGCTAAAGCACATGCTCAGATCAATGGTTCTGGCAATTTAAAACTAGGTACCGTCACAGAAGAATTGCAGTCACAAACCAATGGTTCCGGTGATCTGGACGCGAACGACCTGAAGATGGCTGCGGTCAATGCCATGATCCGGGGATCAGGCGATGTTTCTATTACTGGCGATATCAAGCAGTTCTCGGCCGAAATTAATGGCTCTGGCGACATGGAAGTTCGTGGATTAAAAGCTGCTGGTACCAAAGTCCGCATGGGCGGCAGTGGTAACTTGACCTTAGCTGGTACCACCACCGATCTGGATGTCGTGGTCAATGGCTCGGGTGATTTTGACGCCAGTAATTTACGATCCGACAAAGCGCAATTCATTGGTCATGGCACAGGCAATATGCGATCAAGCAGCATTTCGGATACATTAAAAATAGACTTACTCGGTTCTGGCGATCTGGAGGCTAGTGACATAAAAACACAGCAAATTGAAATTGTCATGGACGGCACCGGTAGCGTAGAACTATCCGGTCAAGGCAAATTGCTCAGCGCCAAATTGCATGGTAGTGGTGATTTAAACGCCAGCAGCTTGTTAGTAGAACGCGCCAAGGTCAGCGCCAGCGGCACCGGTGTAGCAGAGGTGAATGTGAAGCAAAACGCCACTAACGGTAGCCGCGACAGTAGCAATTCACGTATTGTTAAGGTTGATAAAGATGGTGTAGTGCGATGACAGTAGGCTAGTCACGCAGTAACTACGTAGCAAAAAGCGAAAAGGGTGTAGTTATAAAAACTACACCCTTTTCGCTTTGCTAATCTCAGGCAAGCGGCTATTTCATTCTGAATTTATGTCCCAGCACCAGCCAGCTTGAGGCAATCAAACTATTCAAGCCCAGTATCAGTTGCGTCAGTACATGTGCCGGCAAAATCCAGACTTGCCCGCGCGGCGTGCTGATCTGTGTTACAGCGCTGATCACCGGAATGACCCAATCAGCTTCTGGAGTGACATCTAATAAAACATCTCCGTCTGAGTTGGTGTGGATAAACACATCGCCGCCTAAAGCCAAACGTAAGGCAATACCCTGACCGCTACTTGTGGAATAGGGCGAAATTGTTCCTATGGCTTCTTGTAATTCACGATTTTGCAAATCCATCCATGCCTCTACATCTTGCGGTGTTTCTAAGGAAACCCAGGCATGTTCTGGAAAGTCTGGAATGGTTGTCATTGGGGTGGCTTGCATGGAGGTCAAAAAGTGCAATAAAGAATGATGAGGCCTCAGATTCATCGCTTGCAGAGCGAAGTGCAGCGTTAATTATTCTCTGAGAGCCAAAAGAAAAATGCCGTTTAGTTTTCACTAAACGGCATCATCAAGCAAATTGACTAAACAAGCCAGCTTGTTATTTTTTTGCGCTGCGTTGACGTACAGCTGCTAAACCTAACAAACCTAAACCAAACATAGCGATCGTTGCTGGTTCTGGTACGTCAGCTTGGCTAACACCATTGGAAACGAAGAAAACTTTTTCGAAAGATGAAGAGTTGTTCAAACCAGTATTGTTACCGATTCTGTAGCCGCCAGTGAAGTTGATAGTGTGAAGACACATTCTGTCCGTACCGGATACGCCAGATGTATCGCATGAATTCAGTGATACGCCTGTTCCTGCATCAGCGAAGCCCCATGACCAGTTAGATGAGAAATACCAGTCAGAACCGTTCGATGTGTGCACGTTTTGTGTGCCTGAACCAGTATTGAAAGTGGCATCAGCAAATGTTGTTTCTGCCAACAGCTGGAATACATCGCTACCTGTATCGCGTCCAGCCATCATCAAATAACCGCCGCTGCATTTTGACAAAATATTTTCTGCATTAGTACCAATGATTGTACCCATTGTTGCTGAGTAGCATTCAGTCCAGCCACCATTCAAGATTGTGGACATATTGACATTTTGTTGCGGACCAAACGGGTTGTAAAACGCTGCGTTGGCATTAGTTGCAACTGCACTACCGAGCAAGCAAAGAATTGCTGCGAATTTTTTTATGGACATCATGATTCTTCCTTAGATTTAGATATATGCTTAGTACAAATCTTTATAAGCAAATTTGGTGCCAATAAAAATATCGTTTTAATTCATGGGCTTATATTGATTAAAGTTTATGACATGCAATAGGTGTAAAAAAATCCGACAGATATTCAGAAGCGTTAAATATATATTTATCCAGATTTGTCAGACTCTTTAATTAGCATTTACAAATCAAATAAATGCTAATTTGCCATTATATTTTTGTCTTTTGCGTATGTGCTCGCTGCTTGACCATACACCTTTATCCACGGCACACCACATCACGGGATAGACCAGCACCGTCCACCAAGATTGGTAGCGCAGCACAATACGGCGTGTGGTCATAATAACGAATACCCAAAGCCAGCTTTGTGCCAATAGCACCAGCACAGCAATTGGCGCTGGCATAACCAACTGGTAGTCGTGCAGATTACTGCTTAGACCAATCGAGGCGGTCACGGCGGTTATCCAGAAAGTATCCCGCTTATTGGAGCGCAAATCGATGACTAACAAAGGTACCGGCGCAATCCACACCAGCCACCAGACAGGCGTTAAATTGACCACAAAACGCAGCATAAAACCGATCAGTAGCGCAGTGCCAAACTGAAGAATGAAGCTTCTAGTTGATGGCTTGGTGATCAATCTGAACAAGGATTGCATTACATTCCTTTCAAAAAACGCTTCGTAGTTAGCCGTGTCTTGCAATTATTAAACAGGGTATTGATAAATAATTAACTTTATAATAACCTAGGCCGACGTCTGCATTGACTAAACATCACTCGATCCTTATCAATTCCAACCCTAGGCTAATATGAATCCATCCCAATTACCACCCTTACGCCGGGTAATGGCGCTGTTACTGCTCAGTGGTGTTTTGCAGCCGTTTGCACAGACTATGGCTGCAGATCATACGACCTCTGGTACCAATTCCGGTGTCGCCAGGATGGACATTTTACTGGCGCAAAATTATTCAGATAAATTTGATCCCGCACTGTATCTGGTGAGCGAAAAACTCGATGGCGTACGCGCCTTGTGGGACGGTCAGCAGTTACGTTTTCGCAGTGGCAAGGCTATCCACGCACCTGCCTGGTTTATCGCGGCTTTACCCAAGCATGCAGTTGATGGCGAATTGTGGATGGAGCGCCATAGTTTTGACCGGCTATCTGCCGCGGTACGGCGCCAAGATCCGGTTGATGCCGAGTGGCAAAAAATCAGCTATCAGCTGTATGAGTTGCCAAACGGTGAGGGTGATTTTGCTCAACGCTACGCTAGCCTGCAAGCCAGCGTAGCGCAGGCTGGCGTTGCCTGGTTGCAGGTGCTGCCACAAGTACCGGTCGCTGATAAGGCCGCATTACAACAAAAACTCAATCAAGTGGTGCGTGATGGCGGCGAGGGCTTGATGCTCCATCGTGCCGACGCGCTATGGCAGACCGGACGATCAGATGTATTGCTTAAATTAAAGCCGCAGCTAGATGCGGAAGCCATCGTCATAAGCCACGAGCCGGGCAAAGGCAAATACCAAGGCATGCTGGGTGCGCTGGTAGTGCAAACGCCGCAGGGCGTGCGTTTCCGGCTAGGCACGGGTTTTAGTGATGAGCAAAGGCGTAATCCGCCAGCGGTAGGCAGCAAGGTGACTTACCGTTACCGCGATGTAACCTCAACGGGTTTGCCCAAGTTTGCTAGTTTTTTGCGGGTACGGCAGCCAGAATGAAAATGCAGTGGTGGCAGTTAGAAATACGGTCAGAAGTGTAGCCAGAGGTACGGCTAGAACTACGCCGAGTGTTTACCTGATGTGCAATGTAAAAAAATTTATTCGTTTGTAGTCTATTTAAACGTCGAATTAATATACGGAGAATACGTCCTCAATTAAGACAAAATAAATGGGGAGTATATTAAATCGACAATGATGTCGTCTTGAGACAATAGCAAAAAAAATTTTAGTCTTGCCAGCGCTAATCTTTGGTTTTACCTTACTCCCAGCTTCACATAATTGCTGATAAAAGTGGACGACAAAATCAGACGACAAAAAAGGGTTGATATGAATACCAATAAAGAGTTACGCCAGATTTTATTGCATGCAAAAACGATTGCCGTAGTCGGTTTGTCGCCTAACCCCGTTCGCCCCAGTCATGAGGTTGCAGCCTATTTGCAGACCCAAGGCTACACCATCATCCCCGTGAATCCTAACGAGGCTGGAAAATTAATTCTTGGTGAAACCTGTTATGCCAGTTTGGCGGAGGCAGCTTCCCATGCAGCGAAAGAGATCGATATCGTCGATTGTTTTCGTCAATCCGACGCGATGCCCGCGCTGGTTGATGACGCTATTTCAATTGGTGCTCGCTGTATCTGGATGCAGTTGGGGGTTAGTCATTCATCCGCAGCGATGACTGCGCGCTCTGCTGGTATTAGCGTGGTCATGGATCGTTGCATCAAAATAGACCACGCCATGCTTTGTTAATCTCGTCCGCCACGGAGGAAAATGTGTTAAAAATAGTGCCACAAAATTAAGTCAGGATTTCTCATGAGCATCAGCACACTATTCCGTAAAAAATCTAAATTCGTTTTAAAAGATGAAGACGCTTCGCAGAAATTAATTCCACCTAGTGAGGAAAATAAAGCTGATGCTAAGGTAGCAGATCGTTTGCTCACCTTGAGCTTGGCGGAAGAGATCTCTGCTTTCCAGACAGTTTTATACGCGCAGAAAAAGTATAAATTTTTGATCATCCTTCAAGGCATGGACACCTCAGGCAAGGACGGAACCGTGCGCGGTGTGTTTGGACAGATTGATCCACTTGGCGCCCGATCCATCGGTTTTAAAGCGCCGACCAGTGTGGAGCTAGCTCATGATTACCTCTGGCGCGTGCATCAGCATGTGCCAGCCAGTGGCGAGATTGTGATTTTTAACCGCAGCCATTATGAGGACGTACTGATCACTCGCGTACATGACATGATCGATGACAAAGAGTGCGAGCGGCGTTACGCACACATCAGGGATTTTGAACGTATGCTGACTGAAACCGGCACAGTAATTCTCAAATTCTTTTTACACATTTCTGCCAAAGAACAAAAGCAACGGCTGGAAGACCGCATCGCCGACCCGGACAAACATTGGAAATTCGATCCCCAAGATCTGGCGGAACGCAAATTCTGGGACGCTTACCAGCGCCAATACGAAAAAACCATCGAAGCCACCGATGCCGACCATGCGCCTTGGTACATCATTCCTGCCGACTCTAAAACCCAGCGCAATCTCGCAATTGCCCATATCGTGCAAGAGAAACTCGCCAGTTTAAAACTCGCTTACCCGCCCGGCAATCCTGAGTACAGCAAACTCAAAGTAGTTTAAACCTGCATGTTTCCTTATCTGCCTGAATTACTCGCGCTGCCACTATATCCACTGCTATCGTGGCAAGGTAAGCGCACCCGTGCCACTACGCCACGCTTGCCAGAAGCCAGTGGAGCGCGTTTTGGCATTAGTCACTACCAGCCGGAGCTTGTTTATGGCGACAATCATGCTGATCGTAATGTTGACGGAGATGTTGGCTTCCGGTTGCTCAGCATAGGAGAATCGCCCGTTGTTGGTGTTGGTGTAGCTAACCAGGAGCTAGCTATCACAGCGCAATTGGCAAAGGCATTGGCTTCACGTTTGAAAACCGGTGTGAGTTGGCAAGCGATTGGCAAAAACGGCGCAGATATAGCGAGTGCGATTCAGCATTTGCTGCCGCAACTATTTAATTTGCCAGGCAAATCAACGCAGATTGATCTGGTGTTTGTCGCATTTGGGGTCAACGATACGACGGCGTTCAGATCTGATCAACGCTATCGTGCCGAGTTGTGTCAGCTA
Organism: Undibacterium sp.; assembly: GCA_025352365.1. Taxonomy (GTDB): domain Bacteria; phylum Pseudomonadota; class Gammaproteobacteria; order Burkholderiales; family Burkholderiaceae_D; genus Undibacterium. The sequence continues at coordinate 5,246 of JANXTO010000047.1, read as the reverse complement.
TTAACCGCGATACAGCAGCAACTCGCACCCAAACAAATTCTGCTATCGGGCGTGCCGCCGGTGCACGCATTTCCCGCTTTGCCGCAACCCTTAAGATTCGTTCTGGGCTGTAAAGCAAAAGCTCTCGATCTGGTCGCCAAAAAGTTAGTTTCCCAATTCACTGGTAGTTATGGCAACGTCAGTCACGTCCCTATGGCACTGGATATCAGCGACACGTCATTGATGGCAGAAGATGGTTATCATCCTTCAGCCAAAGGCACGAAGGCGTGGGCAGAACAGTTAGTCGCGGCGCGTTATGGTCAGCAACTCCAATAAGAGCAAATCTATCTAAAGTGGCGATAAATTAGTATTCTTTGCGGTACTTATGCACATTTTAAATAAGCTAGTATCTTAATAAAAAACTATGTGTAAAAAAGTGCAAAGACAATTAATCTTTTAAAATCATTGGCTTACAAGACAATATTCAATGCTTACTTTATTACTGGTATTGTCATCGCCATAAAATAGAAACTATCCACAAAGTTATCCACAGTTTCTAAACAGTAATTTCTATCAATTTTCTCTCAGAATTTCATCAGATTGCAGCAGATCAGATGCCTTGATCAGGCGCATCGGCGATAATGTCGGATTAGCGCTGCGTTTAACCTCCCGAAGAACAGCAGCGTACGCCACTTCAGTATTCGTTTTATCGAAAGCAATTTATGTCGAACAGTTTTGCCCCGCTCAAAAATGACACCTTCTTAAAAGCCCTGATGCGTCAGGAGACGGATTACACACCGCTATGGTTAATGCGTCAGGCAGGCCGTTATTTGCCGGAATACCGCGCCACCCGCAAAGGTGCCGGGTCGTTTATGAGCCTGGCAAAAAATCCCGACTTTGCGACCGAAGTGACGATTCAGCCATTGGACAGGTTTGAATTAGATGCGGCGATTTTGTTCTCTGATATTTTGACCGTGCCCGACTCTATGGGTTTGGGCTTGTATTTTGAAGAAGGCGAAGGCCCTAAATTTGAACGTCCGCTCAAAGATGAAAAAGACGTGCTGGCTTTAAAAGTACCAGAGCCTGGCAGCCTGCAATATGTATTTGATGCCGTCACGCAAATCCGTCACACCTTAAACGGTCGCGTGCCCTTGATTGGTTTCTCGGGTAGCCCGTGGACATTGGCTTGTTATATGGTCGAAGGGCAAGGTTCGCGTGAGTTTCATACGGTTAAAACCATGATGTATAAGCGCCCGGATTTGATGGATCATATTCTGCGCACCAATGCCACGGCAGTTGCGACTTACCTCAACGCACAAATCAATGCCGGTGCGCAGGCAGTGATGATTTTTGATAGCTGGGGCGGGGCATTGGCTGACGGTGCTTACCAACGATTCTCCCTTCGTTATATGCAAGACGTCGTCAACCAATTGCAACGTGAAAAAGATGGTCAGCGTATTCCCGTCATCGTCTTCACCAAAGGCGGTGGCCTATGGTTAGAGCAAATTGCCGATATCGGTGCCGATGCAATGGGTCTGGACTGGACCGTCAATCTTGGTCAGGCACGTGCCAAAGTTGGGCATAAAGTCGCCTTGCAAGGCAATCTTGACCCGGCAGTCCTGTTTGCCGACCATGATCAGATTCGCCAGCAAGTCACTGCAACCTTGCAAGCCTATGGCGCGCCGGGCGCCGGTCATGGACACGTATTCAATTTAGGCCACGGTATTTCCCAATTCACTCCGCCCGATGCAGTTAGTGTTTTGGTCGAAACAGTGCATGAAGTAAGTCGTCAGCAGCGCCAAAACAAGGCTTAAGGTCTTGGCAAATAAGGTATCAAAACAATAAACCTTGGTATGCCTTGTAAAGACGTCATGTTGCTGTGCAACAGTCAGTATTCATGCGCTTGTTAGCTTGATATGGCTGGGAGAATGAATGAAATAGCCGCAACAAAAAGCGCATAAAGATGCACACTTTTTGTTAGTTATGCACAAATATGAGGAGCGTAAAAATAAGCCGAAAATTTATTTTCAAGACTTTGTGCACATTTGCAAGTCATTGATTTTAAAAGACTTATTTTTTGCTTTCAGAACGGGCAGTTTGTTGAAACCCGCATAAAACCTAGCGCAACGCCATGTCAATACACCTTTGTCCACAAAGTTATCCACAGAAACTGTGGATATGTAAAAAAGACCTTATGAAACCGTTAGTTAGCGCACTTCCTCACAGGTTACATTAAGTTCGTGGAACACTGCATCCTCCAAATCGTGCTTGACACGCCACTTGATACAAGCTTCGACTACCGCTGGAATCTGCGCGAAATTGAGGCGGGCGGAGCTACATCTGAGACCGAACCACAAATTTCATCCGTGCCCCAAATCGGGCAATTAGCCTTAGTTCCGTTTGGGCGGCAAGAGGTGATGGGGCTCATTGTCGGTATCAGCGACACTACCGAGGTGCCCGCCAACAAACTCAAAGATGTACTTGAAGTGCGTACCCAACTCGCGCCTTTGCCACAAGCCTGGCTGGACTTATGTCGTTTTGCCGCTGACTACTACCAACGACCACTGGGCGAAGTCGCTTTGCCTGCACTACCAAAAAACTTGCGCACCAGTAAAGTGACATCGCTGGAACGCAATCTCAAGAAAGTCGCCAAAGACGCCGCGCCACAAGACATCAACCCCAATCCAGAACCCACCTTAAATGCCGAACAGCAACTAGCGGTTGACGCCATTGCCAGCGCCCAACAGTTTTCCCCGCACTTGCTCTACGGCGTAACGGGTAGCGGTAAGACGGAAGTCTATTTGCAAGCCACCGCCAAGGTGTTGGCGCAAAGCACGGACGCGCAAGTCTTGATTCTGGTACCAGAAATCAACCTCACACCGCAATTAGAGAATCATCTGCGTCAGCGTTTTTCGGGTATCCAGATCGCCACTTTGCACAGTGGCATGGCCGAAGGCGAACGTGTGCGCCATTGGCTGTCGGCGCATTTAGGGCAAGCCCGTATTATTCTTGGTACGCGTTTAGCGATCCTCGCGTCCTTACCCAACTTAAAAATGATCGTCATCGACGAAGAGCACGATCCTTCTTACAAGCAACAAGAAGGCTTGCGCTATTCGGCTCGCGACCTCGCCGTCTGGCGCGCGCGTCAGCTCGACATCCCGGTTGTGCTCGGCTCCGCCACACCGTCTTTAGAAAGCTGGCACCACGCCAATACTCAACGGTATCGCAAGCTAAGTTTGCGTGACAGAGCGGTCAAAGACGCTGTTTTGCCCGTCGTCAAAGTCATCAACACCGAGCATGAAAAACCTAGTGAAGGTCTGACACAAAGATTGGTCACTGCCATCCGCTTACGTTTAGAGAAAGGTGAGCAATCACTACTATTTCTAAACCGGCGTGGTTATTCCCCCGTCATCGCCTGCGACGCCTGCGGCTGGATCAGCAACTGCACCCGTTGTACGGCGCATCTGGTGATGCATAAACTCGACCACAAACTGCGATGTCATCATTGCGGTTTAGAGCAACGCATCCCAAGATCATGCCCGACCTGCGGCAATGTTGATCTGCAACCTCTCGGTCGCGGCACCCAAAGAATCGAAGAAAGCCTTGCCCATATTTTCCCTGAGGCAAGGGTATTTCGTATTGACGCCGATTCCACCCGGCGCAAAGGCAGTGCCGAAGCCGCCTTCGACACCGTCCACCGCGGCGAGGTCGATATCCTGATCGGTACCCAAATGGTCGCCAAAGGTCATGACTTTAAAAACCTCAGTCTGGTCGCGGCCCTCAATCCCGACTCTGCCTTGTTCTCGCAAGACTATCGGGCGAGTGAACGTTTGTTCGCCCAGCTTATGCAAGTCGCCGGTCGTGCCGGACGTGCCGCCCGCAAAGAAGGCGGTAACCTCAGCGAAGTCTTGATCCAGACCCGCTACCCCGACCACCCGCTGTACCACGCGCTAATGGCGCACGACTACGACAGCTTCGCCAACGACTTGCTGCAAGAACGTGAACAGGCAGGCATGCCACCGTTTATCTACCAAGCCTTGTTACGTGCCGAAGCCAAAGAGCTACAAATCGCCCTCGACTTCTTGCATCAGGCCGCAGCTTTTGCCACCGACCCTGGCATCACCGTCAACGACCCCATCCCTATGACTATGACCCGCGTCGCCAACGTCGACCGCGCGCAACTATTAGTCGAATCCACCTCACGCCCTGCTTTGCAATACTTCCTAAAAAACTGGATCAACGACCTGCGCGCCCTGAAGTCACGGGTGAAGTGGTCGGTTGAGATTGATCCTGTGGACATTTGATCCTGATTTGATATCGTTAAGCAGTCAGCTTGATTGCCATAAAAGCCTTATCCGATTTTCCGACTTGCTCTGTCCAAAGTAACGCCATCTGTGAGCCTATCTCTTGCAACAAGAAATTTAAGTGAAAAAACTGTTCGTGAGTTGATGGCGATATAAACAGATCGGTCGCTAGCAGAGCAAATGGAGGCGCTTCATCCATCGTATTGAAATATACTCCTAGTATGTATATTTTAAGCATCCATACGTTAATTGGACAAGAATGCATATTTCTACTCATTGACAGGGGAGTATATTTAATAAGGCCGGCATTCTCAGGTGTGTAGAGCCCTTTAAGGTTTTGAAGATTGTAAGAGTATGGAAACAAATGGTATTTTCTTAACTGCCAAGTTAGCATATAAAATTAGCAAATTAAATCACCTCAAGTTTCAACAGCGCCTCCGCTTCGCCGCGGTAGCCTGTTACATCGAACCTTAAACTGCGGGAATAATCAATGAAACTGTCCATAACCCAAGAGCAGCAACAAGAGATGCGCCATGCCCACTATGATGGCGCCCCGGGCGTTCTGGTATCTGGTCTCGTTTGGATTGCTGCCACATTGGTATGCTATCAGCTCGGTATAGACAAGGCCGTATGGACTCTGCTCATAGGCGGTGTATTTATTTATCCAATTAGCCTCGTTGTGACAAAGGCGATAGGACGCCCCGCGAAGACAAGCAAAGACAACGCATTGAACCAACTTGCGATGGCATCGACAATTTGGCTAATCCTTTGCTGCGCGATGGCCTACGGACTTTTCCTTTTAAAGCCAGCGTTATTTTTCCCCGCAATGATGGCAACGATAGGAAGCCGCTACCTGATCTTTGCAAGTATGTATGGCAGATCAATCTTCTGGGTGATGGGCGTGAGTCTGATTGTCGCTGCAAATCTCGTCCTCTTCGCAGCGGTAACGCCGGTCCTTGCCGC
>JANXTO010000204.1 GCA_025352365.1 Undibacterium sp. | reverse complement strand
CTCATCCAGGTACCGGTTTTGGTATCGATAGCCACCGTACTCACCACACCTGGCGGCGCATTCACGTCCCATTTTTTCTTGGCATCAGCGGCGTCTTTGGGGGTTTCTGCACTGATGGCGGCGGTACTACACAAGCTTAGTAGTAAGGCGCACCAATGTGCTTTTGTGATGAATTGCATCTTGTCTCCAGTGGGTATTGAATCAGCAGGATCAGCGTTAGGAAAATTTGAATAAATTGAAGCAACAGCACGGCAATTAAACTCAGCGATTGAATTACGCTGCTCGTATTGTAAAAGAACATTGCCAGATTGAATTAAATTGTCTGATTTAATTATGTGTCAGCACAATCTCGCATATTGATCGCCGTCACGTCATTGCTAAAAAGAGCTAAGGCGTCATTCCAGCATGGCTTTAGGCGGAACCCGGCGACGTTGTTGCACAAAACACCTAGCGTGGAAACGACAAACTGATTATCAGGAAAACGACACAGGATGCCGGCTTAAAGCGCGCCAGAATGACATAAAAAAACAATGAGACACCGATAAAAAACTGGCGACATTCAATCTGCATATAACTGAGATATCAATATACTCCCCATTATTTATAAGAAAATTACCCTATTGCCCATATTTATATGGACAATCTAAATATACTTACCAGGTGTATATAAAAATTTAAACTAGGGAGCAAACGTACCGCAGATCAAAAACAAATCCAATCTAAAGAGATCGGTCAACACCCTTACTGCATTGCGCAGCATGAGCTTAGAACTCAATTTACTCCACTTACTTTACTCCGACACCAACACACCGTTATCTTGCTGTCGTCAATCCGATTAAAAAAACTAACGAACGAACTAATGAACAAACTCCCAGCAATCTTCAAAATCTCTTCATCGACTGCGATATTGAACGCCTATTTACATTAAAAATGAACTAGGGTTTTGTCTTAACCAGCAATTCCATGAAGTAACTATTGTTGGTCCAAATGGGCTCTGTCTTCATTTGATAAGATATCGACGCCACACGCAAACGCTCTTCGAATGGCTTTATATCTGAGGAACGCAAGGCTTTCAATGTAACGGTCACAACACCTTCGCGATCCGCTACCCCGGCCAAAATTACGCCGCCCAACAGCTTGTCACTAAACATGCGTCGAACATCCAATGCGGCTTGCGATTCAAGCTGAGTTACTTGTTTTGATGAGTCCGCTGGCGCGGTAGCCAAAAGAACAGTATCCCGCAATGTTTTACGGCTCCACCACTTTGGTACGCTGATGTTTGCTGAGTCGTAAGAAAATATCGTAACAACCTCGTGACCACTAAATGTTGACTCAATCTTTAATCCTTCATAAAGATCGTCCCTTGCAATACGGATCTTAGCGTCACCCTCATACCTCTTGAGAAGGTCATACCGGCGTGCTGGCGCTCGCTGTGAAAAAATCACCCACCCATCCTCACATTTGTAGTCTCTATTAAATGTCCACTCACTATTTGCACTGGTGGGCATACTTATCGGCAGTACGCCATCTCTTTCGGTTTTCAAAAAAAAATATAAGCCATGAGGAGCATCTCCTCTGATTTCAAGTTCACCAGAAGTAACATTGATCAAATTTAGCTTGAATAATTTACTGGCATCAATGAATGCAGGATCAATAAAAGCGACATCATTTCTATCACTAGAATGAATGCTAAATCTACCGTTTAAATCTGTACAATTTTGTTTTCCAGCGGCAAATCCTGAAGAGTAAATAGACAGCAAAAACAGTCCAAAAATAATCGGAAATCTCATAATCACCTCTTTCAACTTCCAACTAGATTAGATGTTTAAACCCTGATTTTCCATTAGACCGCTACCACTCCGTAGTTGAAACCGCCACCCAGATTACATCCGGTGATAAGGGCAATAATACCACCACGATTTGAATACAAGCGCTACAGCAACAAGCCCTTACCGCATTGCGCAGTAAGGGCTTTGGACTCACTTCATCTCACTTCGATGACTTCACTTACTTTAGTTAAACACCAACACCCCATTATCAACATCAACCTTAATCACATCCTTAGGTCCAAACTTACCTTGCAACAGTAACTTGGATAATGGATTTTCGATCTCTTGCTGAATCGCGCGTTTGAGTGGTCGTGCGCCGTACACCGGATCGAAACCTGCTTCTGCGATTTTCTGTAATGCTGCCTCGCTGATGTGCAAGCCCATGTCCATTTGTGTCAGACGTTTTTCCAAATCATGTAACTGGATCTTAGCAATGGCGCCGATGTTTTTGGCATCAAGCGCGTGGAACACAACGATATCGTCAATCCGGTTAATAAACTCTGGGCGGAAATGCATTTTTACTTCGCCCATGACCGCCATTTTTATCACTGCCGGATCACTGCCTTCCATCGCCTGAATCTGATGTGAACCAAGGTTGGATGTCATCACGATGACCGTGTTTTTAAAATCCACCGTGCGGCCTTGCCCATCGGTCAGACGACCGTCATCCAGCACTTGCAGCAGCACATTAAAGACA
>JANXTO010000175.1 GCA_025352365.1 Undibacterium sp. | reverse complement strand
GCCTGATTTACGTAACGGCTCTAACTGACGCTCAAATGCACCATGCATCCAGACCACGAGTAAATCGGGCTTCATCGCAATGATGCGTTCGATATCGAGTTGACGATTATCGCCAACTCGCGGGATGGCTTTTGCCGCTTCAGGGTAGTCGCTGTATTTAACGGTGCCGATTAGATGATCGCCTGCACCGGCAGCAAACACTAACTCGGTCACATGCGGCGACAAACTGATGATTTTTTGCGCCGGATGCGCCAGAGTAATCGTCGTACCCAGATCGTCCGTCACACTAATTGCGGCTCGCGCGATGGGAGTTGCCAGTATGGATATCAATGTGCCGCATAAGCATGCGGCAATAGACAGAGAAGACAGAGAAGTGTTTTTTTTCACGGAATGGTCGGGAGATAAATAAAATGGACGAATTGGCGACATCACTAATCTGATGTAAGCATGCCAACCCGCATTCTATGCTGTCCCGCCACTCCGAGGTTATTTAGCTATTAAATTAGCGCGATTGAATATGCTGCTGAACAAGCTGTTAAGTCATCTTTTGCAAGTTCAGATATCAAGACTTCATGTCCTCATCTTCCCTTACTTTATGCGACTACTTTATGACACCGCTACCAAGCGGCTCAGGGTAGCCGTGTCCGCCATCAAACTCGCGCTATCCGATTGATGCACGATACGTCCACGCTCCAACACCATCGCATTTTGTGTCATCGATAGCGCTAGTTTGGCATGCTGTTCTACGACGATCACCGCCATGCCTTCTTCGCTGATCAGCTTACGGATCACTTGTGCCAGATCTTGTACGATGATCGGTGCTAATCCCTCCATCGGCTCGTCCAGCAATAGCAGGCTGGGATTCGTCATCAGCGCACGGGCAATGGCGACCATTTGCTGTTCACCGCCAGAGAGTTGATTGCCCATATTGCTACGGCGCTCCTCCAATCGCGGAAAGGTGTCGTAAATCTTTTTGATATTCCATGGCCCCGGACGAGCGACAACACTTAAGTGCTCTTCTACCGTCAAGGACGGAAACATATATCGCTCTTGCGGCACCCACCCCAAACCTGCGTTAGCACGTTTATGCGTCGCCATAGAATTAATGTCGTTACCACGCCAATGGACGCTGCCACCGTGCCGTTGTGTGATACCCATTAGGCTGACGAGCAAGGTGGTTTTACCCGCACCATTACGCCCTAACAAGGCCAGGCTATCGCCTTGTTTTAGGTTGAAAGAAATATCTTCCAGCACCACTGACTCACCATAACCGGCAGTGAGTTTATCTACGGTGAGTAAGTCAGTCATGCGCTTCTCCCAGATAGACTTCTTTTACACGTGGATCAGAGGCGATCTCTGTTGGTGTACCCTCGACTAATACTTTACCGCCGACTAAGACAGTAATCCGTTCTGCAAATTGAAATACCAGACCCATATCGTGCTCAATAAAAAGTATCGTCACCTCGCGCGGTAGACCGGCGATTACCTCAAATAACTCTGCGCTTTCTGCGGAAGGGATGCCCGCTGCAGGCTCATCCAGTAACAATACTTTGGGTTGGGTGGCCAGTGCTAAAGCGATCTCGACCAAACGTTGTTTCCCGTAGGGCAAACTGCCCGTCAATCGCTGCGCCTCTTGATGTAGTTTGAGCGAACTGAGTAACGCCATCGCCTCTTCTATCGCCGAGGTTTGTTGCGCAACGGTTTTATACCAGACCCGACTATTCCCTTGGCGCTCGCAAATAACAAGTACGACAGATTCCAGCACGGTCAATCCTGCAAACAAGGTATTGATCTGAAAAGTCCTTGTCATCCCGCGCTTCACACGCTGATGTTGCGGCAAGCCCGTAATATCTTGACCGTCTAAAAATACTTGCCCACCAGAGGGCGCGATACTCCCCGTGAGCAAATTGATGAAGGTTGTTTTGCCAGCGCCATTCGGACCAATTAAGGCGTGCCTGCTACCTTTAGTAAATGATAGCGAAATATCGGTGTTTGCTTTAAAAGTACCCCAGGTCTTGGACAAGCCTTGGGTACGCAATGCAATCTGATTACTTTCTGACTTAATATTAGACTTTGGATCAAGCATAGCATCATCGCTATTGCGATCAGCCATCAAATGAGTGCCGCTCATAAGCTCTCTCCTTTTGATTTGGCTGAGCTCAATTTTGACATCAGATAATCCCGCATTTTATCGAGTCCGCCGAGCAATCCACCACGTGCAAACAGGACAATAAATATCAGCAATAATCCTATCCAGAATTGCCAATAGGCCGGATTTTGTGCAGAGATAAAATCTTGCGCCAGCATGTACACCGCTGCACCGATCAAGCCGCCATACAAGCGTCCTGTCCCGCCCAATACCAGCAAAATTAAAATTTCTGCCGAGCGCGGAAACCCAAGACTATCCAGTCCGACAAACTGCGTCGTCTGCGCCAGCAAGGCGCCAGCAACACCGGCGACAGCTGCGCTGATGGTGAAAATAGTGATCAGTTGACGTTGCACATTGACACCGATCGCAGGCATACGCTTGCCACCTTCCCGAATACCACGCAAGCTCAAACCAAATGGAGAATTCACCAGCCGACGCAAAATCACAAATAAAATAAACAGGATAATCAAGCTATACCAGTACGCCGTTTTTCCATACAAATCAAATTCAAAACCAATTACCTTGCCGACCATCATGCCGGACAAACCATCTACACCGCCGGTAATAAAGGCCATTTTATTCGCCGCCTCGAACAGCATCAGACCAATGCCCAGTGTCACCATTAAGCGCGTTAAATCCTGACCGCGCACGACCAAAAAGCTCGCGCAAAAACCAAACACAGCAGCCACCATGGCGGCAATCAATAAGCCACTTAAAGGTTCGCCCCAACCATGCACAGATAACAGTCCGGCAGTATAAGCACCCAGACCAAAAAAAGCGGCGTGACCGAGCGAGACGATACCCGCATAACCCAGCATCAGATCGAGCGAAACAGCAAACAAACCGACGATCAAAATCTGGCTGCCCAATACCAGATAATTTGGAAAAAGGAAAAATGCGGCAACGGGCAAAATCCAAAATACTATTTCCAATTTAGTCCAACGTCCCGTGGGCAAGCTAGCGAGCTTACTGGTTTGATATCGTGGCGTAGTCATGACTTTTTCCCCATCAAACCGGATGGGTACGCAATCAGTAATACGACCATCAAACCGTAAATCACAAATGCGCCAACCGAAGGCACATAGTATTTTCCAGCGACATCAAAAATGCCGAGTATCAATGCGGCAATCAAAGTGCCCTTGATGCTTCCTGCGCCACCGACCGCAACCACGAGTAAAAAATACACCATATATTTGATCGGAAAAGTCGGGTCGAGTCCCAGCAAATCGATACCTAAACCACCACCCAAACCCGCCAATCCTGAGCCCAGTGCAAAGGTCAGCGAAAATACCCGACTGACATGAATCCCCAAACCCGCCGACGCCAGACTGTTATCTACCGAGGCGCGGATTTGTGCACCGAAGCGAGTACGCTCTATCAAATATGCCAAGGCTGACGTAACCACAATTACGACCGCAATCAAAAATACACGGTAGGCGCCAACATCTAATCCCAGCAGATTGATTTGCCCGCGCAGCCACTCTGGCAGCAGCACAGGCTGCTGCGTCGGCCCCCAGATATAGGTCGCACCAGCCACGGCTACGAACGTTAATCCAATTGAAAACAAAACCTGGTCCAGATGACTGGATTTATATAGACGACGGTACAAAACCCGCTCCAGCACTAATCCGGCGAGAGCACTGAGAAAAAAAGCGATCGGTAGCGATAATAAAAAAGGGAGACCCAGCCGGTTCATCACGACCACGCAGACATAGCCGCCCAGCATCGCAAACGCCCCATGTGCGAGATTGATAAAGTTCATCAGTCCCATCGTCACAGACAAACCAACGCTGATTAAAAATAGCAAAGCGCCGTAAGCGATGCCGTCAAATAAAACACCCGCAAAATTGCCTAGCATGGGCACCGCCGTAGTCTGGTGCGCAAATGGGAATGCGTCATTTTGTCTCCTTGAATCGTTTTAAATTATTTTTAACTTGTGCGTCTCAGCGGACGAATTTTGATTTTGATACAAGCATGCACTACAACATCCAGCGTCCGCATGCAAGAAAACGAGAGAAACAAACAGAAAATATACTATCCGCGAGTATTTTTTAAAGACCAATGAATACATGGACAATTAGTACTATTTTGACTTATACCCCCCCTTTTTTAAATAAAGGGGTACAAATCAAACCCGCTCGATAATGATGGCAATGCCCTGCCCTACACCAATACACATCGTGCAAAGTGCATAGCGACCACCAGTGCGATGGAGTTGGTACACTGCCGTAGTAACCAGTCGCGCTCCGCTCATGCCGAGTGGGTGACCAAGCGCAATTGCACCGCCGTTGGGGTTGACGCGCGGGTCGTCGTCTTGCAAACCCAATTGCCGCATCACAGCCAGACCTTGTGCTGCAAAAGCCTCGTTGAGTTCAATCACATCCATCTGCGCCAGTGTCAATCCGGTTTGTGCCAGCAGCTTCTCCACTGCGGGAAAAGGTCCTATGCCCATCACACGCGGTGCCACCCCAGCCGTCGCCATCCCGACGACGCGGGCTTTGGGAGTGAGTCCGTGGCGCTTTGCCGCTTCTGCCGATGCCAGCAGCAAAGCACATGCACCATCGTTCACGCCTGAAGCATTGCCGGCGGTGACGGTGCCATCGGCACGCACAACGCCTTTGAGTTTGCTGAGTGACTCTATGCTGGTGACACGCGGATGTTCGTCCTTGCTAATGACGATGGGTTCGCCTTTTTTCTGGGCGATTGTTACTGGCGTAATTTCTTCTGCCAACACGCCATTGGCTTGTGCTGCAGCTGCTTTTGCCTGGCTGGTTAAGGCAAATAAATCCTGATCGGCACGGCTAATGTTGTAATCGGTCGCAACGTTTTCTGCAGTCTCTGGCATGGCATCAACGCCATAGTGCGCTTTCATTTGCGGATTGATAAAGCGCCAGCCTATCGTGGTATCAAAGATGGTCGCGCCACGTCCGAAAGCGCTATCCGACTTGCCCATGACGAACGGGGCGCGGGTCATCGATTCGACACCACCCGCGATCACTAAATCAAGCTCGCCCGACTTAATACCACGTGCCGCAGTACCCACCGCATCCATACCAGAACCGCACAAACGATTGATGGTGGCGCCTGGCACCGTCAGCGGCAAACCCGCTAATAATGCAGACATGCGTGCGACGTTACGGTTATCTTCCCCGGCCTGATTGGCGCATCCAAAGAGTACTTCCTGCACAGCAGACCAATCGACTTGCGACTGACGTTGCATCAACGCTCGCAGCGGAATAGCGCCCAGATCATCGGCACGGACATCTTTTAAATCACCGGCGTAACGACCGATCGGTGTACGGATTGCATCGCAAATGTAAGCAGTCATATGGTTCGTCTCTTTATCTTTTTAAATTTTGTAGAATTTTTTAAGGCGGATTTTCTCAACTCAAACTCAATTGAAATTACAGTAATGCCAGCGTCAACTTTGCGCCCGTTCTGGCTTGCAACGCCTCAAACGATAAACCCGGCACCATCTCCCTGACGAGCAGTCCTTGAGGGCCCACCTCCATCACCGCTAAATCAGTATAAATTTTGGCGACGCAGGCAATGCCCGTTAGCGGATAAGAACATTCAGCGACCACCTTGCTCTCGCCGGTTTTGGTTTGATGCTCCATCATCACAAACACTTGCTTAGCGCCGACGGCTAAATCCATCGCACCGCCCACTGCTGGAATCGCATCCGGCGCGCCGGTATGCCAGTTTGCTAAATCCCCTTTTGCTGAAACTTGAAAACCACCGAGGACACAAATATCCAGGTGACCACCACGCATCATCCCGAAGGAATCTGCATGATGAAAAAAAGCGCCGCCGTCAAGTAAGGTGACGGGCTGTTTTCCGGCATTAATTAAATCCTCGTCTTCTTCGCCAGCTGGGGGCGTAGGTCCCATGCCGAGCAAACCGTTCTCGCTGTGTAAAATAATTTCGCGCTCTTTAGGTAAATAATTGCTGACCATGGTCGGCAAACCTATTCCCAAATTCACATAAGCGCCTTCAGGAATATCTTGAGCGACACGCGCTGCGATTTGCTGGCGCGTCAGCGGCTTAAACGGAGCGCTATTACCGGCATTCAGATTGATGTCGCTATTCATGCGCATGCTCCAGTATTTACAGCGTCCGTTATTGCAGCTTCCGTAGCTTTCCTCACTGCCAGTACCCGCTGGACAAAAATACCCGGCGTGATGATGTGCTCCGGATCAAGCTCGCCCAATGCAACAATCTCATCCACTTGCACCACGGTAAATTTGGCGGCAGTCGCCATGATGGGGCCAAAATTACGGCCAGTTTTGCGATACACCAGATTGCCCCAACGATCCGCACGTAAGGCCTTGATCAATGCGAAGTCGGCATGGATAGGACTTTCCAGCACATAGTGTTTGCCATTGATGAGGCGAGTTTCTTTACCCTCTGCCAGCAAGGTGCCGTAACCCGTCGGAGAAAAAAATCCGCCAATACCGGCACCGGCGGCGCGGATGCGCTCGGCCAGATTGCCTTGCGGCGTCAATTCCAGCTCCACTTCACCAGCTCGGTATAAGGCATCAAAGACATAGGAATCTGCTTGACGTGGAAAAGAGCAAATAATTTTGCGTACCCGCTTCGCTTTTAACAGTGCCGCTAGACCTTGATCGCCGCTACCTGCGTTGTTGCTGACGATGGTCAGGTCACGTGCACCCTGCTCGATCAAGGCGTCTACCAGAATGGCCGGCAATCCTGCATTACCAAATCCACCGATCATGATCGTCGCACCGTCGCTGACACCAGCCAGAGCATGCGCGCTCGAATCGACTATTTTGTTAATCAATTACGTCTCCTTCTCTGCGTTTGATCCACGTTGGATCGCCGCTTATGGGAATAATATCTTTTTGTGTGACGACTATATCAACTGCCAGAATCCAAGACTCAGATCCATGACGATATCTGTAACGATATCTGTAACGATATTTGAGCTAAATCAATAAATTTGACGCCTGACGCTTTAGAAATTACAGTAGCATCAAATTGATTATTGTTCGTTTATCGCACACATGGCTGCTGATAGAACCGTTTTAGTGTAGACAGCGCGCTATGCGACCGTCAACATAGCATGATTGATTCTGTGCGATCGCCGCACAAAAAGCCCTGAGTCACATTCACTCCGATCGTAGAAAAGCTATGTCATCCCTACCGCAATCTGCCCCGCTACCACATACCATCAGCATCTCGGATGAGATCGACGAAATGACGGGCGACCCTAATTTTATGTCTTCGTTGGCACGCGGCATTGCAGTACTGCGCGCATTTAGCAATCAGCACCGGACGTTGACGATTTCTCAAATCAGCCATAAGACGGGTATTTCGCGTGCGGCAGTCAGACGTTGTTTGTACACATTAAAAATGTTGGGTTATGCCGATGCGGAGGGTAATAATTTTCGGCTGACACCTAAGGCGCTGACGCTGGGATATTCTTACTTGTCTTCTACCCCTTTAGCTACATCGGCACAGCCGTGCCTGAATCAAATTAGCCGCCAGTTCAACGAGTCATGCTCGCTTGCGGTCCTTGATAGTAATGAAGTGTTATACGTCTGCCGCTCAGCGACTTCACGAATCATGTCAGTGGCGCTGAACGTCGGAAGCCGCCTGCCCGCCTACTGTACATCTTTAGGACGGGTGATACTCGCCTACATGCCAGAGGCGGCGCTGGAACAATATTTTAAAAACGTGACGCTGCGCGCTTTTACCGACAACACGGTGGTATCGCAAAACGGATTAATGGATATTTTTGCCGGCATCCGCGAATCTGGTTATGCAGTGGTGGAGGAAGAACTGGAAGTCGGCTTACGATCAATTGCAGTGCCAGTCAGAGGCGCATCGGGCAACATCACAGCGGCGCTCAACATCAGCGCACAAGCCACTCGCGTCAGCAGCAAGCGCATGCGGGAAGATTTTTTAACAACGTTGCAAAGCGGCGCAATAGAATTGTCGGCGATGCTGCCATGACTTTAACGATTAAATATACTCATAACGAGTATATTTTAGTCGTCCATATATTACCTGGACAATTGAGGTCTTTTATAAAAATAAATTGGGAGTATATGAAATTAAATCTAAGGAAAGCCGAGTAATCGTGATTCTTTTTTATACAAGTTCTATGATAGTCACTTCATATAATCTGCTCTCTCGACACCATCACTCAGTCAATTATTCATCATGCATATTTTAGACACGACACGACTACGATTACGGACAATTACTTTGGATGACGCCGCGTTTTATCTGCAACTGGTCAACGAGCCTGCTTACCTTGCTAACATCGGCGATAAGGGAATACGCACAATAGAGGACGCGATTGATTCGATCAAAAAGGGGCCTATCGATATGCAGGAACGCTTAGGCT
Source organism: Undibacterium sp. (assembly GCA_025352365.1). Taxonomy (GTDB): domain Bacteria; phylum Pseudomonadota; class Gammaproteobacteria; order Burkholderiales; family Burkholderiaceae_D; genus Undibacterium. The sequence continues at coordinate 1,626 of JANXTO010000175.1, read as the reverse complement.
TTAGCTTATATATCGTAGAATCCAAACAAAACAACATCGCTATCGGCATGTGCGGATTAATCAAACGCGATGGCCTGGATGATGTCGATATTGGGTATGGATTTTTGTCTGCCTACACCGGCCAAGGTTTAGCAAGCGAAGCCGCAACCGCAGTCGTCAACTATGCGCGCACAACGATAGGATTACCTCGGCTGGTGGCGATCACTGCACCGGAGAATGCGATCTCTTCACGCGTGTTAGAAAAGATCGGCTTTACCTATGAAAAAATCATTAGCTTGACGCGCAATGGCAAAACGGAAGAAAGTAAATTTTTTACTTACTACTTTGCGTAAGTTATATAAAAAAACGGTACATCAGTTTTAGTAACTGATGTACCGTTTTTTAACTCGTTTTTATCTCTACAATCAATCTCGTCTTATAAAAACCGGTCTAAAATTTTACGACTGTGTTTATCAATCTCAAACATATCGCGGATCAAAAAATGTATACCGTGATTATCTGAAATCAGCAAGGAAGTGCGTCCAATGCGACGGATATCCTCTTCACCTTTTAAGACAAATGAGGTGTCGCCACGATCTGTTTTTACTTCCCAGGTGCAAGGTGTGGCGTAGCTAGTGATGCCGACAATACGTTTTATCTCAGGCATAAATTCGCGCCCCTGCAGCTCATCGCTGACTAGCTGGCGCTCATTCTCTGCCAGGTCGCTGAGCTTATCGATCCATGCCACCTCCTGGCCATCTTGCAGTACCAAAGAGATTCCTTCGTCCGGTGTCTGAATAGGGAAAGCACGTACCGGACTGACATGCTCATGCACCTCGCCGCTGGCATTGATCAACACCAGATGGCCGAAACTATTGCGACTCAGTTGAAATCTCGGGTTTAATGTATCGGTCATCTTATTCTCCCCCACCCAAATTAGCGTTGCGTGCCTGCGCCTCATACAAACGGAAGTAGGCTCCCTCGCGTGCCATCAGATCGTCGTGACTACCGACCTCTACTACTTGTCCGCGATCGAGCACCACCAGCCTGTCAGCCTTATGCAAGGTCGATAAGCGATGGGCAATCGCAATCGTGGTGCGTCCTTTGACCAGATTATCAAGGGCTTTCTGAATCTCTTTTTCTGTCTCAGAATCGACGGATGAGGTGGCCTCATCCATGATCAAGATACGTGGGTCAATCAACAATGCGCGGGCGATAGAAATCCGCTGACGTTCGCCGCCAGACAATCCTTGCCCGCGTTCACCCACCATAGAATCGTAACCCTGCGGTAAACGTAAAATAAATTCATGCGCATGAGCAGCGCGGGCCGCGGCGATAATATCGGCGCGACTGGCATCAGGCTTACCGTAAGCAATATTGTCTGCAATCGTACCAAAAAACAGGAAAGGTTCTTGTAATACCAAGCCGATATTCTGGCGGTAATCCGATACTGCAAAAGAACGGATATCCACACCATCAAGCAAAATCGCCCCTTCGGACACATCATAAAAACGACAGATCAGATTGACCAAGGTACTCTTGCCAGAACCGCTGTGACCCACCAGACCGATCATCTCCCCCGGCTTGATCGGTCTGGTGGGTCACAGCGGCTCTGGTAAGAGTACCTTGGTCAATCTGATCTGTCGT
>JANXTO010000165.1 GCA_025352365.1 Undibacterium sp. | reverse complement strand
GCAGAATTTACCAAAGTAGGCGGCGTTGGTGTTGTGTTTAGCGCAGGTGCGACCAACCAGACAACGATCCTTGCCGACGGCGGACAATTTCAGAATTTGTGGAAAGCGTATATTAAAACGCCGGCAGCCCTTTAGCTTTTAGACCGGCTAATCAGTACAGATCAGTGCAGGTGAAACAGCATTGCTGCCACCTGCACTATTATCCAATTTAAGCGGCCGTATTAACCCGCATAAGTCAGCGTATCAGTCGATGTAGTGTAAGTCGAACTAGTGACCGAACTGACGTAAATATAGTCCCCTTTTGCCACGTTCTGATTGACGGTAATCAACATATAACCACGGCGTGAGGTGTCGATATAGTTGATGTCATCGACCAGCGCTTTGATCGTACCAGCCAAGGTGGCTGGTGGCACTACTGCTGGCGGGAAAACGCCCTCAAATCCTGATGAAGTCACCGACATCCCGGCAAACTCTGCGCCAACTTGTGTGCCATCCGGCAAAGTTAATTTATTAAACCAAGCGTTGTGACTGTCACCGGATAACACCAAAAACTTCTTATTCGCTGCTTTGAGTTTATTGGCAGAGGTGAAAAGTGTATCGCGAGCGTTGGGATAGCCTTCCCAATTATCAAAATTGTAGGAAATTTTTGGATTTTTACTCAAATCCAGCAAATCCTTTTGCGCTTGAGTTTGCAATGCAACTGGCGTCGCTTTTGCTGTCAAATAAGCCGTCACAGATGCTGTACTCAGATTCGTCGACAGCACAGATGCTGGTAATTGAATACGACCCATCACCGTTTGATTACCCAGCACTTGCCAGGTCGCTTTGGATGCAGTCATTTGGGCATCCAACCATGCTTGCTGAGTTGCACCCATCAACTGCTTATTCTTGTTGAAGGCATACGGCAAAAACGCCGGATCAGCGATGTCACGACCAGATGCATCATTAGTACGGTCTGGCTGATGCTCACGACCGATGATGCGGGTATCCAGCATATGTAGCGACAACAAATTACCAAAATCAAAAGAGCGATAAATCTTCAACAAATTGGTCGGATCCGGTGTACGGATGGGCATCCATTCGTGATAAACCTGACTCGCTACAGCCTTGCGCGCCGCCCATGGTCCTTGTGTGACTGGGTCATGATTTTCTGCGCCATCCATATACGCGTTATTGGCAAACTCATGATCATCCCAGATCGCAATCATCGGCATGCGGGCATGCAGTGCTTTGACATACGGATCGGCTTTATGTAAGGCATGACGTGCACGGTAATCGGCCAGCGTGACGACCTCATTTGCAGGTGCAGAGATACGCGCCGTGACCGCAGTTGCAACAGGTGGATAAACGCCGTCTTTGTATTCGTAAATATAGTCGCCTAGGTGCAAAGAAAATTGCGCGCCAGATGAGATTGCGGAATCATACGCATTGAAATAGCCGGCAGGATAATCACTGCAAGAGAATACGGCTAGCTTGACTTCTGATACATTCCCGACTGGCAAAGTGCGGGTGCGCCCAACTGCTGATACGCTGTTATTGGCAGCGATAAAACGGTAATAATATTCTGTATTCGGGCTAAGTCCGGTTGCATCAACTTTTGCGGTAAAGCCGGTGTCTTTTGTCGTGGTAGTTTTACCGGAAGAAACGATGGTAGAAAACGTGGCATCCGTCGCCACTTGCCATTGCAAATCCACCGATGCGTCGGTAGATACTTTTGCATAGGTCCATAAAATTACCCGGTCAGATAACGGATCACCGCTGGCAATGCCGTAATTGAATGATGCCTGCTCTAAATTAACATCCGCATTAGAGCCGCCGCAAGCAGTCAATACACCGCCAGAGGCGACTACTGCTGCGACGGATGACATTTTAATGACGAAGCCACGACGGCTCAGATTTTTTGGTGACTCTGTGTTTTGTATAAGCGCGTCTTGCGTTGGCTCGTTGGTTTTCATCTTGGGGATCTCCTCAAAAGAAGCCGATTTTATTCACCGCTTATGTCAACGGTATGACGTCCAATACAAATTAAGCCCAAACTGAGCATCCACTCTATAAGTAACATTTGTAAAATTAATGAACTGGGTAATATGTGCTCTGTCGTACAGATGTAGCATATGAAATCAGCTTATAGTGATGTCTTCAGTTGGTAGCCAGGCTTGATAAATAGCCGACGATTTGGCTAACGATTTGGCCGACAATTCTGCTGACGAATTAGCTAAATCCTCTATAGGTTTTGTACTAAGTTTTGTAACAGTGCACGTTCTCTTCACTTACCACATCAAGGATTACGTTTATGACCGAAGATGAAATCCGTCGCAATGCGTTTGCGATGCCATATAGCAATTCTGCTTTTCCGCCTGGACCGTATCGCTTTACTGACCGCGAATTTTTAATTATCACCTACAGGACTGATCCCGAGCTTTTACAAAAAGTGATTCCAGCTCCGCTAAAGATGACGGAACCTATCGTCAAATTTGAATTTATCAACATGCCAGACTCCACTGGCTTTGGCCATTATTGTGAATCTGGACAAGTGATACCGGTTACGCTGGATGGTGTGGAAGGCGGCTATGTTCATAGCATGTATCTCAATGATCATCCTCCTATTGCGGCTGGGCGCGAGTTGTGGGGCTTTCCAAAAAAACTGGGCGAACCAGAATTAAAAGTTCACAAAGACACACTGGTCGGCACGCTGGATTACAGTGATGTGCGTGTTGCGACTGGCACGATGGGGTTTAAGCACACCAAACTGGATGTGGAGGCGGTCAAAAAATCGATGGCAGCGCCCAGCTTTTTGCTTAAAATTATTCCCCACGTGGACGGTACACCTCGCATCTGCGAACTGGTGCAATATAGCTTGACCGATATCATCATCAAAGGCGCCTGGGGCGGACCCGGCGCATTAGATTTAAGTCCGCATGCACTGGCGCCAGTGGCAGCGCTGCCCGTGCTGGAAATACTATCTGCTGTCCATATTCTGGCCGACCTGACGCTGCCGTATGGCACTGTCGCGTACGACTATTTGCAACAATCCAAATAAGGGAAATCTCATGTTACTCAAAGATAAAGTCGCTCTGATCACTGGTGCTGCCAGCGGTATCGGTAAAGAAATCGCCATGGAATATGCTAAGCAAGGCGCGAAGATTGTAATCGCTGATATGGCATTGGAGGCGGCCACCGCGACCGCCAAAGAAATTGAACAAGCAGGCGGTACTGCAATGGCCGTGGCGATGAACGTCACTGACGAAGCGCAAGTCGACAAAGGCGTAGCAGATGCTGTCGCCGCTTATGGCAGCGTGGATATCTTGATCAGCAATGCGGGGATACAAATCATCAGCCCTATCGTAGATCTGAGTTTGGATAATTGGAAGAAACTGATCGCCATTCATCTTGATGGCGCTTTCCTCACCACCCGCGCTTGCATGCGTGCGATGATCGCCAGCGGTAAAGGTGGCTCAGTCATTTACATGGGCTCGGTCCACTCGCACGAGGCGTCACCGTTGAAAGCACCTTACGTTGCGGCTAAACATGGTCTGGTTGGTCTGGCAAAAGTCGTTGCCAAAGAAGGTGCGAAAAATAACATCCGTGCGAACGTCATTTGTCCGGGATTTGTACGTACGCCATTGGTCGATAAACAAATTCCAGAGCAAGCCAAAGAACTGGGCATTACCGAGGAAGAAGTAATTAAAAATGTGATGCTGAAAGAAACCGTCGATGGCGAATTTACGACGGTACAAGACGTTGCACAAACCGCGATATTCCTCGCCGCATTTGGTTCCAATGCGCTGACAGGTCAATCCATTACCGTCAGCCATGGTTGGCATATGCAATAACTGGTTTGATCACTTGTTCATGTAGATGAACTGAGCGCGTCCAGGATTGAATCTTAGATTAACTAATTGATCGACTAATTGATCGACTAATTGATAGACCAAGTAGTAGCCTAAAGTAGTAGCATGAATTATTAGCTGAATGACTGGACTTATTTTTAGATTTTTTGCAGATTGGTTGAAGGGAATATGTCTGCGAAATTTCTTCAAATAAGTCCAAAATTTGGTCTAGGCTTCAATTGATAAATCGATATACTTACCTATAGTATATTTTAATCGTCCAATTATTCTCTGGACAATTAGCTCATTTATATAAAAATATCGGGGAGTATATTTTTTTAACGTGCATATTTAAATGTGCTACGCCTGTTTTTCGACGCCAGTAAAACTTTACCCAAAAGCGACTCCACACCTAATAACTCACCGCTCAATTCAATACTCAACTCACAGCCTCTTCCGTAACTCTTTTCACGCTCGGCGGCAATTCTAAACCCTCCGCAATTGCCACTCGTACTAAGGCATTTTCTAAAATCGCTCTGGCGTGTCCGGCAGTTTGTTGCAGATCACGATGTAGAGCGGCATCATCGGCATTGCGGTTGGCGCACTCGGCGCTGTAACGCTCAAAGCTGCCCAAACTGGTGACCAGCTCAACTAAATGACGTGGGCATTCGCAATACACCAAGTTGGTCGCATTGGCCAACTCAGATAAGGCATGCTCGTCGAATCTTGGAGGTGGCGGGTCACCCAGCTCATTCGCCGGAACGACGATTTTTTCCTCCGTCTGCGGCAATCTCAGCAGCGCGCGACAAAGCGATTCAATCTCAATCGCGTCTGAAGGTGCGCGTGCGACTTCATGCCCGACCGACCGCAGGCGCCGGATCACCGCGCTCGGTGCAAAACGGTATAAAACGATCGCCTGGCTGGCACCAAACATTTTCTTGATACCCGCTACCGTGTCGAAAGTCGCCTCATTTAACAGCGGCAACTCAATCACGATGACATCCGCTCGCACGTTTTGCAAATTGGTGGTGGCATCGACTACATTGACGGCGCGTCCCACAACTCTGAGCGCGTTATCCGATAAGGTTTCTTCAAACCGACGAGATGACACCAGCGGGCCGATCAATCCTACCCGCAACTCACGTGCAAGCTCACCAGCGAGTCGTGGCGGCGCTTCTAATGTTCTGGCGGCACTGCGCATCGCGATCAAAGCATCGGTCGGTAGTGCAGCAATGGAACCGATTGAGTGTCCCATATCAACCAGTTGCTTGATTAAAGTGAGGCGTTTAATTTCTGTTGACGAATACAAACGCTGACCACGTTCACTCAAACGCGGACCAACCACGCTGTAGCGGCGCTCCCACACACGCAAGGTTTCAACCGGCACACCAGCCAAACGAGCCGCTATACCGCTGCGGTAAGTCGCCGCATGTGGGTCATTCATATTATTTTCGGACGCCATAATTTTCCCCAGTTCACTTTGAATCTAACTTCAGACAAATACACAGTAAATACTACAATTGACACATCAATGAACCGATATTATCACAGTATATCGATTCAAGTTCTGGACATAAATCGGATAACAGCCTAAATTAGTAATACAAAACCAGTTCAATAAAATAAAGGTTTTTATCTCCGACTGGTAACACGGTGCAAGGTAACGCTCACTTGAATTATTTTTTGATGATAAATTAGTGCATCAATTGATTGCTCATACTTAGCTTGCTGCCTCATTTATCGACTGTTCAATTGATTGATTTACTCATTTATACACTTTTAGTCCCTTTTTAAAGGAAATACTATGACAACCCGCCGGCAGTTCATATTTACCACCATCCCTTCCACTGCAATTTTGTTAGGCACTGCAAATATTGCGTCAGCTCAAGCAGTCCATTTGGAAGAAAGCGATCCTATCGCGACCGCACTCGGTTACAAAAACGATGCGAGTAAAATCGATGCGAAAAAATATCCCAGTAAAGTCGCCAACAGCAATTGCGCTGGCTGCCAATTATTCCAAGGTAAAAGTACCGATGCGTGGGCAGTGTGCGGTGCAGTCGGTGGCAAGCAGGTAAATGCCAAAGGCTGGTGCAGTGCATGGAATAAAAAAGCCTGATCAAGCCAAGTGACGATAATCACTGACATGTGACATTAATGCGTTCGGGGATCAAGGTTTTACCGTTTTGATCTCCGAACGTTGATTTCTGAACGTTGATTATATTAACGACAAATGTCACTACAGACCCAAATAATGATGAATTCATTTCCACAAGACAGCGTTTGTGTGGTGATTGGTGCGACTGGCGGCATCGGCAGCGCGCTCCTGTCTGCATTGAAAAACAGCGGCACTTTTAAAACAGTTATTGGCCTTAGCCGTAGCAGTTTCCCTGCATTAAATTTACTGGAAGAATCTTCGATTGCTAGCTGCGCGGAATACATCGCAAGCGTTGGCGTACCGCGCTTAATTATTGATGCAACAGGACTCTTGCAACGCGATGGAATGCAACCAGAAAAAAGCTGGCGACAACTAGATCCTGTACACATGATGGAATCATTTGCAATCAATGCGATTGGTCCCGCTTTGTTGATGAAGCACTTACTCCCTCTACTGCCGCGCGAAGGCAAATCGGTTTTAGCCACTTTGTCAGCCAAGGTTGGTAGCATTGGCGATAATCACTTAGGTGGCTGGTACAGTTATCGCGCCTCTAAAGCCGCTTTAAATCAACTCGTGCACACCGCGGCGATAGAATTAAATCGACGCCAGCCCGAAGCAATTTGCGTCGCGCTGCATCCGGGCACGGTACAAACATCTTTGTCATCGCCATTCAGTAAAACGGGGCTGGAGGTGCAAACGCCTTCCACCGCAGCGACACGTCTGCTCGCAGTAATTGATCAACTTATGCCAGAAAATTCTGGGCAGTTTTTAGATTACCGAGGTGATTTTTTGCCCTGGTAAAACTGAGAAATTTTTATCAAAAATAGGCTAAAAAAATGTGTTTAGATTTTGTTTTTACGAACACATTTTTCGCAGCTATTTAAGGACAACTAGCGACAAAATATCATCGCAAATCTGTGCTTTTCTAATTGAGATTAATTTCAGTTAATTCAATATACTCCCTATCAATTTTATAAAAAACCCTTTGCAGTTCAAATAATACCAGGACAAGCAATATATACTCTCCACTAGTATATTCATCAATAGATAGATCATTCCAATGAATATTCTCTATCTCCGATAAAAAACGACTGATTTTTATTAGAGTAACGATGCCGTTTTTTTATCGAACTAAATCACTTATTTTTTTATTTCTTGAATCCGATTGATCCTTGCTCGCGTAAATGATTAGGCAATCGTGCACAAGTAATTCTTCAGGAGATAGACATGCGTAAATTTAGCCCAGCAATTCTGTTCGTAGCATCCATGATGACGTTCGGTGCCAGCTATGCTGCTGACATGACCGTGATGGTCGGTGGTCAAAGTATGTTTCCAAGTAAAGACATTGTTGACAATGCAGTCAACTCCGCAGATCACACAACATTAGTCGCGGCTGTCAAAGCAGCCGGCCTGGTAGATACACTGAAAAGCAAAGGTCCTTTCACCGTATTTGCACCAACCAACGCAGCCTTCGCCAAACTACCGGCAGGCACAGTAGAAACATTGGTCAAGCCAGAGAACAAAGCAACCCTGACAAAAATTTTGACCTACCATGTTGTACCAGGTAAGTATGATTTTATGGCGCTCGAACGCGAGATCACTAAGCAGTCCGGCAAAGCAACTTTGCCAACGGCAAGCGGTGGCAAATTGATGTTCACCATGAACGGAAAACACAATATTGCAGTCATGGATGAAAGCGGCAACACAGCCAATATCAGCACTTATGACGTGTATCAATCTAATGGCGTAATCAATGTGATTGATACTGTTTTAATGCCAAAATAATTGGTCAAATGCTGTACTGATTTTTGACGCATTTGTTATTAATTTAGAGATCCTAGTAGTCGAACTTATTGTTTAGTGACTACTATGTTGCTCTCCTATGGCGTGTAGCGCGAACCATTCGCACTACATGCCATTTGCATTTTTATTGCGCGCCTCTTGTACAAATTCATCTAGGGCTGAACTTTATGCAGTCTATTCATCTAACATAACAGAAGCAGCAATCGTTATTTGGTCAACGGATGTGTTTGGGTAACGTTGTATAGATATTGCCGCAAGGCGTATGAGGTAGAAATGATGAAAAAATTTATACTAGCGATGTCAGTAACGTCCATCATCGCAGCAACCGGATCTGCGTTTGCTGCGGACATCGGCGTCTCCATCAACATAGCGCAGCCAGGTATGTACGGTCGCATTGATATAGGCAGCGTACCAGGCCCACAAGTCGTGTACAGCAGGCCAACAGTGATCTATGCAGCACCCGCTGGTGTCGTCAGAGAACCAATGTACTTATACGTACCACCTGGACATCAAAAAAATTGGCGTAAATATTGCGGCAACTATAATGCCTGCGGCCAGCCAGTCTATTTTGTGCAAGAACGTTGGTACCGCGATGTCTATGTGCCGCGCTACAGAGAACATGAACACGGAAGAGACTACCGCGATGATCGCAGAGACTATGACAGGGATCATGACCGAGGTCACGGCAAAGGCCGCGATGAAGATCATGGTGATGACCATGGCAGAGGCCGTAGAGATAATTAATTTGAATTTAATTTGAATTTGATTTACCTATCTCCAGGCTGACAATTAAAATAATTGTCAGACTTTTTTATTGCAATAAGTACAGACATTAAAAATCCCCCATGGCATTCAATATGCGATGGGGGATTTTTAATAACTCAGACAAGTTAAATTCAACACAAGTCTGAAATGAATGAAGATGAAAACGAACCGGCGGGGCTTACGTAAAATTGCTCTTGGAAGAAGATCAACCTAGGATGCATGACGCCGCTGGGACGTCTTTGCGTAAGCCCTGATTAAAAAACTTCAGCAAGCTCTTTCGTGACGGATGCTAACTGGAACGCCTTTAAGGCTTTCAACGCATCAGGTACGGCTTTGATGACTTGATTACCGTTGATCAGTTCAGAGATGTGGTGCTCTAGCGCCGCTGTATCTCTGTCAAGCTTGAAATGAGCTGGTCTGTCGGTTTGCATGATGCTCCAGCGTGCAACTGGTGCGTTACCAGTTTTATTTAACAGGGAGCGATCTGTGAGCCATTTTTCAAATGATCGTGTCGATAAGTTTGCATCGATCCAAACCAAATTGTTGGATGACGCTGTATTTTGTCCAGAAGAGCGGATTAATAATTCGTAGATCATT
>JANXTO010000135.1 GCA_025352365.1 Undibacterium sp. | reverse complement strand
TCTGCAAAGCGTTCCGCATGCTCTACGCCAGCGTCAATCATGCACCATTCCCCTGCATGAAACGCTTTTTCTTCGCCGCCACTGGCGACAAACATAGTGCCTTCGGTGACCATGACATAAATCGGGGTTGGATGTGTGTGTGGCTCTCTGGTCTGATGCTCACGCGTGGCAAACGTGACGTCACAATGTTCGCTGGTGATTTTGCTTAAATTGAGTAAGGTGTCTGGAATGTGTGCCATGGTGTTAACTCGCGCAAGGTTGGAAACAAAAGTGTAGCATCGAGAGACCAATCGGTTTGGATGCTTAAAAATCTGTGCACTGATGGCAGTATCAAATCAATCGGCATCAAATCAATTCCACGCTCTGCAAATTTAAATAACTGCTTTCTCTTATCGTATTGACGAAATCAGTTAAATAGGCTTTATCCGCCAGCTCTGGCAAGCAAGCTGCATATAGTTTGCCGGTCAAGCCATCAGCGGTAATCCGTTTAGGTAAAACATAATCTCGGTTCACATAATTTTGTGCTGCCCAGACCGGCAGGGTAGCGATGCCGCGTTTGCTGGCGACCAGTTGCAACATGGCGACGGTAAGTTCTGTGGTGCGTCTGGCTGCTTCGACGCCCGCTGGTTTGAGCACTTGTCGCACGATATCGAGCATCTCATCGGGTACCGGATAGGTGATTAAGGTATCGGTCGCAAAATCTTGTGCCACCAGATAATCACGCGTTGCCAGCGCATGATCTTTGGCGAGCAGGGCGACGATTTCAAACCGGAATAAGGGGTGATAGCTGACGCTCTCATCATGATCAATCTCCGCCACAATCGCCACATCGGCACGGTTGCTATATAGCAGGCCAACCGGATCGGCCTGAAACCCAGAGACGATATCCAGATCTACCTCTGGCCAGCGGTGTCGGAATAAATCCATTGCGGGCATGAGCCAGTCAAAGCAGGTGTGGCATTCCACCGCGATGCGTAATTGTCCTGCAACACCCTGCGCCAGACGCGCCAGATCACGCTCGGTATTAGCGATTTGCGGCAGTACCGCGTCGGCCAGTTGTAGCAGTCGTTCTCCTGCTGGCGTAAAACGTATCGGTGTCGATTTGCGCTCGAACAAGGCGCTGCCGTGGTGCTCTTCCAGCAATTTGATTTGGTGCGACAGCGCAGATTGCGTCACATTCAAGAGTGTGGCAGCGCGTAACAGATTGCCTGCCTCGCGCAAAGCGTGCAGAGTTTTGAGGTGGCGGACTTCCAGGATGGATTGCATACGCTTTTTTTGTGATGAATTGAGTTTGGCTACCAATCTAACTATGAATGAAATTCAAGTTGATTCTTAAAATTTATCGTTTGAATCATAAACGACGTTGCACCATCATGACAACACTTAGATAAAAGGAGTTGTCATGGCATCAGCACATATTTTGGGATTTCCGCGCATCGGTGCGCAGCGTGAATTGAAATTTGCGCAAGAAGCGTTTTGGCGTAAAGAATTGTCCGAGACTGCATTGCACGATATTGGCAGTGATTTGCGGGCGCGTCATTGGGCAGTGCAACAGCAAGCAGGTCTGGATTATGTCAGCGTTGGCGACTTTGCCTGGTACGACCAGGTCTTAAACACGTTGGCATTGGTGGGCGCTTTGCCGACACGATTTAGTTTTGATCCGCAGGCTTTGTCCTTAGAAAATTATTACAGCGCCGCGCGCGGCAACAGCGCCAATGTCGCGATGGAAATGACCAAATGGTTTGATACTAATTACCATTATCTGGTGCCAGAATGGACTACCGATACCCGCTTTGATGGCGGCGTGGATTGGTTATTTGATGAGCTGGCACAAGCGCAAGCTTTGGGACATGCCGCCAAAGTGACATTGATCGGACCGATCACCTTGCTCTATCTGGGCAAGATCAAAGGCGACGCAGGTAATCAACTTCTGCATAAACTCGATTTGCTGCACAAGATCGTTCCGGCCTATCAAAAAGTCCTGGCGCGCTTGCAAGCCGCCGGGGTGGAATGGGTGCAAATCGATGAACCAGTATTGTCGCTGGATCTAGATCCGCAATGGCAAAAAGCGTTTTTGCCTGCGTATGCGGCACTGACAAAGCAAGCACCCAAACTCTTGCTGGCAACCTATTTTGAGGCGGTAACAGACTATGCAGATTTATTGCATCAGTTACCAGTAGCAGGTCTCCATCTTGATCTGGTCAGAGCGCCGCAACAACTGGCAGATTTCCTTGCCAACAGCGCAAAACCGTGGCCAAAAGCGAAGGTTTTATCTGTGGGTGTGATTGACGGTCGCAATATCTGGCGCGCTGATTTGTCTGCTTTACTTCAGCAATTGCAACCTGTGCAAAAACAATTGGGCGATCAATTATGGATTTCATCAAGTTGCTCGCTGCTGCATGTGCCGGTCGATCTGGCGACCGAGACAGCGCTAGATGCCGACTTAAAAAGCTGGCTCGCATTTGCGACACAAAAGCTCGATGAGATTGTCGCCTTAAAACAAGCCTTAAATGGACAAGCAGCCTCGGTGATTGCCCAATTTACCGCATCGCAGATCGCCACGCATAAACGTGCTACCTCGCCCCGTATCCACAATCCTTTAGTCAAGCAGAGAGTCGCAGGCATCACCGCGGCGGACGCACAGCGCCAAAGTGCTTTTCCGCAGCGGATTGCGAAACAACAGGCGCGTTTTCAACTACCTTTGTTCCCTACCACGACGATAGGTTCTTTCCCGCAAACTAAAGAGATCCGGCAAGCGCGTGCTGCTTACAAACGTGGCGATCTTAGTCATCTCGATTATCTTGACGCGATGCGTGCTGAGATCAGTGTGGTGGTCGAGAAGCAAGAGCAACTCGGCATTGATGTGCTGGTGCATGGTGAACCAGAGCGCAACGACATGGTGGAATATTTTGGCGAGCAGCTTTGGGGTTATGGCTTTACGCAAAATGGCTGGGTGCAGAGCTATGGGTCACGCTGCGTGAAGCCGCCATTTATTTATGGCGACGTGTATCGACCAGACGCCATGACAGTCGCTTGGAGCGCCTACGCCCAAAGCCTGACGGACAAAACCATGAAAGGCATGCTGACCGGCCCCGTCACGATGTTGCAATGGTCGTTTGTACGCGATGATCAGCCACGTGCGACGACTGCTTTACAAATTGCACTGGCGCTGCGCGATGAAGTCTGTGATCTGGAAAAAGCAGGCATAGGCATGATACAAATTGACGAACCCGCTTTCCGCGAAGGTTTGCCATTACGCAGCCGCGATTGGCCAGCTTATCTGGATTGGGCCGTCCGCGCCTTCAAAATCAGCGCCTCCGGCGTACCCGACGATACGCAAATTCACACCCATATGTGCTATTCAGAATTCAATGATATTTTGCCTTGGATCGCCGCTATGGATGCCGACGTCATCACGATAGAAACCTCGCGTTCGGACATGGAATTGCTAGACGGTTTTGGCGATTTTGCTTATCCCAACGATATCGGCCCGGGCGTCTACGATATCCATTCGCCACGAGTCGCCAAGGTCAGCGAAATGCAAAGGCTGCTGCAAAAAGCCCGCAGCGTTTTACCAGACCGCCGGCTTTGGGTAAATCCAGACTGCGGCTTGAAAACCCGCGACTGGCCAGAGACGATGGCAACATTAGAAAACATGGTGCAAGCCGCCAAACTCTTGCGCGCAAGCGTCGCAGATCATGAGGAGCATCTGGATTGTTGTTGAGCTAAATGAGAAAACCTAAGACCTCACCACAGAGGCGCTGAGTAATAATAAAAGCAGAGAAAAATACTGATTCGCTGTTCTCCTGATTTTCTCTGTGTCGTCCTGTCTTTGTATTCTGTGGTGAGGGGTGGAGTCAGGTGGTTTCGTAAGTCCTGTTCCGATACGGATTGAATAGGCTTCATTGGATATACTCCCCTACTATTTTTCAATAAATGCCATATTGTCCAATCATTATGTGGACATTATTAATATACATACTAGGAGTATAGTGATAATTCTTGCTGCAGAGTCGTTAAAATTTACTTGGTAATATGTTTTTTTCTGTCTCTGGAGATAGATGATTGCTTAGTAAAATCAGACGGTATAATCCCCGGATGCTTACAACTCCCCATCATCCTGCGCATCAATATCAAGCCAAGGCAATGCCATGTGGATAGACACGCATTGTCATTTGGATGCGCAGGATGATGGGGATTTGTAAGCATCCGGGGATTATACCGTCTGATTTTACTAAGCAATCATCTATCTCCAGAGACAGAAAAAATCA
>JANXTO010000097.1 GCA_025352365.1 Undibacterium sp. | reverse complement strand
GCCAAGGCAATCAATGCAGACGGTGTTACCGAGCCGTTTTTGATCAAAGATGTGGTGTGGGATGAGTACTCACACGGTAGTCGTTTTGGCACGCGCTATCAGCAGCTTGCAGAGCATGGTGGCTGCCAGCGGATTGGTGTTTGTATAGAAGAACTTGCACCGGGTAAACAAGCGTGCCCTCATCATTATCATCATCTGGAAGAAGAACAATTGATGATGCTGGAAGGTAGCCTGACTTTACGTTTGGGTGATAAAACTTATGTCATGTCGGCGGGCAGTTATGTCGTTTTTCCAGCAGGACAAAAGCAGGGCCACAGCATTTTTAATCATACCGAGTCGGTCTGTCGCTACTTACTGATTGGTGACCGCAGTCCGCATGATGTGATTGTATATCCAGACACCAATCGCGTCGGCGTGCGCCTCACGGGCGAGTCGTATAACAAAGGTGCGACGATGGAATATTGGGAAGGTGAAGCGGATTAAGTTGCTGTTAAATATATAGAGCTGATATCGAAATTTCTAAATGATAACTTCTAAGAACTATGGCCATAGAAATATGGCATGGAGGATAAAGCTATTTTTTTCGCTCCTGCGCAGGCAAGAATGACATGCGTGGACTTGTGCTTTATCAATAGCAGTAGCCTCGCTCATTAAAAAGAAATTTTTTAGAAATTCCCAAATAGAACGTCCAATCATTCTGCTGCTTCTAGGCTAAAAATGCTCTGGAAGCCGCAGAATAATTGGACGATGTTTTTAAAATTTCTTCCAGCGACTTATTTTTGACTGTTCGCAGGCTTGACCAAATCCTCCACCACAACGCCCTGCTGTTTGAGTAAGGTTTCCAGTGCTGGTAGTAAAGGGCCTAAAGTTTCTGCCAGCATATTGCGTACCGTATCGACCACCACTTGGGTTGCTCTTTCGATTTCTATGTTGAGCGTCGCGCCCGTTTTCTTTTCGGCGAAGACGGTCATGCGCAAGGTTTCCGGGATTAACCAGACTTCAAACCAGCCTTCTTGCCGGTTCACTTCTGCTACCGTCAGGCTGGCGCCGTTGATGGCGATATAGCCTTTGGCGAAGATGTAGCGAAGCCATTCTTGCGGTACCGCGATGCGGATGACGTAGTTGTTTTCCAGCTCGCGGATTTGGGCGATGGTGGCTTTAAAATCAATATGGCCAGACAGTGGATGTCCGCCAATTTCTGCACCATCTTTGGCGGCTCGTTCTACATTGATGCGTCCATTTTGCGCGTACTCGCCAAGCGTGGTGATCGCTAAACTTTGCTGCATCACATCAAACTCGGCGCGGTGTTGGTCAGGCAAGCCGGTGACAGTCAGGCAAACACCGTCAACAGCGACGCTGGCACCGATTTCTAAACCTTCACAAAAACCCTCTGGAAAATCCAGTGTAAAGGTGCGCAGACCGGGTTTGTCGGTGATGGATGCAATGCGGGCGATGCCTTGAACGATGCCAGTAAACATGGGAATAGTGTCGAAATAAAATGAGCTGAGGGTGTGGGTGGTGTTATACGAGTACCGCTTTTAGTACTCAATATTGTAAGCGATCTGGCAATTACAGAATTGCTACCTCATTGCCTTCGCTTTTACTCTTATCTATCAGCTTACGGCTAATGTGGTTGGCGGTTCATGGGAGACTATAAGTGGTAATCGAACCGTAAAGCAGCAACCCTCACCGATCGCACTTTGACAATCGATGTCACCACCCATCGCCACACTGAGTTTTTTGACGATAGAAAGTCCTAAACCACTAGAATGTTCGCCCGCGGTTGGCTTGCTGGATAAGCGCGAGAATTTTTCAAACAAATGTTGCTGATCTTCTTCTGACAAACCTGGACCTTCGTCTTTAATCATGAAGCGACCAGCGCCATTCTCTGACGAAATATTGATCCATATCTGTTTGCCTAAAGGAGAATACTTAATCGCGTTGGACAATAAATTATCCATAATCTGGCTCACCGCATCGGCGTCCGCTTTGACTACTACTGGCTGCTCGACAGACAGTACCAACTGCAAATCTTTAGCTTGCAGGCTGTCTTGATATCGCTGTGTGACTTCAGTTAAAACCTGCGCCAGATCCAGCGCCTGCAAGTTAAAACGCGAGTGCCCGGTTTCTAAAGCATTCACATCTAGCAGGTTAGTGATGATGTGCATCATGCGTTGCCCGCTATTGCTGATACGCTGTAAATAATCGTGTTTTTGGGCGATGGGCATCTGCTGATCTAGCCTGCGTAACAAGTCACTCATGCCGATCACTGAGGTAAGCGGATTTTTTAAATCGTGGGCGGCAATCCCGAGAAATTCATTTTTCTCTTGATCTAGTTTTTGCAAGCGCGCCACGGCATCGGCTAATTCAGCCGTCCGCTGCTGAACCTTGATTTCTAATTCTTGCTCTGCACGTTGCGCCATTAACAACAATTGTTTTTGCGCCAGCGCACGTTCTTGCTTAATGATATTGATGCGATTAGTTTGTGCCACGGCGAGCAAAATCACCTCCAGCGCAGACCCGATCTGAAAGCCAAAATCAGATAGCCAGCTTGATTCGATGATCCCCAGATTCCTTAGCGACGTCATCATCGCGCCAGCCACCCAGGCAGCGGACGCGATCAGCACAATCCAGCCTGGCCGATAACCGCGCGTCGCACTTAGCAAGCAGACCGGCAAGATTAGCAATACCTGAGTAAAGCCAATTAACTGGACAACTGGCGCAATCACATGGTTGTAACCAGCCAGAACAATCACCGCCGCTATCACTGAAAAAACCTGAAATCCGCGAAACAACCACGACACTTTGGGCATCTTTTTAGGCAGATGCAAAAAGTGAGTAATAAACAGGGAATCCCACAAGATGATGAAGCACACCGTCAGCCCGGGCAAAATGTCGACCAGCCAAGGCCAGTCTGGCGCAAAGTACAGACCGATATGGCCGTTCACGCTCATACCCGCCAATAAAATACTGAACGATAACAATAAGTAATACAGCATGGCTTTGTCGCGGAACGACATCATCAGCACCAGGTTGTACGCGATCATCGCAAGTAACAAACCGTAAAACAAACCCATCAGGCTAGACAATAAGTTGGAGGCTTCCGCAAACGCCTGTGGCGTCCATAATGTGGCGCGGAAAAAAAGCGAGCTGGTGCTTTCTATCCTGACATAGAAAACTTGCGGCGCGGTGTCTGACAAATGAAGACGGAATACCGGATAACGGTGCTGCATTTCTTGCGCAGAAAAATGACGGCGATCGCCAGCTTGATGCTCAATCAGCTGACCATCGCTAGTGGTTTCGTACAAACGAATATCGTCCAGCATGACGGGTGTCATTTCTAACCACCAGTCTTGTGGACTACGAGCGTCGCTTCTTTGCAGGCTAAAGCGTAACCAGTAGGCCGAGCGGGTGTATGAAGCGCTCAAATTGCCCGCCAGCGGCTTAAACTTGGCGGCGATGGCGGCTTGCTGAATGTCGTGGATAGACAGTCGCGCGCTTTTATCTTCCGAAACCTCAAACTCAGAATTGAGCGAACGTTGCGTGGTGGCAGAATCTAATTGCAGAGTGGCAGCGGCAGCGTGATTGAGCATGCCAGCTAGCAAGAGATAGCTGATTAGGCAGCTGAAAAATATCCGCAGGCAAATGTTGAATTTTCTCCCTATCATCATGTGCTGACTTTGCTTATTTCCTTAAACACCTGCGTTGTCTGTTTTGGTCTTTTGCTCTGGTCGACTAAGAGGCTACAACGTCGGCTAGACCTCGTTTAGTCTTGGCAGAGTAAGATTTCAGGCTAACAAGATTTAGTGTCAGGCGCAACAGAAAAGAATCTCGGTTTGTGGTTAAAACAGAGGTTTTAATGAGTGCTTTAGCGCTTAGGTTTAAAGCAAAAATGCTACTGCGAGGCAAATTGTAGTGAGGCGTTTGGGTAGGAGAATTTCCTTCTGGTAAGGTCTAAGCATTACTAATCTAAATATACTCCCCACCATTTTTGTTGGAAATGCCGTATTGTCCAGATATAACATGGACAAATAATATATACATACTGGGAGTATATATAATCAGTCGCTATATTCAGATAGAAGCTCAAAAAAGCCAGGCGTCATTCCGGTATGTTTTTAGCCGGAATCCAGCGACGGCGCTTATGCCACTTACTTGGCTTGGAAGTGGCGACGATCCATCAGATTTTCCGACAAAACCCGTCAATAAACATCAATAACCATCAAAGTGCTTCTCATGAATTAATTCCGGCAGCAAAGCATCGTTGGTCATCGTGATCAAATTATCGCGCAGCCATTTGTGCGCCGGATTGCGTGCGTCTCTCTCATGCCAAAGCATATCGATGTGGACTTCTGGCATCTCAAACGGTAATTCTTTCCATATCAATGCATCGGTCATACCGGTAGATTCAATCAGATGGCGTGGCAACACCGTCAGCAGATCAGAATTGGCGACTACTTTGCCACCGGTAAAGAACTGATTTACCGTCAGCAAAATACGGCGCTCCAAACCCATCTGAGCCAGACTTTCATCGACAAGACCATGCGCTCTGCCCGAAAAACTGACCAGCAAATGATTACATTTACAGTATTTTTCTAAGGTCAATTCTTCCGACGCCATCGGGTGTCCTTTGCGCATCACACAAACATAATGGCCAGAATACAGACGCTCATGGCGTATCGGGCTGCCGGCTGCGCCTTGCCCGGCGATCATCTGTGCCACCACGCCGGGGAAAAAGCCAACCGCAATATCAATATCACCGCGGATCAGCAAAGGTCGTGGCTCACGCGTGGTCAGCGGCACCATACGGGCGTTGATGCCGGGAGCATCGCGCTCAATAAAGCGCACCAGATTTGGCATCCAGAGCGCTGCCGTCGCATCCGCCATCGCCATGCGGAAGGTCACTTGCGCCTTGGATACGTCAAAATGGGTAGGCGCAATCGCCGCCTCCAGGTTCGACAAGGCTTGGCGTATCGCTGGCCACAAGGTCTCGGCGCGCGGGGTCGGCTTTACGCCATACGCCGTGCGGATTAATAACTCATCGCCCAGCGAGAACCGCAAACGCTTTAAGGCATTAGAAACCGCAGGTTGCGTCATCGCTAGCTTGTCTGCAGCGCGAGTCAGGTTTTGCTCCACCATGACAGCATCAAATACCCGCAGCAGATTGAGGTCGAGAGTTAGAAAGTTCATCAAAGCCGCCCATGAGTGTGAATGTTGCAGGTAAAAGCCAGTTCAGTTTAAGAGAACACTATGCAAAACTGAGCAAAAACGCTTCAGAAAGCACCAGCCTAAATATCCTATCATTTCTACAATTATTCACAAACACCATAGTAGATATGAGAAATGATAATTAGATTTATATATTGCACTGCAATATAGTTCTATCATCGCAAATATAGACAGAAATGTGGAGAATAAAATGGCTTTCCTTGATATCGCTTTCCCAGTTACCAGCGCCATCCCAGTAGCACAAATGGCAATTTCAACCGTTGTTGGTGCAGCTCGCCCATTGTTGGGTTTAGGCATTTTGGCAACCATGGCAATCGTCTTCAAACCTATGCTGGTAGGTATGTTACGCGCAGCATTGCTGGTTTTGAAGCCAAAGCTGACACGTGAAGAAAAAACCGCAAAACGCAATTTGCGCAATGTAATGACGATACACCGTATCGCCAGTGAGTTTGACTCCAGTTCGCCAAATCTCGCCGCAGAATTGCGCGCAATGGCTGGTCGTAGCTAATTTACCATCCTCACTTTGATGCATTCCAGCAATAGATTGCTGCAACACGGCAAAAATAGCAAAAGCCAACAGCCTGCCGTTGTTGGTTCTAAGAGTCTGGCATCGATGTTGCCGACCATGATCAGCAGCGGGATTATTACCTTAGTTGTGACTGCGGTAATGCGCGTAGTTTGGCTGGGTGTAGATAGTAATTTTTTGAGTGCCTGGATGGAGGCGTGGCTGATTACTTGGTCTATCACCTTCCCGGTTGCTTACATGATCAAGCCGGTAGTCAATCAGCTAGCTCGGAAGCTAAGTACTTAGTTGACTAACAAGGTAATTAAGCTAAATCAATAAAGTTGAACAATAAAAAGCCGCAAACTTTTTTTGCGGCTTTTGTCATTTGTTGGCATGACTACGGTATGGTCATAAAAACGGATATTGATCGTTACAGCAATAGTTGCACTTTAAGCTTGAGCATAATGACTTTTTTCAAAAAAAGAATACAAAAAAGCGCGACCCAAGCCGCGCTTTTTTATTTAATTAGCTCTTAAAACTCTCACCCAAAAGCTACGCTGCTAAACGTTTTTCCAGTGTAGCTTTAGTTGCTTGCAGTTCTGCTGGCAAATGGTATTTCAACTTATCAAACAATTCTGCATGCAAAGCCAGTTCGGCAATCCAGGCGTCTTTGTCTATCGAGGTAATGGTGTTGAATTGTTCTTGTGTAAAATCCAGACCATCCCAAGTCAGATCGCTAAATTCTGGCGTCACACCGAAGATGTTTTCTACGCCTTTAGCAGTACCGTCGATACGACCTAGCATCCACGACAAAACACGCATATTGTCGCCAAAGCCAGGCCAGACAAATTTGCCGTCGGCATCAGTGCGGAACCAGTTGACGCAATAAATTTTTGGTTGCTGCGCGCCAGAAGCAGCAATTTTTTTGCCGATTTCTAGCCAGTGTTGGAAATAATCACTCATGTGATAACCCATAAACGGCAACATCGCAAATGGATCACGACGTACGATCCCTTGCTGGCCGACTGCCGCCGCAGTGGTTTCTGATCCCATCGTCGCTGCCATATACACACCCTCTACCCAGTCGCGGGCTTCAGTGACCAACGGTACGGTAGTAGAACGCCGACCACCAAAAATGAAGGCAGAAATCGGTACGCCAGCAGGATCATCCCATGCTGCGTCCAGCACCGGATTTTGTGTTGCCGCAACCGAGAAGCGGGAATTTGGATGCGCTGCTTTACGACCTGTTTCTTTAGCGATGGCAGGTGTCCAGTCTTTACCTTGCCAATCGATCAGATGGGCTGGCGCTTCTTTGGTCATGCCTTCCCACCAAACATCACCATCATCAGTCAAACCGACGTTAGTAAAAATTGTATTGCCGCGTACTGAGGCCATGCAATTAAAGTTGGTTTTATCGTTAGTACCAGGTGCCACGCCAAAATAACCGGCCTCAGGGTTGATCGCGTATAAACGTCCATCTTTACCCGGCTTGATCCAGGCAATGTCATCACCGATGGTTGTGACTTTCCAGCCACCAAAACTAGCTGGCGGAATCAACATGGAGAAATTAGTTTTACCGCAAGCAGATGGGAAAGCCGCTGCAACGTAGTGCTTTTTGCCTTCTGGTGATTCCACGCCAAGGATCAGCATATGTTCTGCTAGCCAGCCTTGATCACGACCCATGGTGGATGCGATACGCAAAGCGAAGCATTTTTTGCCTAGCAGTGCATTGCCACCGTAGCCAGAACCATACGACCAGATTTCACGCGTCTCTGGATAATGCACGATGTATTTTGTCGCGTTACAAGGCCATGCAACATCTTGCTGACCTTTGGCCAACGGTGCGCCAACGGTATGCATACATGGGACAAAATCACCGTCCGTACCCAGCACGTCATACACGGCTTTGCCCATGCGCGTCATGATGCGCATGTTGACCGCAACATAAGGTGAGTCAGATAATTCCACGCCGATATGCGCGATCGGAGAACCCAGCGGACCCATCGAAAATGGCACCACATACATGGTGCGACCACGCATACAGCCATCAAACAAAGGATTTAAAGTCGCGCGCATTTGGTCCGGCGCCATCCAGTTGTTGGTTGGACCTGCATCCACCTCATTGGTGCTGCAAATGTAAGTGCGGTCTTCTACCCGGGCCACGTCGGTAGGGTCAGAACAAGCCAGATAGCTGTTAGGGCGCTTGGCTTCGTTAAGTTTTTTCATGGTACCGCCAGCGACCATCTGGGCGCATAAACGGTCGTATTCTTCGGTACTACCGTCGCACCAGTAGATACTGTCCGGTTTGGTCAGTGCCGCCATGTCGGCGACCCAATTGATTAATTTTTGTTGCTTTACGTATGCAGGTGCGTTGATTGCTGCCACGCCGCCCATGATAGGTTGATTCACGATACTACCTCCAATGCCATTTAATAGAAATCTGTGTAGCGGCACGGCAGGATCGTCGTTAGGGGATGTCGGCGGTGCGAACTTTGACTTAACATAAGCCAGCTCAAGCACAACGCGGACAGGCACGATGACGGCGGTTCTGTCGGATAAAAAATCAGTCTGGTGTGCTTTTGTTTTTAAATGCTCACCAAACAAACTCTGACGAAAGCAACAATGTAATATTGCATTCAGACTCACACACTGCACGATGCGGCAGGCGCAAGAATCAAAAAGCTACGTGGGCTAGTATTGTACACTCGCCACCCGCCAATCGCTAATTTGCTTCAGAAACCTTATTATTTAAATAATTTTTATGATGTTTAATTGAGAAAGCAATTCTCCAATTAGCGTCGTAATTTCAGGAAAAAAATCAGTATGAAAATCGCCATCCTCGATGATTATCAAGACGCCGTTCGCCACTTATCCTGCTTTGATTTACTGCAAGACCATGAGGTCAAAATTTTCAATAGCAGCGCGGTGGGTGTCGGTCAGTTAGCGATTCGGCTAGCACCGTTTGATGCCTTGGTATTGATACGCGAACGTACTGCTTTATCCAAAGCGTTGCTGGCAAAATTACCGAACCTCAAGCTGATCTCACAAACCGGCAAAGTCGCAGGACATATTGACATTGCCGCAGCCACAGAGCGAGGGATCAAGATTGTCGAAGGCATCGGCGACCCCACTGCACCGGCTGAATTAACCTGGGCGCTGATCATGGCAGCCTCACGTCAAATCCCGCACTATGCCAATCATTTGCAGCACAGCCTATGGCAAACCGCGTCCATCGACCCGACCCGCAACCGCCTGGGACGGGTATTAAAAAACCGTACGCTGGGCATTTGGGGCTACGGCAAAATTGGCAAAATGATCGCCGGTTTTGGTAAAGCCTTTGGCATGCAAGTCATGATCTGGGGGCGCGAACCAAGCCGCCTTCAGGCACAACAAGATGGTTATCAGACTGCCATGTCTAAAGAAGCTTTTTTTGCGGAAAGCGATGTGCTTAGTTTGCACCTGCGCTTAAACGACGCGACCCGCGGCATCGTCACCTCCGCCGACTTGGCATTGATGAAACCAGACGCCCTGTTCGTCAACACCAGCCGCGCAGAACTAGTCGCCAGCGGCGCGCTAGAAGCGGCTTTACCACTAGGTCGTCCCGGGTTTGCCGCGATTGATGTGTTTGAGACAGAACCGGTACCCGCCAAGCATCCGCTACTACAAATGGAAAACGTCCTCGCTACGCCCCATCTGGGTTATGTTGAGCAAGACAGCTACGAGATTTACTTCCGCGCTGCATTTCAAAATATCGTCGACTTTGCTAATGGCACGCCAAAGAATGTTTTAAATCCTTGAGCGATATGGGACATCAGCAAAACCGTCCAGTTACAACGACCTCATCCATCAACATACCAAACGTGATCTGGCATTGCGTTGTTACCAAGCAGCCGTAGGGTGAGTTACATGCACTTGGTCAAGTAAACGAGGTTTTACAAAAGTGATGTTTTTGTCCATTTGCTTATACTGTGTATTTAATTAGTTTAACTAAATATAGCTAGTGTTCATCGGCGTTTCAAGAGATGTAGAACAAGCTTGTTATTTTTCTTCTGTCGGTTATTATCGCAAACTGAAAATTAAATCATGTTAGGCATCACATGCCACTCCCCGACTGCTCCTCCCTAGTCGAGAACCCCGACTACCTCACCGACCTTGGCAGCGGTGTCTGGCTCATGGACGACCATCGCTGGGCACTTAAGGTATGGGAAACCCAGCGAGCGCATCGCGCTTACACACTTGTCCACGCTGACTTCCACTGGGATGCGTGCTATGACTTCCTTTACTCCGCCGAAGAAGAAGCACGACTCATGGCCGCGAGCTCAGAGGAGATTGGGGAACTTGTAGCCAGAGACGAGTAGATTCGTTGCGACTCCTTCATCGGGCCAGCGATCAAGCGCGGGTTGATTCATACAGTTCACTTCTACTGCCTGGAAGACGACTCGGGCGATAACGGGTTCTACGAAGGGTTCATGACTGCCTGCATGGCCAAGCAGTTCTTGCACAGGACTGCAGATCAGCTTGCCAACGCGCGAATCGAGGGGCCGCTGATCTTCGATCTCTGCCTCGACCTTTTCAACAAGTGTGACCACTGGGAGGAAGGCAACCTTTGGACGGACCAAGAGATTCTTGCCTTCTTGGAGACAGTGCGTCACCAGATTGTCGGCGCTGAGATGGTCACGGTTTCGCTTTCATTTAATTACTCTGGAACCCACGACGACACTCGTCAACTCGCTGCGCTTGTGTTACCTGTAGTTCTGGCGTACCGCGGTGATGCCCAACCCCTCGCTCAAGCTGAGCACTAACGGCGTGCCACACCGTTGGCGTCAGCTTAGCTCGAACGTTAACCCGACTACGTAAGATTAGCGCAGCGGAATCGTGCGCATACATAGCTGCCCGTTTACTTCAACTAGACTAAACCATGAGTAACTATCGCCGGGTACTCCTTATTGCTGCAGATGCTAACGACTAACTTGCGTATGATTACGCGGGGCTAATCGTACCTACTTCTTTCGGCAGGAATTCGGTGTTGCTGTAACAGAAAACTAATAAGTCACTCAAGCTCAGCGCAAAGGCAAGGGATAGCTGGCAACGCTGGCATTGCCTTTTTTATCCACGGCCTGCACTCCAAAAAACACATTGTCCTTCGACACATTTTTCATCGTATAACTGGTGACGTTGCCGACGTCCACGCTGTGTTGCCAGTTGGCTGCGGTGGTCTCGCGCCAAAGGATGCGGTAGCCTGCCAGATCGGTTTCGGTATTGGCTTGCCATACCAGGTTGGTGCTGTTTTCGAGTTGGGCTG
Source organism: Undibacterium sp. (assembly GCA_025352365.1). Lineage (GTDB taxonomy): Bacteria > Pseudomonadota > Gammaproteobacteria > Burkholderiales > Burkholderiaceae_D > Undibacterium. The sequence goes on along the minus strand of JANXTO010000097.1, from coordinate 260 downwards.
TTTGTATTTTGACTTGCGTAGGTGATGCCGGTGCCAGTGCCAGTGTGGCTAAGGCTGCGGCGTTTACTCTTGCTACTTGTGTGGTGTAATTGACGTCGACAAATTCGGGCAGGTCGCCGATCTTGATGCCGTTTTCCGTGCGTACATCTTGATGCTGATGATTAAAATCTTCGTTCGGTTCGGTGAAGCGCAAGGCGGCGTAGCCTTGTTCTAAAAACGGGATATGATCGCCGCCGCGCAGGTAGCGGTCGCGGCGGTTG
>JANXTO010000069.1 GCA_025352365.1 Undibacterium sp. | reverse complement strand
GATTTTGTGCACGACCTTCAGCTGTTTTATTGTCAGCAACAGGTTGTTTTTTGCCTTTGCCTTCAGTGTAAACGCGGTTAGCTTCAATACCTTTGCTTACCAAATAAGCTTTAACAGCTTCTGCACGTTTTACCGACAGTTTTTGGTTGTATGCATCAGAGCCAACAGAGTCAGTGTGACCAACAGCGATAACTACTTCGAGGTTAATACCTTGAAGCTTAGATGCCATGTCATCTAATTTTGTTTTTGCTTCAGATTTCAATACTGCTTTGTCGAAATCAAAGAATGCATCTGCCGCGAAAGTGACTTTCTCAGAAGTTGGTGCAGGTGGCACAACTACCGCAGGAGCTGGTGCTGCCACTGCTGCAGGAGCTGGTGCTGGTGCAACAACTGGTTCTGGCTTAACTAGGGGGGCATCGCAACCCGGAACAGCATCTGCTGGTGTCCAGTAACCTGTACGCCAGCACAAACCAAACGGATCACGAACAATAACGCCACGACCATCTTGAACATAAGCACTGTTTGGTGTGCTTGCTTTGATGTCCGTCATGTCTTGCGCGGATGCTGAAAAAGCGGCTACTGAGGAAGCTGCGATAACGAGTTTTACTAAATTTTTCATATTTCTCCTCTCGGGTGAGATTTCTATCGCAGAATTAACTGCGCGAATTGCTGCATAAAATCGGATACTACCACGTGCTTGATTACAATACTATTTCAGTATCAATTTCTGACAATGAATTCATACTCTTACATCAATCATTTTGCCATAAAACAGATTGACGAGCCAAAATTGTTAAATTAAGAAAGTAACATTTTGTGTGCGTGTCGTCTTTTAACAACCGACCTCTCCGCACGAATACGCTTAGACCTCATGCCATTCGTTATTTTAACACCTAGATGTTAGTCTTGAAATCGCTTGATCTTGGATGCTTCGCTTAAACGCAAAATTAAGTCGTGATAAATATTTATATCTATTTATAGCGCAAATAAGTTCAAGGAGAGTCGTTACTATTTTTGTATTGTTCATTGATGATTAGAAAGTATTCAATATATTATAAAAAGCACCCTAAGCAATTCGTTAATGCTCATTTAATATGGAATCTTGCGTATGGGCTTGCTTAGCAACGATCAATATTTACTTTGACATAACTGATTATCACCTTGCTAGCTTAGTTCAAAAACCACTGAATGGCAGGATTGGCATGTTAAAATCAATAGTTAAGCGTTGAAAATAGATGGCTAAATTTTCGTATTCGAAGGTCTTTTAAGTTGTAGTTTTTAGGCACGAGTTTGATTGCAAGTCATTTTCAACCCATCGTTATTTAACCAAGCTCTAAATTGCCGGCCCGCCAATGGATCAATTCGCTAAAGAAACACTCCCGATTTCCCTTGAAGAAGAAATGCGCAAGAGCTACCTCGATTACGCCATGAGCGTGATCGTAGGTCGTGCCTTGCCGGACGTACGTGATGGCTTAAAGCCTGTGCACAGACGCGTGTTATTCGCCATGCACGAAATGAACAACGTTTATAACCGTCCATTTGTAAAATGCGCACGTGTAGTTGGTGAAGTCATGGGTAAGTATCACCCCCACGGTGATGCATCAATTTATGACACTTTGGTGCGGATGGCGCAGGATTTCTCCTTGCGCTACACCTTGGTTGATGGTCAAGGTAATTTTGGTTCGGTGGATGGCGATAATGCTGCTGCGATGCGTTATACCGAGTGCCGGCTAGATAAAATTGCTAATGAAATTCTGGCTGATATCGAAAAAGAAACCGTCGATTTTGTTCCTAACTATGATGGTAAAGAGCGCGAGCCGTCAGTATTGCCAACGCGTATTCCTAACTTGCTGATCAATGGTGCTTCCGGTATTGCAGTTGGTATGGCGACCAATATTCCGCCGCATAATATTACTGAAATCATTAATGGTGCCTTGCATGTCTTGCACAATGCAGATTGCACAATTGACGAACTGATCGAAATTATTCCTGCGCCAGATTTCCCCACTGGAGGAATTATTTATGGCGTTTCTGGCGTTCGTGATGGTTACCGCACGGGCCGGGGGCGCGTAGTAATGCGTGCTAAGACGCATTTTGAAGAATTTGGTAAAGAAAATCGTACTGCTTTGATCGTCGATGAGTTGCCTTACCAAGTAAATAAAAAATCTTTGCTAGAACGAATCGCTGAGTTGGTACGAGATAAAAAACTCGACGGTATCTCTGATATTCGTGATGAGTCAGATAAATCCGGTATGCGCGTTGTCGTTGAATTGAAGCGCGGTGAAGTACCGGAAGTTGTGCTCAATAATTTGTACAAGCAAACCCAATTACAAGATACCTTCGGCATGAACATGGTGTCGTTGGTAAATGGTCAGCCAAAGTTATTAAACTTGAAGCAGATGCTGGATTGCTTCCTGTCGCATCGTCGTGAAGTTGTAACGCGTCGCACAGTATTTGAGCTTCGTAAAGCTCGTGAGCGCGGCCACGTGCTGGAAGGTCTGGCAGTTGCGTTAGCAAATATCGATGACTTTATTGCCATCATCAAAGCTGCACCGACACCGCCATTGGCTAAGTTGGAATTGATGAATCATGCTTGGGATAGCTCCATGGTGCGTGAGATGTTGATACGCACCGCTGCTGACAATCCTGCCGGTATCGACGCATTCCGCCCAGAGAATTTACCTAAACATTACGGTATTCAAAAAGACGGTTTGTACAAACTGTCCGACGATCAGGCGCAAGAAATTTTGCAAATGCGTTTGCAACGCTTGACTGGTCTGGAACAAGATAAGATCGTTAACGAATACAAAGACGTCATGTCTGTCATCGCTGATTTGCTGGATATTTTGTCCAAGCCTGAGCGCGTTACCGTCATCATCACTGATGAGTTGACAGCAGCGCGTAATGAATACGGTGAAGGCAACAAAGACGTACGTCGCTCCGAGATTACACACAATGCCACAGATTTAGAAACCGAAGATCTGATCACGCCAGTCGATATGGTGGTCACGCTCTCGCACACCGGTTACATGAAGTCGCAGCCATTATCGGAATATCGTGCGCAAAAACGCGGTGGTCGTGGCAAGCAAGCGACTGCGACAAAAGATGATGACTGGATCGAACAATTGTTCGTGGCAAACACACATGATTACATCTTGTGCTTCTCGAATCGTGGTCGCCTCTACTGGTTAAAAGTTTGGGAAGTACCGCAAGGTTCTCGCAATTCACGCGGTAAGCCTATCGTGAACATGTTCCCATTGCAGGACGGCGAAAAAATTACAGTGATCTTGCCACTATCTGGTGACAATCGCAGCTTCCCTGAAGATCACTATATTTTTATGGCGACCAGTCTTGGTACCGTAAAAAAGACACCGCTGAACGATTTTAGTAATCCG
>JANXTO010000039.1 GCA_025352365.1 Undibacterium sp. | reverse complement strand
AAAGTTCTTTCGGAACAAATTGAACATCATGTTCAGGAAGAAGAAGGTGAGATGTTCCCTTTAGTTCGAAAAACAAGACTGGATTTGATCGCTCTTGGTGAAGAAATGAACCAACGCAAGGAGTAGCTTTAAAAGCTTTTTTGATTGATATATTAACCACGCAATACAAATAATCAACCACGCAATACAAATAAAACCAATTACGAACTTAACGGGGGTAACATGCAAAATAATTCTAATGGAGCAACTATGCTTGAAATCAATAGCGATAATTCGGCCTGTACGGGTATCTCTGGCGTTTCTTGGGGGGCGATATTGGCAGGTGCAGTAGCCGCTGCAGCGCTCTCATTAATACTTTTAATGCTAGGCACTGGCCTAGGCTTGTCAAACGTATCTCCCTGGTCTTACAACACTACCGTAATGGGAGCGTCAGCGATTGCATGGCTCACGTTTACACAACTTGCAGCTTCTGGAGTGGGCGGATATCTAGCAGGTAGGTTGAGAATAAAATGGAGTAATGTGCACGATAACGAAGTGTATTTCAGAGATACTGCTCATGGTTTACTTGCCTGGGCTGTTGCATCTTTAATAACGGTCGGTTTATTAGCAAGTGCAGCTCAGAGTATTCTCAGCGAAGCCTCTACTATTGGTACGAATGCGGTGACCGCAACTGCCAGCGTGGCAAGCAATATGAAGAATAATCCTGTCGATTATTTTTCAGATATGTTACTGCGTTCCGATGACGGTTCTTTAGATACAAACACGAACGCACGTAGCGAAGTTGGGAAAATTCTGTCAACGGATATTCTCAGTGGAGCCTTGAGCCCAACCGATCGCGATTACCTGTCCAAGATGATCAGCAAACGCACGGGACTCACTCAAACAGATGCAGAGAAGCGTGTTGATGTTATCTATGCTCAATGGAGTAAGTCTGTATCCGACACCAAAAACGCTGTAAAAGAAGCGGCTGACAAGGCGCGTAAGACGGCGGCTAACTCAGCATTGTGGATGTTTGTCGCGTTACTGATTGGTGCGTTTATTGCCAGTCTTGCTGCAACGATGGGCGGACGTCAACGAGATAGCGCTCATTTGACTAACTAACTCACTAGCTAAGTGCTTTACCGCTTTAAAAAATATCTCAATTTAATCAGTTGCTTTAATTAATCACTTTATTTATTGGAGACTATCATGCGTTCAATTTTATTATTACTACTTGGCATCCCCATCCCCATTGTTATTCTGATCGCATTATTTGTTCACTAACTGGTTCACTAGAGTACAAATGATCTGACTATATTTCAGAACACCAGCAACAGGAAGAACAAAATATTGAATCATTAATGCAATAAATTAAATGATCAGCTTTAAAGGGAGATATACGCTTTATTGTTTTCACTTATCTCCCTTTATAAATTAGTCGCTTTTGCTTTATCGGTAGCGTAGATGACAAGGTTTAAAAAATGAGTTTTATCCATGTTGAACAAGCTTAAATAAAGAGGTGTTGCCATGCAAATAGAGAATATTAAAATAGGTGGAATGACCGGAGAAACATGTGCTGATACTGTGGCACAAGCACTCAAAGCAGTTCCAGGTGTTAACGACGTCACTGTGTCGCTTGTAGATAATGAAGCGAACGTACAGTATGACGAAGTAAAGAGTTCCGTCGACCAATTAAAATCTGCGGTTAAACAAGCTGGTTATGACGTTGATCCAACCAATCTTACGGCGGGTCTGTCGCTCAAAGACGATTCTTAAAGCACGCTCAATTCGCACTCCTGATTTAATTGTAATAATCCACCAGATCAAAAAAAATCGTTTTAAACAGACGGTAAGCACTGTTCCTCTTTTGTTCTTCAATATCCCTCTTCAAATTTAAAATATCTGTGTACTTCAATGTACATGAATATTTTTTTTAAAGTTCGTTAACGTACATAACGAGAGTGTGCTTTCTCGTAGTCTGTCTATATTGAATCGGTTTTGCATTGGATGACATGACAAATATGTCAATAAACGTCCCCTGAGAAACTTACTGCCAATATCTACTATCGAAAGCCTTACAATATGCTAACCAATTTTAGTTCCGCCGCTCTCCTAGCTCTGATAGGCAGTGTTACGGCATTAATTACGCCTCGCTTATTAACGGCGGCTGTGGGTATCAATACCATGATTTTTAACTTAGCTCATTTTATGGGCACTGCTAATTTTTTATAAAGAAGAAAAATGCGTCGTACAACTATTGCCTTGATCACTTTTCTGATCGCCGTGCCGGTGATCACTTTGATTGTGATTAGTAATTTCGATTGGAATCGCGCTAAACCCTGGTTGAATGAACGTACGAGCGAAGCATTAGGTCGACCTTTTGTGATCAAAGGTGATCTGGCGCTGACGTGGGATAAACAAGTCGTTGGCCCAGAGCTGGATCGCGGTTGGCGTGGAATGATCCCTTGGCCGCATCTGGTTGCAAAAGACGTGCATATCGGTAATCCGGCGACGATGATGACACCGGCGTCAGAACCAAAAAAAACTGCGACTTTGGCGGCTAAGACAACTTCAGCATCAACGGTGATCGCTGTACCGGAAGAAATGGCAAGCATTCAGCAATTTGCTTTTTCACTAGACCCTTTGGCCTTGTTGGGTAAAAAGATTGCCATCCCTGTGCTGCGCTTTGATGGTCCCGTCGTCAGTTTATTACGTACTGCTGATGGCAAAAATAATTGGACTTTAGCTAGCGGTGATCAAGCCTCGGCGTGGCAATTGGAATTGCAACGCGTGGTGTTCACTAAAGGCAGCGTGCATTTGATTGATGCGGTCAAACATGCGGATATCACAGCAGATATAGACACTATCAATACCGACCCAGCCTATGGCGTGAGCTGGAAATTACATGGTAAGTTTAATGGCGATACCGTCAACGGCAGTGGTAAAGCGGGTGCGATTTTATCGCTACAACGACAGACTACGCCCTTCCCTGTTATGGCAAATGTACGCGTCGGCAAAACGATGGTCAGTGTTGAAGGCTCGGTCACCAAGCCGACAGAATTAGCCGCCCTCGATATGCGTTTAAAACTCTCTGCACCAAGTATGGCGCGACTGTATGCGCTCAGCGGAGTTGTGCTACCAGAGACGCCACCGTTTTCTACCGAAGGCCATCTGATTGGTACCCTTGGTAAAAATAATAGCCATTGGGTCTATGAAAAATTTAGCGGTAAAGTAGGTTCTAGCGACATTGGCGGCAGTCTTGATTTTAAGACCCGGCCTGCGCCTGACCGGCCTTTGTTGTCAGGTGTGATCGTATCGCAATTGCTACAATTCTCTGATCTGGGTGCATTGATCGGCGCTGACTCTAACGCAAATAAAACAGAGCGCGGTGCAGCAGCGGTGCAACCTGGCGATAAAGTGTTACCAGTAGAGACCTTTAAAACAGAGCGCTGGACCAGCATAGATGCGGATATTCAATTTAGTGCAGAAAAAATTATTCGCGAAAAAGAATTACCCATCAATAAGCTCACTACCAAGTTACATCTAAAGGACGGTGTACTCGATTTATCACCGTTAACTTTTGATATGGCAGGTGGCACGCTCAGCTCGGACATCCATCTGGACGGCAGCGGTAAAACAGATACAGTAGGGAATCAAATAGCGACAAATCCGATGGAAGAAAAGCCGCCAACCGCAAAAGTATTAAAGGCAACGATGAAAGTCAGTGCCCGTCATTTAAAGCTCAAGCAATTATTCCCGACACTAGATGCACTGCAAGCCAGCGTGGGGGAGATCAACGGGGATGCATCGTTGTCGGCAACCGGTAACTCCATCGCCAGTTTGCTAGCAGCATCCAATGGTGAGGTTAAAACCCTGATCAATCAGGGCAGCATCAGCAAACGTTTGTTAGAGCAGATGGGATTAAATATCGGCAATGTTGCACTGACTTATTTGTCAGGTGACAAGCAAGTTAAGCTCAATTGCATGGCAACCGATTTTGCCGTGACCAATGGTGTGATGCAAACCCGTACTTTTATTGTTGATACCGATGATGCAGTCTTAGATGTCAGTGGCAATGTCAATATGGCGCAAGAACAATTGGATTTGACGATCAAACCGAACAGCAAAGGGCTACGTATTTTCTCACTCAGAGCGCCGCTATATGTTCAGGGGAGTTTTAAAGATCCTAAAGTCAGCGTAGACAAAGGTGTGCTGGCCTTAAGAGCTGGCGGTGCGATTGCGCTGGCCGTGGCTGCACCAGTTGCTGCGCTACTGCCTCTGATCAATACTGGCCCTGAAGCCGATAGTGGCTGCGCCAAATTGCTGGCGGAGGCTAGGGTCACACCGGTGGCACCAGCGCCGGGTAAAACTTATCGTGCTAAAGCTGTTGCTAAGTAAGGGTTGCGTGATTGCTCACTAGGGCGCTTGTTGTTTGCTAGTTGCGCATCGCGCACCCTCAACCCTACTCTCTGCCAACCTATACGCGATCGCCAAAACATATACTCCCCATTATTTTTAGTAAATATGTCTCAGTGTCCAATGTTCACTTGGACACTCCACATATACTAATAGGGGTATATAACTGAACCACTATTCGTTCACGGCAACAAATCACCTGCGAACAGTGGAAAAAACGTGTGCTATTTCTGTTCAGGTCGCATGCGATGCGTGACATCCATGCCTATTCCACGGTAGCCGGTAAACCTTGCGGAAGTGTCGAACATAGGCTCACCACTGACTTGCAGATATTGGATCGTTCCGTCGGCATTGGTGCGGCTATAGACAAAATCCAAAAAAGGCCGGCGGCTGGCGATATTGGAATCTAGCTGTGCCCGCTCAGCGGCATTCCAGCCGGCTAAGGCTTTGGGGCTCGCCCTTAACATATCGTCAGCATCAATCCCTAACATTTCAAACACGGGGCCAGAGATGCTAGTGAAGTTACCTTGCGGGTCTTGCTCCCAATACCAATCGGACGACAGTTCGGTAAAACTCTTGAAGCGGGCTTCGCTCTCGCGTAATTCTGCGGTACGTTCCAGCACGGTTTGCTCTAAGACCTTGTTGTAGTTATCGAGCCTTTTATAAAGCAAACGTACTTCCAGCATATTGTGAATACGGGTTTGTACCTCTACCAGATCAAACGGTTTGCTGACAAAATCTTTGGCACCGGCTTGCAGTGCGCGTAGCTTATGACCTGGCTGCGCGGTAATGACCAGCACGGGTAAATAGCCGCTGTTGTCGATTTTTTTCAAACCCTCCATTACCTCAAAACCATCCATCTCTGGCATTTGCAAATCTAGCAGAATCAAATCAAATTTACTCGCTGCATGTTGATCGCATACCGTGCGCGGATCCATGGTGGACGTGACATTGGTATAGCCGCGGCTATTCAGCATTTGCTCCAGTAGCATCACATTGGCTTTTTGGTCATCGACGATGAGGATACTGGCGTTGAGGATCTCGGCTGCTTCTAACATGAGTTTCTTCCAAAAATTCGATTATTTTCTATTGCTCTTTATTGCAATGATCACTTGCTTGTTATCTCTCTTGTCAACTGAGACAAACATCAACACATCCTCAACGCTAACAAGCTTACAGATTGCGCTCTTTACTGTCCACGCCATGCTCAGACGCATAACGCAATGCCACATCCAGTGCATCCATAAATTCACTCACTTTGATCGGTTTGGTCAGGTAGCGAAAAAAGCCTGCCTTGAGTCCGTTTTCTATATCACGCGGAATCGCATTGGCGGACAACGCCATCACGGGGATATGTGCCGTCGTGGCGTCATCATGCAAAATTTTCAAGGCGCCATATCCACTTAAACCCGGTAAATTAATATCCATCAAAATCACGTCTGGCTGGTAGGTGCGCGCCAGCTGAATTCCAAGATGTGCATCTACTGCAGTCAATAATTTAAGATCGCTACGACGATCAATCAATTGCTTGATCAATGCCATGTTGGCCGGATTATCCTCTATATATAATAAAGTACGTTTATAGGCTGAGGTATTGATACCGTTCGATGCATTTAGCACAGTCGCCTGCTCTGTATTTACGTCATCACCCATCTCGCCAAATATCAGCTTAGGTGCGCTGGATGCTGACAACTCAAACCAGAAGGTACATCCAACATCGACGGTACTTTCTACACCGATCGTACCGTCCATCAATTCGACTAATTGCTTGGTGACGACCAGACCAATACCAGTACCTTCTTCACCGCCAGATTCTTTTCCAAGGCGATTAAACGGCTGAAACAATTGCGTTAGCTGATCTGGCTCTAGACCTTTTCCGGTATCCCGCACACTGACGCGTATTCGGTTTTCGCCATTCATCTGGCATTGGATAATCACTGCGCCGTTATCCCGATTATATTTAATCGCGTTCGATAATAAATTGACTAAAACCTGTTTGACCCGCGTCCGGTCTGCATGCACATAAAACAGATTCTCTACTCTAGGGAATGTCATCTGTATGCCACGCTTGTGTGCTTGTGGCTCCATCATCAGGCGGCAATCTTGCAATACGTCGGTGAGTGACATGGACTCATTCGACATGCTGACTTTGCCAGATTCAATCATTGCCAGATCGAGAATCTCATTAATTAAACGTAGCAAATACCAACCGGCCTGCAAGATCTGATCTATAGATAATTTTTGTGCTGGCGTCGGCGATGGCGTTTCTGACTCCATCAACTGTGCAAAACCTAGTACGGCGTTGAGCGGCGTACGCAGCTCGTGACTCATGCCGGATAAAAATTCTGACTTTGCTAAGTTGGCTTTTTCAGCTGCCGCCTTGGCGCTTTCTAACTCCACATTATTCTCTTGCAGGGTATGCTCAAATTGCTTGCGTTCGGTGACATCACGAGCCGCAGCAAATACACCTTGCAAATTACGGTCACGGTCATGGAAGGTGGTTGCGTTATAGGATACGACGGTCTCTTTGCCGTCTTTGGCATGTGCGGTCAGCTCGTAATTGGTGACTTTGCCTTCTTTTAATGCGCGAGTAATCGCCGCCTCAGCACGATCTGGATCTGTAAAATAATTTTTGAACGGCACACCAATCAACTCATCGCGGGTACAACCGGTTAATGCTTCCATCTGCTGATTGACGTCACTGATGATCCCTTTAAGATCGGTCGCCATTAGCGCATCAACATTTGATTCAATCAATGAGCGGGTATAAAACTGTTGATCGCGTAGTCGCTGATCGAGCAAGGCCTGCTCTGCCTCGACTTTTTTACGGGCGGTATTATCAGTCCCAATCAAGAGGTAACCGATGACTTTATTTTGTTCATCACGCAATGCTGTGACAGACACAATCGCAGGAAAACGACTACCGTCGTTGCGGATATAAGTTAGCTCATAAATATCTTCAATGCCGCGAGACGCTTTAAACACCAAAGCCTCAAATCCGGGCGAGATCGGTGTCTCTAAAGCAGCGCTTAAGGCAGCAGCGCGGGCGATCACTTCGCCCTCATCCGAGATACTGGACGGTGTGATTTTATTTACTACATCAATCGCTTTATAGCCGAGCATGTGCTCTGCCCCGACGTTAAAAATCTGGATTACACCTTGTGCGTCAGTCGCAATGACGGAGAAGTTAGCGCTATTAAAAATCGCATTTTGCAGTGCCTCAGCTTTGAGCACAGGTTGTCGGCCGTCGTCTATAGCTTGCTGAAGTTCTGAACGTCCGCGCATTGCCAATCGGACGCGCAAGGCTAAAAACACCAGGATAGCGAGTAATAAGACGGTACTGACTACAATGATTTTTAAACGCATTAACTCGCTACTTTTACGCTCGGCTAGCAGGCGTTGTTCTTCTTGAGTCGCTTCGTCGGTAAATTGACGTATTTGGATGGCGGTATCGCGGCCATCATTTAATAGAGGGCGTGCTCCCTCAAAACCTTGCGTGTCGAAAACGGCCTGGCTATCTACAAACATATGGGCACGTTTGTCTAATACGATTTGGAGCTTACGGATACGTTCTTGCTGCGCGGGGTTATCTCTGGTCAATTCAGATATTTGCCGGAAAACTATTCTTAGTTCCTCCAACGCTGAATCACGTTCATCAAGAAAATGTTTTTCTTTAGTCAAAAAATAGGCCCATTGCCCATTCTCTGCCCTATCAATCTGAGAGCCTAGGGCATCCAGTTTGGCAATTACCTCGCGGGTATGCTCTACCGAGGTAAAAGATGCTGCAGGTACGGCAATATTCCAGGCCATGCCGCCCACTAGTAACAGCACGACGAGTGTCATACCAAAACCAACCAACATCAGTCTTTCGATCGATGATTTTTTCATTACGAGCATAAATTCTGACCTTGATACTTTTTGTAGAGCACAAACCAGAGCGCTAACCTCGGCTCAAACAAGGTAACGGCGAAGCCGTCAAAAAAATAATAAAACGGAGATAAAGTAGAAATAAGGCAGTAGAGATTTAAAAGCGAATCAAAAACTAATCAACGTTGACGCACGTCCGATAACAAGCGGGCAAATTCTTTTTTTACTACGCCATAACATTCACAAACTTTGTCTTCCAGACCGTTTCTATTGACGACGGTGATGTGCCCGCGGCGGTAACTAATATAGTGCTCTTGCTGTAACTTGCCTGCCGCTTCGGTAATACCTTCACGTCGTACACCTAAGGTGTTGGCAATCAGTTCTTGCGTAATCGTCAGCTCGTTAGACGGTACGCGATCCAGAGTCAGCAACAGCCAGCGACAGAGTTGTTGCTCTACCGAGTGATGCCGGTTACAGACCGAGGTTTGTGACATTTGGGTCAGCAATGCCTGGGTATAGCGCAGTAACAAACGCAGCACTGGCCCGGCACGATTAAACTCAGCCATCAGTATATCGGCCTTAACGCGATAAGCATGTCCACCCGTTTGTACTATCGCACGACTAGGCGTGCTATTGCCGCCCATAAAAAGAGAGACGCCCACAACGCCTTCATTACCAACACCTGCGATCTCTGAGGCGCCTCCATCTTCCAGCAAATAATGCAGAGAAATAATAGAGGTCGTCGGAAAATACACATGCGTCAGCTTGCCCCCCGACTCATAGAGCACATCGCCAAGAGGCATTGGTACTAATTCTAAATGAGGGGATAGGCGGTCATATTCCGCATCGAGCAAAGCGGCTAACAAGTGATTCTGGCTCGGATTATGCGCACTGGCCATGGTAGATTTTTTGTTTCCGGTCATGAGAGTGAGGGGACGTCGCGTATAAAGATTTTTGCCGCGGCAAGACAACACAGATGCGCGCGATCCATGACGATATTCCTTTTTGCACAATATTGTCTGTGCGATACCGCACATAAAAGTGAAAACGCACAACTGCGCAGTTGTGCCGGCAGGGAGTGGCGATTCTACTTAATTGCACAACCTAAATGTTTGACATTAAAAATATATACTCACTATAAGTATATTCAGATTGTCCATATATTCATTGGACAACAAGGCATTATTTTAAAACATAGAGGGGAGTATAGTAAACAACTGTATGCAGCTGACACTGAAATTGCACGATAAATTAAAGAATATTGCTACCTGTTTAGAGTGTATTAGGCGTACGTTGAGTCTGTAACATCGTGGGAACCGCTGCCTGCTTTGCGTTAAAGAGCGGCTCGTTGTGTGCGCTGAAGGGTACTTGAGAATGCTGACATTACAACGTGGCTACTACTTATCCAACTTAATCATTCACCAGATAAGCTAAAACTCTCCTTCGTATGTTTGCGATCGCACATACACGACGAGCCGATCTCATTAAAGTCTTCTTTGATTGATAGCTGCGTCCAATGAAGGTCGTGGCCAAAAGTCTGCCCTCATGTCAATACGTTGTTTTATCGGCTTGCTCTATAGCATTGCCATAGCATGTACTCATTAAAAGCCGCGCAGTCTTGCGTTAAAAGATATTGCTGAAAGACCATCGTGGATAAACTATTTCGCCGTATTCGCTTCTCGGTCTCGGTCTCGACCCTGATTACTTTACTGATCGGTCTGAGTCTGACGGCCTTATTGTTTGCATCGATACGACGGGTGGAATCTGAGCGACAGAGCATCCAGTTCGAGCAGAATGCCAAATTATGCTCGGTGGCGGTATCAGAGGGTCTGCATGATGCAGCCGAGCAGTTGATGGTGCTGAATCAATTATTCCGTAGCGTGGGTGTGGTAAGTCGTGAGCAATTTAGAAGCTTCACCGCGCCGCTGCTACAACGCTATCCGCAAATTCAGGCACTGAGTTTTCAGCGTCTTGTCATGCAAAGCGATCGCCAGATCTACGAAGCAAGGATGCGTCAGCGCCTGCCCAATTTTAAGCTGACCGAAGTGGTCGATGATGAGCAAAAACCTGCTGGCCTGCGTGATAGTTACAACGTCGTTGAGTACATAGAACCGAGCGCGACCAACGAGCAACTGCTGGGCGTTGATACCGCCATTACGGCGGATCAGACACAGGCCAGACTACGTTCACGCTCCACGGGTCTAGCAACCGCGACCAGCCTGATACCGGTCATGCAGCATAAAACCTGGCACATAGGTTTTATGCTGATGGTGCCGGTCTATTTGCAAGGTGCGCCGCTAGATACCGCCGCATCACGCAATCGCGCGGTGATTGGAGAAACCGCAGCAATCTTGCGGGTAGATCATTTGATCGACAGCATACTCGGCAGCCGAGGTTTTTTAGCCATGCCGGGCTTGGCGATCAGCATTTATGCAGGGCCGGGGAATGATCCACAATATCTGGCATTCCAGCACGATGCTGCCTCTGATCTATTACCTAATAACCCGACTGCTGTGGCTGATAGCGCTGGCGCTGGAAGTATAGATGGAACTACAGCGGGAACTAAAGCTAGAGCACAGCCAAGCACCGACAATAATTTCTCTTTGCTACCACGCTGGCTTTTTTATGATCGCGCTGTCACGCTCAAGGATAATTTCACATTTGGCGGTAATCCCTGGCACATTGAGATTGCAAAAACACCCGTGCTGTTCACGGCCAATAATAATGGCTCTTTATATGTGCTGTTAGGTGGCATCTTATTTAGTCTGCTAGCAGCCGCGTATGTTTATTCTTTAGTCTCACGCAAGGCCATCATAGAACGGGTGGCGGGTGAGCGTACCGCAGCCTTACAATTTGCCAACCTACGTTTATGCGAAGATTTGGCACTGCGCAAACGCACAGAAAAATCTTTACGCTTGCGGGAAAAGGTGATTGAAGTATCGTCCAATGCCATCATCATTTGCAGTGCCGACGCACCACATTACGCGATTGAATATGTTAATCCGGCTTTTGAGAATATCAGTGGCTATACCGCAGCTGATGTCGTCGGCCGCAGCCTGGAATCTTTGCAAGGCAGCGGTCAGGATCAGCAAAATATAGAAGAGATACGTACTGCCCTGCGTGAGCAGCGCGAGGGGCATGCACTGCTGCGTAATCACCGCAAAGATGGTAGCGGTTATTGGAGTGACCTTTTTATCGCACCAGTAAAAGATGATAGCGGCATCATCAGCCATTTTGTCGTCGCGCAATATGACATCTCGGCGGTAATGCGGTTTGAGGCCGAGCTGAAGTTCCAGGCCAAACATGACAGCCTGACTGGCCTTGCCAATCGCAATCTCCTGCGCGAACGCCTGACCCAGGCGATTAGCAACGCTAACCGGAATAAAAATAGCACCGGGGACGGCAATAGCAACGCCAATAACAATTCTATCTGGGTCGTGTTTGTTGATATTGACCGTTTTAATTTTGTGAATGACACCCTTGGCCATGAGGCCGGTGATGAACTATTAAAAACTTTGGCTGGACGCTTACAATCTGCGGTGCGCGAGGCCGATACGGTAGCGCGACTTGGCGGCGATGAGTTTGTCCTGGTGCTGCCAGAGCAAACTGACGATGGTAATACTAATACCATTGGCCTCGCTTTATTACAGCAGATCATGGATGCCATCGCTCAACCATTGATGCTAAGTGACTATGAATTTTTCTTAACTTGTAGCATCGGCATAGCGACCTATCCTTTGGATGGCGTAACGGCAGAAGGTCTGATCAAACACGCCGATATCGCCATGTACCGCGCCAAAGAAATGGGCCGTAATAGCTTCCAGTTTTATACGCCGGCAATGAACGAGCGCACGCTGGACCGGCTAAGTATTGAAGCAGATTTACGTCATGCGTTAGAACGTAATGAGTTTGTGATCCACTACCAACCACAGATCAATTTAAGCAATGGACGTATCGTCGGGATGGAGGCACTACTGCGCTGGAATCATCCGGTACACGGCATGATTGCACCGGCACGCTTTATCAGTCTGGCAGAAGAGATGGGCTTAATCATACCGATTGGTGCTTGGGTCATCCGCACGGCATGCTTGCATACCAAAGCGTGGCACAACGCTGGCTTTGCGCATTTGCGGGTCGCGGTCAATTTGTCTGCTCGCCAGTTCACCCAAAAAATGCTGGTGCAATCAATCTCCGATATTTTGGATGCGACTGGATTAGATGCCTCATCCTTAGATCTAGAACTGACAGAAAGTATGGTGATGAGCGATGTTGAAAGCGCGATTGCGATTTTGCGCAATCTTAAGAGCTTAGGCATCCATATCTCTATCGACGATTTTGGTACCGGCTACTCTAGCCTGTCGTATTTACGACGCTTTCCGATTGATGTACTAAAAATTGACCAGTCCTTCGTTAATGATATTACGGTGGATGCCGATGACGCTGCCATCGTTGCATCAATCATCTCACTCGCCCATAGCCTGCGTTTAAAAGTAATTGCAGAGGGGGTGGAAACTACCGAACAATTAGACTACTTACGGGCACATGGATGCGACCAGGTGCAAGGCTATTTATTCAGCCGAGCCGTCGCCGCCGATGCGTTTGAAAAACTGCTGGAATCCGAGCGAAGTTTGTTGCAGACGGCTGAGTAAATGATGGATTATGCTTGCCTGCGTGACCGATGATCTAAGTAGATGCCTAGCCTAATTATTAGCTGATTACGCGTAGCGGACTAAAGTACGATCAACCACATTTTTTAAGAGTAATTAAATATACTCCTAATAGGTATATTTAAATTACCCATATAATCATTGGACGATAGACTAATTTCTATAAATTTAATGGGGAGTATATTTATATCAACTGACGTTCAGTTTAAATACTGAGTCGGTTTTCAGTTCATTTTTTGTCCGCGTAACAGCTAGCTTGTCGTCTAGTTTCCACATCAAATCTCGCTGAATGCAGGCATACAGTCAGTACCTTGCTAGCGCCCGCCGCCCTTCAGAAAATACGGTACCCAAAAGTATTCGTAACAGCACTTCAAAAGCTAAATAAAAAAATTAAATACTACGTGCGCTAACGTACAGAAGTAAATCGAGCCAAGCCTCAATCTAGCCTCATCGCATAGCTACTTGCTGTAGCAGCGTTAAAGAAATTACGCAGATTACGCAAACCAAACAAACTACATCAAGGAATAAAAATGAAAAACTTCAAAATTGTATCTAGCCTGATCGCCGCACTCATGCTCACGACTATCGTCGGCTGTGCCGCCACACCAAAACAAGAGAGCACTGGTCAGTATGTCGATGATTCCGTCATCACCACATCAGTCAAAGCAGCAATCCTGAACGAGCCTACATTAAAGGTCAGCGAAATCAATGTAGAGACGTTTAAAGGCGCAGTCCAGTTAAGTGGTTTTGTCCGCTCGCAAGAGAATATTGATACTGCAATCAAAGTGGCACGTGGCGTCAATGGTGTGACTGCAGTTAAAAACGATATGCGTTTGAAATAACTAGGATATCGGTGACGCTATCGTAACGGCTGTAAAGACTGTAACGACTCGTCACCATCCAATTTTTTAATTTCTTTTCAAAAAGGTTTAATCATGAATACGATCAAAAAATTAAGCGGCTACGTTGCAACTATCACTCTGATGTTCGGCTTGACAGCGTGTGCTGGCATGTCTAACCAGGATAAAAATACCGCCGTAGGCGCAGGTGCCGGTGCTGTCGTTGGCGCGGTACTGACTGGCGGTAGCGCGGTTGGCACCGTCGGTGGTGCAGCAGTTGGCGGTGTGATCGGCAACCAGGTCAAACCTAAATAATCTGCCATCAATCTGGCTCGCCTAGCTACCAAACTAGCTTAGCGAGCCAAATAAAAAATAACTCATAACAAAATATTCAAGGAAGAATTTATCATGACGACGCCTACCAATAGTTTCCCCAAATCCAGACTGCACCCGATGATTATTATTGCAGGTCTTGCTGTGACTTTATTCTGTGCGGCTGGTATTGCCGCCATCATGGGATGGATTCCAACCTCGATCGGTAGCAATAATAACGGTGCATTAACGCAAGCTGATCAAGCGGCAACTCAAGCCAACACAAACAATCCAAACAATTTAAATAATCCAAATACAACGCCGCGCGCAACTACACCCGCGCCTGTGCACCACAAGCAAACTTATGCCGCGGCTAACGATGACTATCGGCCTTCTAACAAACTCCCATGCTACAACTGCGGGATAGTGGAATCGATACGCGAGATCAACACCCGTGCACAAGGTAGTGGCGTCGGTGCAATTGGTGGTGCGGTAGTCGGTGGCTTGTTAGGTAATCAGGTGGGCGGCGGCCATGGTAAAGAAGCTGCCACAGTGCTAGGCGCAATTGGCGGCGCAGTCGCTGGTAATCAAATCGAAGGTCGGGTCAATGCCAGTAATAGCTACGATATTTCTATCCGCATGGAAGATGGATCAAGCCGCACCGTACACCAAACCAATCCACCGCAATGGCGCTCTGGTGACCGGGTAAAGATTGTTGATGGCAATTTACAGTCCAACGGTTAATGTTTATCCAAATTTATCTAAAACAATACGAATTTAATTAACTATTTACATGTTGTGTACGCCAGCGAACAGAACCTGATGCAAGCAGCTTGCATACTTAGTACTACGATGTTGAATGTTGTAAGCGCTGATTTTCTTAATTTGATGCACTGAAAAAATAGCGAATTACAACTAGTTTCATCGACACCATTGAATAAAATTCTTGAGGAGAAATCATGCTTTATACCATCGCTGTTGTTCTAATTATCTTGTGGCTACTTGGCTTGGTCACTTCTTACACCATTGGTGGCTTCATCCATATTTTATTAGTGGTGGCCGTCATCATGATCTTGCTGCGCCTGATTAGCGGACGAGGGATTTAGCTAGACTCGAATTTTTGACAAAGGCAAAATCGCTGCAAAAGTAACGCAAATAAATTCATGTGATGCCAGCAACTGATGTCGTTGTCATCACTCACTTTAAGACTATGTAGAGAAAATAATGAACTGGGATGTAATCGAAGGAAACTGGCTGCAATACAAAGGTCAAGTAAAAGCGCAATGGGGCAAATTGACAAATGATCATATTGACGTCATCGCAGGCAAACGTGACCAGTTGCTGGGCCAGATTCAGGAAGCATATGGCATAGACAAGGACGAGGCGGATAAGCAAGTGAAGGCTTTTCAGAAATTTCTTAAAGAAATCCGTACTTCTTAGCCAGACATTTAGTCGAAAGTAGTAAACCGCATGCGGCATTTTTCCGTAAGCGATTTTAATAATATCAAGGAGCACTACATGAAAAAAGCACTCTCAATCATCCTGATCAGCGCAGCTACTCTGGGTTTTACCAACATGGCCGTTGCAGCGACGGCAGAGGCCAAAGCAAGCTTTAAAGCAGCAAAAGAAACCGCAGATACCGATTACAAAGTATCACGTGAAAAATGCAATGCGCTGGCTGGAAATCCAAAAGATGTTTGCGTAGCAGAAGCTGAATCCGCCCGCAAACACGTTAAAGCAGATGCAGAAGCACAATACAAAAATACTGTCAGTGCCCGCACCGACGCCCGCAACGCAATGGCAAATGCAGATTATGACGTTGCAAAAACAAAGTGCGATAGCAAAACCGGCAATGAGAAAGATGTCTGTGTAAAAGAAGCGAAGGCTGTTATGGTTGCAGCCAAAGCAGATGCCAAAGCAGACAAAAAAGTAGTTGAGGCACGTGTTGATGCAAGAGATGACAAAGTAGAAGCCAACTACAAAGTCGCTCTGGAAAAATGTGATGCTTTAGCAGGCCCATCAAAAGATAGTTGTGTCGCTGGTGCTAAATCACAGTTTGGTAAATAAGTTCCGTACTTAAAGTTCAACACTTAAAGTTTATTACTTGAAATTTAGGTTTTAAGTTTGACCGGTAGTTTAGCTCTATTGCAGTAAAAATCTTGATTGTCGAAGTTCGATCACCAAGCTAATTCTAATCACTTTTGAAGGATCATTATCATGAATATGTCTAAACGTTTTGCAACAGCTTTGCTTTCTTTCGCTCTTATCGCTGTAGCTGGTTGCGCATCCACACAAAAATCTGAAGGTACAGGCGAGTACGTTGATGACACAGTTATCACAACCAAAGTAAAAGCAGCAATCTTGAACGAACCAATGTTGAAATCCCGTGAGATCAATGTTGAATCATTCAAAGGTATTGTTCAGTTGAGCGGCTTCGTATCATCACAGGCTGACATCAACAAAGCCGTAGAAGTTACCAGTGGTGTTAAAGGTGTGAAATCGGTTAAAAACGATATGCACGTCAAATAATATTGCGTGATATGTAGTGTGTTTCGACCTAGATGCGAGCTGATTAAAAATCAACTCGCATCTAATATGCAAGCGGGTACTGTTAAGACAATACTGATTTATGTAGCCACATCAATGGTCATGTAAATCAATATCAAGTCAAATGCATTGCCCGCTTTGCATTGAGAGTACGAATGATTCACCATGCTGATAGTCGATGGAGAATTGCTGCTAGTTAGCCGGTTAACGTCAATAGGGTAAAAAAATGAGTGCCCCTCAACATAAAGATGTTGCCGCTGAAAGCATGCCAAACATCACAGCCAATACTCCTAGCAATACTGATCCACAAGATGATCGCCCGTCGATCATACAAATCAGCGATAGTGATTTGTTGTCCATCAATAAATCATCTGCACCACCTACCATCCACATTCCAGTCAATGCCCGCGGTTTGGCGCTGACCATATTAGCCACCGTTGCTTTTGTTTTTGCACTACAAACTGCACAGCGATTTTTTATTCCGCTGGTCTTTGGCATCATCATTTCTTACACATTGAATCCGGTCGTGGTCTGGCTGGAACGCATTAAAATTCCACGTGTTTTTGGTACCAGCTTGGTGCTAATCACGATTCTGTGTGGCGCAGGCGTCGTTGGTAATTCTCTGCGTACCGAATTTAATTCTATTCTGGTCAGTTTGCCCGACGCAGCGCGGCAAATATCGCAAGCGATCACCAAAACACAAGACAATCAGCCAAGCACGATGCAACAAATGCAGGCAATCGCAAACGAGATTGAGAAGGCCGCAAATCAATCCAGTAGCGTGCGCCCAAGTTCGCGGCAAACACCTACCACCGTGATTGTTGCGACTCCCCCGTTCAAAATACAGGACTGGCTGTTGGCAGGATCGGTGAGTGCGGCTAGTGTCGTCGGTCAAATCACTGTCTTGATTTTTCTGATCTTTTTCCTCCTCTTATCCGGCAATAGCTTCAAGCGAAAACTCGTCAAAATCACCGGACCATCGCTGTCATCCAAAAAAGTGACTGTGCATATTCTTGATGACATTAATAAGTCAATCCAGAACTATATGTTTATGCTATTGGTCACTAATCTGCTTTTAGCCTTATTGCTGTGGGTAGTTTTTCGCTGGTTAGGATTAGAAAATGCCGGTGCCTGGGCGGTCGCTGCGGGATGCTTGCATATCATTCCGTATTTTGGTCCGGTCATCATCACATTGGCGCTAGGAGCAACATCCTTTATGCAGTTTGGATCTTTGTCGCAAACCTTGTTAGTGACCGGAGCGACGCTAGTGGTGACGGTCTTGGTCGGTACTTTCATTACTACCTGGATGACCGGCAGAATCGCCAAAATGAATGTGGCGGCGCTCTTCATCGGCTTACTATTTTGGGGCTGGCTATGGGGAATCTGGGGCTTGTTACTAGGCGTGCCGATTATCGTGATGGTACGCGTCGTGTCTGAGCATATCGACGGGATGCAATCGGTGGCTGAATTGCTGAGTGAATAGAAAATAGCTAGAAAAGCTGATGCAGTAAAAGTGATTTTTTCGCTAGGCTTTAATAACAGGACTTACGCAAAATTGTGCCAGCAAAGCGTAGCGACTAGGACAGCACTTCACTACGGCTAATCGCTGCAAAGCAGCTGGGGTTTTGCGTAAGTATTAAAGAGTTTTACATATACTAGGATAGTGTATGTGTATTCAATGCCAAATCGTCCAATGATTACTTAGACGATTTAGACTAATCTAGCAATACTCCCCTTAAATCACTAACCAACATTAATTATGGCTAGTTTTATTTGGCGGCTCGATCAATAAGCTATTTTGATGGTCCGTGCTGGCATCCACCATGTCGGGCGCGACTTCAATCCTGGTGATGCCAGAATTAACGGAAATTGGATCGCTGGAGGGAAATGACATTTCCAGCGCATCATCTAGCAAACACTCTCTGGCTTTATCTTCTTTCGTTTCTATCTCATCTGCCAAAGTCGTTATGGCTATCGCCCATTTAACGAATTTAAGGTGTCCAAGTTCGCGGATAGTAGTGACGTTAAATGCCTTTTTTAGTAACTCAGCATCCTTGGCGCTAACGCCTAGCAAGGCATCGACCGGCGCATTGGCGAGCTCGTGGAAGTTCATATTTTCGTAGGCTTTATCTACACAGGTAAGGATTTTCATTACGTCGCCTTTTAACTGAAAGTTTTTACAAAGATCAGAATGAACTGACCGCTAAATCCAGTCTGTTCGCTAACGTACCCCAACTGAAGTCCAGATCTTTATAGTTTTAGGACTTACGCAAAACTGTCACAGCAAGGCCTGGCGACGACGACGGCACTTTAGTGCAGCTAGGGCAGTTTTGCGTAAGTCCTCAGTTTAATCAAACAAGCTCTTGAGTAAGCTAATCAGGAGTGTCACAATCAAAGCAGCCCGCAAAAAATTTTACTCCATCAGGACTTAAGACCATGAGCTCTCCTCTGAACACAGAACATTTCTGGATGCCGTTTTCCGCCAATCGTCAATACAAAACCAAACCGCGTCTGATGGTCGCCGCCGCGGGCATGCATTACACTACGGACGACGGACGACAAATTTTGGATGGAACCGCAGGTTTATGGTGCGTGAATGCAGGGCATGGACACCCGCACATCGTGAAGGCGATTCAAACACAGGCAGCGCGTATGGATTTTGCGCCCACCTTCCAGATGGGACATCCGCTGGCATTTGAGGCTGCCAGCAAATTAGTCTCGATTGCACCAGAGGGATTGAACCGCGTGTTCTTTTGTAATGACGGGTCTGAAGGCGTCGATACTGCTTTAAAAATGGCGCTGGCTTATCATCGGGTACGCGGAGACGGCATGCGACATCGCCTGATCGGGCGCGAGCGTGGTTATCACGGTGTTGGTTTTGGTGGTATTTCTGTCGGGGGCATTGCTGGCAACCGTAAACATTTTGGCCCGGCTCTGCCGGCAGTTGATCATCTGCGCCATCCTTTAAATATCGCAAAAAATGCCTTCAGCCGCGGTATACCAGAACATGGCGCTGAGATGGCGGATGAGTTAGAACAACGCTTGCTCGCCCTGCATGATCCATCCACTGTCGCCGCGGTGATTGTTGAACCATTACAAGGGTCAACCGGCGTCATCTTGCCGCCCAAAGGCTACTTGCAAAAAATAAGAGCAATTTGTGACAAGTACGGCATTCTGCTGATTTTTGATGAGGTTATTACTGGATTCGGTCGCCTCGGCACACCGTTTGCGGCTGATTATTTTGGCGTTATTCCGGACATGATTGTATGTGCCAAAGGCCTGACCAACGCGGCAGTGCCGATGGGCGCAGTCATCGTCAAACAAGCAGTGCATGATGCATTTATGGATGCAGCGCCAGAGAACACTATCGAATTTTTCCACGGATACACCTACAGCGCACATCCACTGGCATGCGCCGCGGCGATTGCGACGATTGATGTGTACAAAGAAGAAAAACTGTTCGGCCGCGCTGCCACAAATGCTAGCTATTTTGAACAGGCAGCTCACAGCTTGCAAGGTCTGCCCTACGTCAAAGATATCCGCAATCTGGGTCTGGTTTGCGGCATAGAATTAGAAAGTATTCCAGGCAAACCCGGCGCACGCGCCTTTGACGTGTTCCTCAAATGTTTCTGGGAAAAAGGCGTCTTAATCCGCACCACTGGCGACATCATTGCGCTGTCACCACCACTGATCATTGATCAAACACAGATGGATGAATTGTTCGGAGCAATCGCCAGTATCCTAAAAGCGCAATAGCAAAAAACGACATCCAAACAACGAGATCGCAACAATATGGCGATAAATTAAGCTAAATCAGCGCCAGCAAAGCAAGAATGCTAGTGCGCTCTTGCAATATTTTTGCCGCTCTGTCATAATCTTGGCTTGCGTTGCCGAGATGGCGGAATAGGTAGACGCACGGGACTCAAAATCCCGCGCTGCAAGGCGTGCCGGTTCGATTCCGGCTCTCGGCACCAATAAAATTCTCATGTTATAAGTAATTTAGAAAACCCTGTAAAGCTAATGAAATCAAAGCTTTACAGGGTTTTTTTATTTTTTTGACGAAAGAATTTCCATCCAAAAATTCCAAATTTCACTCCCACTAAAAATAGTAAAACATTAAATTATTTACCGGACTTTACCGATCTTTACCATTTTTTTGTTCTACTTTGTTCTGCGCTTTTCCCCGCCCATCGTTTTAAAATTATCCAATCGTTTCATAAATACGGCTATGTCGATATTTGCTTGACGACAAAAAATCATGTGGTACATTTACCGGATGTTACCGAAAACCATATTCAAAAAAATCGATAGAAAAG
>JANXTO010000362.1 GCA_025352365.1 Undibacterium sp. | reverse complement strand
AAAAGATGTCTCTCTGCGCACTGCAGCGTTTATTATTGGTTGTTCCCGAGTTTTGCAAGCACGCGAAGTACGTGGTTTATATCCATAATATCTAGTATTAAATAGTTCGTACCATTCCACTATCGGTTAATTAATCATAGCGATAGTGGAAAAATAACATCCATCAATCGCTTCTGCGGTGATGGATGTGTTGTCATATTTGGCTTGCCTTATTGTTGTAGTAAGTTTCATGTTTGTGGCACGTATTTTGCTGATATTTTTACCTTGCTTTGAGTAAATTTATTTTTTTCATATCAAGGCATGAGATTGTTTTGTGGGATTAGTTCTTTTCTGTTGAGTCAAACGGGTATTTGCACTTACCATCCTGAGTTTTGCACAGAAGTAACTTCTGTATCACCTGAGGAATCAAGATGAAAGTTAAGCATAGTATTAGCAAAATAGGCATGTTCTTTGTGCTGAGTTGTTGCGTCACGCTTGCAAACGCTGCCGATACGCTCGCCCATATCAAAGATACCCAAACGATCACGATTGCTCATCGTGAGGCGTCGTCCCCGTTCTCTTACTTATCTGAAAATAAAAAACCGATTGGCTACTCCGTCGATATCTGCCTCAGGATTGTCGACGCCATCAAAAAAGAACTCAAACTACCGCAGCTCAAAGTTAATTATTTATTAGTAACTGGTAGCACACGTATCCCAAGTATTGTTGAAGGTAAAGCCGATCTGGAGTGTGGCTCAACCACCAATAATGCAGAACGACGCAAGCAAGTCGCTTTCACCATTCCACATTTTTTCGCGACCTCCCGCATGCTGGTTCGTGCAGATTCCGGCATCAATAACTGGATCGATCTTAAAGAAAAAACCGTTGTCACGACCAAAGGGACAACCTCAGTCAAACTCTTGGGTGACCGCGACAAAGTACGTTCACTTGGATTGAAGCTGGTAGAGGCAAACGATCACAATAATTCTTTCGCGATGGTTGAGTCAGGTCAGGCAGCAGCTTTCCCAATGGATGATGTTCTGCTGTATGGCTTAAGAGCCAATAGCAAAGACCCAAGCAAATTTGTCATTGTTGGCGATGGTTTATCCACCGAGCCTTACGCCATTATGCTGCGCAAAGACGACCCTGCATTTAAGGCATTTGTTGATCGTGAAATCGCCAACCTCATGGCAGATGGCGATATCAATAAGTTGTACACAAAATGGTTTCAGCAACCAGTGCCTCCCAAATCGACCAATCTGAATATGCCAATGGGATTTTTGTTGAGGGACACTATTCGTTTCCCGTCCGATAAAGTGGCAGATTAATTTGGCGAAATCTATGGAAAAAAGAAGTCGACAAAATAAGTCGTCAAATCTAAAGAATTGCAGTGCTGAAATAGACCAAAAACTTACTCCGTTAAGCTGTCTTTTACATGCAACTGGTAAGTAATATCACGTACCGCAAAAGGGAGAAAAAACGTTTTCTGTATAAGTGGTTTTGGTAAACTCGTTATGTAATATTTTCGATGTAACTCTTGGAGACTGTATGAAATTATCGACATTATTTTCTGTCCTAGTAACTGCTGGTGTAATCGTAGGAACTGCAGGTGTAGCACAAGCGCAAGAAACTGGAACACTGAAAAAAATTAAAGAAACAGGCACGATTACCCTCGGTGTGCGTGACTCTTCCATCCCTTTTTCTTACCTCGATGACAAACAGTCATATCAAGGTTACTCAGTTGATCTGTGCCTCAAAGTGGTCACAGCAATTCAAAAACAATTAGGTTTGACGGCACTCAATGTCAAGCTCAATCCAGTAACTTCTGCCACACGTATTCCTTTGATGGCAAACGGCACGGTCGATCTGGAGTGCGGCTCCACTACTAACAATGTAGAACGTCAAAAGCAAGTTGCCTTTGCACCGACTACCTTCGTTACTGCAAATCGTATTTTGTCTAAAAAATCCTCAGGCGTAAAAACTTTGGCGGACTTGCGTGGCAAATCGGTTGTGTCAACCTCAGGTACTTCTAACCTCAAGCAGTTAACCCAACTCAATGCAGATCAAAATCTGGGCATCAATATTTTGCCAGCTAAAGATCATGCTGAAGCATTCTTGATGGTAGAAACTGGTCGTGCCGTCGCTTTTGTCATGGATGATATTTTGTTGGCGTCTTTAGCAGCGAATTCCAAAGCACCTGCCGATTATGAAATCAGCAAAGAAGCGCTGTCAATTGAACCGTACGGCATCATGATGCGTAGAGATGACGCACCGTTTAAAGCTGTTGTT
>JANXTO010000339.1 GCA_025352365.1 Undibacterium sp. | reverse complement strand
TCGATGTGCGGTGATTCTGGATCAAAGCCTTTGGGCGGACGCGTTAATTTCCCTTCCTCTTGCAAGCTACCAAAAATTTGTTTTAGCCCCTTATTTTTTAAGACTTTAGAAAAACCCTCTGGATCAGCCAGGATCTGATTGCGGATGGCGCGCAAGCGATCCGATGGCGGCATGTATTCGCCCACAGCGAAGAACAATCGTCCCGTGGCATCAATCTGGAAGTAATAAGCAGGGCCGCCACCTTCGCTAGGTTTCTTGCGACCGCTAGGCAAAATCGAGGCCGAAAAAGTAGTCTTATAAGGTGATTTATCCGCAGAAAAGCGCATGTCGCGGTTGATACGGAACAAAGCTTTTTTCGGCGCGCAACCAATGATCGCCGGATCAAATTTGCTGATGTTAGCGATCAGATCAGTCACGAGTTCTAAAAATTCAGCGCGTAAAATATCGTAGCGAGGCTTGTTCATGACGAACCAAGCGCGGTTATTGTTTTCGGATAATTCGAACAGAAAGCGTTTTAAATCACGGATATGCATTGCGTGCCTTTGCGTCTTTTAAGTGCTGGTGAATCATGTATTAAATGTATATTTTCTATTGTGTAGTGCAGGGATGTAAAGCAAACCCTATGCATCGTTTAAACATTTGAATTGATCAAAATGCGCACTAATTTCAATATACTCCCCCTCATTTTTATGAAAAATGTCGTATTGTGCATTAATTGATTGGACAATTAAATATACATGGCGGGAGTATATTCAATGCTCACTAGCAGGCTGATTATGCATTCCAGATAAAATATCGGCTAAATCATACTAGCGCAGCAGCATATTAACTTTTTTCATGAGTGCGATGAGTCGCTTATTCTTCTCGCTTAAGAACGGGGCGCTTACCTATAAATACTTCAAACGTTGATTCAGCGGTATTGCGTAAAACGGCAATTTTAGCTTTTTGGTTGGGTGGCAATTGCGCAATCAGATTCAGCATCTCAGTAGTATCGGCGACCGGTTTGCCTTCAATCGCCAGCAAAATATCTCCGGGCTTGATGCCTGCTTTATCCGCTGGTCCACCACGAATTACGCCCGCAATAATCGCCCCAGATTTTTGTTTGATACCAAAACTTTCTGCCAGTTCTGGCGTGATATCTTGAGGTTCTACGCCGATCCAGCCGCGCACGACTTGCCCATTTTTGATGATTGATTCCATCACCGTTTTGATGGTTGTTACAGGAATTGCAAAGCCTATCCCCAGCGAGCCGCCGCTGCGGGAATAGATCGCAGTGTTAATTCCTAATAAGTTGCCGTTGACATCGACCAATGCGCCGCCCGAGTTGCCGGGATTGATGGCGGCATCGGTCTGGATAAAATTTTCAAAAGTATTGATGTCGAGGTGATTGCGCCCCAGCGCAGAGATAATCCCCATCGTTACTGTTTGTCCAACGCCAAACGGATTGCCAATCGCCAGCACCACATCACCGACGCTGGATTGTTCAGGATGTCCTAATGTGATTGCAGGCAAATCCGGTAAATCAATTTTAATCACAGCCAAATCGGTCTCTGGATCGGTGCCGATGACTTTGGCAATCGATTTGCGCCCATCGGCTAAGACGATATCAATTTCTTCAGCAGCTTCAACCACATGGTTGTTGGTCAGGATATATCCCTCTGGACTGAGAATGACGCCAGAGCCAAGGCTGACTTGTTTTTCGGCCTGTTGATTTTGCTGATCGCCAAAAAAGCGCTTAAGGAATGGGTCGTTCAACAAAGGATTATTGGTCTGCTTCGCCTCTTTTGAGGTGTAAATATTGACCACTGATGGCATCGCGCGCTTGGCCGCATTGCGATACGAACTTTGGCTGGCGACCGAATTAACGGGCGCTTCTTGCAACGTGACTGTGGACGCCATGCGCAGGCTTTGATTGCCGCTGAACCCCTTGTTTGCCCATTCTGGTTTTAAGGTGGTTACAATAAACCAGAGTGCTAAAGCCACCGTAATGGTTTGCGCAAATAAGAGCCAGAGACGTCGCATAGAGGAACCAGAAAAAAATGAATCAAGTGAAAATGACACAGCCGCAATCAGTGACGAGAGCAAAGCTATCGGACTATTTGGCAGAAGAGCTACAGATTAACCGCTTTCGTGATTATTGCCCAAATGGCGTACAGGTGGAAGGGCGTGAACAGATAAAACGTATCGTGACCGGGGTCACGGCCAGTTTGGCGCTGCTGGAAAAAGCGGTTCATTTACAAGCCGATGCGATCTTGGTACACCACGGCTATTTTTGGCGCGGCGAAGACATGCGAGTCATCAGGCAAAAGCACAAGAGGTTAAAGCTGTTGCTAGAGCATGATATTTCTTTGTTCGCCTACCATTTGCCGTTGGATATGCATGCTCAGCTCGGTAATAACGCACAACTGGCGCAGCGATTGGGTTTGTTACCAAAATCGCGATTTGGTGAGGATGATCTGGGCTGGATCGGCATCGCTGAGGATGCCTCTCTGCGTACCGTCGGACAACTGGCCGCACAAATTGAAGCACGATTGGGTCGCAAGCCTTTGTTGATTGGTGATCCAGAGCAGCTAGTCGCTAAGATCGCATGGTGTACCGGCGCAGCACAAAACATGTTGGATCAGGCGATCAGTGCCGGTGCCAGTGTGTACTTAAGCGGAGAAATTTCGGAACCCACCGTGCATCTGGCGCGTGAGTCTGGTGTGGCTTATCTGGCATGCGGACATCATGCGACTGAACGATACGGCATACAGGCTTTGGGACAACATCTGGCTGAGAAGTTTGGGTTAGCGCATTATTTTGTCGATATCGATAATCCAGTTTGATATAAAAAAGCCGCTGATTCTTAAAGTTACTTTGAAATTAGCGGCTTTTTTTATGTTTAAGTTTTACTGTAAGTGCGTGTTACTTTTTTAAGGCATCACGAATTTCACGCAGCAAAATCACATCTTCAGGTGTCACCGGCGCTGCAGCTGGCTCGTCTTTTTTCATCTTGTTAAACATTCTTACCATTTGAAAAATCAGAAAAGCCAGAATAACAAAGTTAAGTGCAATCGTGATGAAATTACCGTATGCCAGTACGGCACCAGCTTTTTTTGCTTCTGCCAAGGTAAGGCCGCTAGCCTGACCATTTAACGCTACATAGTAGTTGGAAAAATCTAAACCACCGAAAATTTTACCGACAACAGGCATCACAATATCAGCTACCAAAGAGTCAACAATCTTGCCAAACGCTGCACCAATGATGACGCCGACCGCTAAATCAACCACATTGCCTTTGCTGGCAAAACTCTTAAATTCTTGCATCATGCTCATGTTGACTCCCAGGTTATGTATGACAAAGCAGCAATATTCTAATCCGCAAAGGCAAATTACATGGTGGTTTATTTGTCAAACTTTGTGTCGATTACTTTGAGCGTTTTCTGCTTGATAGGAAATAATCAACGGAAAGCATCAAAATAACCGACAAAACTGAAAAAAAGCGCCGCAGTTTGAACCTATAAACAACTTTTGCTTTAAAACCACTCTCGGCTCCTTTATAATTTAAGGTTGCTAGAAGTAGGTTTATGCTTCGACAAGTTTTGATTTTTGACAGATTGGGGTTGGTATGAGTATTGAAAAGCAGGTCGATTCTGGCCGCCGCGGCTTACTCGTCGCCACGTGCGCGGCGGGTGGTGTTGCAGGTTTAGCAACGGCAGGTGCGCTAGTCAGCACTTTTCAGCCGTCTGAACGTGCTAAGGCGGCAGGTGCGCCGGTAGAAGTAGATATTTCGACTTTAAATCCGGGTGAGATGAGAACAGTAGAATGGCGCGGTAAGCCAGTTTGGATACTCAAGCGCACGCCGGAAATGATGGCGAGTCTTGCTAGCACTGAAGACAAGGTTGCTGATCCAAAATCGTTGAAGCCGTACACGATGGAATTACCTGACTATTGCGATAAACAGAGTCGCTCCCGTAAAGAGCATGCAGATGTGTTGATTGCAGTCGGTATTTGTTCTCACCTTGGTTGTTCCCCAAGTTCTAAATTTCAGGCTGGTGCGCAGCCATCTTTACCGGATGACTGGGCAGGTGGTTTCTTGTGCCCATGCCATGGTTCGACTTTCGACCTAGCTGGTCGTGTTTTCAAAAACAAACCAGCTCCGCAAAATCTGGACGTGCCACGCCATATGTATTTGTCGGACACTAAAATTGTCATCGGTAAAGATCAGAAAGGCGAGGCTTAATCATGGCTTTTGTTGAAAAGAAGCTGCCAGCAGATGCACCTATTGCTGCTAAGGCGCTGAATTGGGTAGATTCCCGTTTTCCGTTGACCAAGCTATGGAATGATCAATGGGGTCAATACTACGCACCGAAGAACTTTAACTTCTGGTACATCTTTGGTTCTCTGGCAATGTTGGTGCTGGTGATACAGATTGTCACTGGTATTTTCCTGGTCATGCATTACAAGCCTGATGCTAACCTGGCGTTTGCCTCCGTTGAGTATATTATGCGAGAGGTACCTGCTGGCTGGTTTGTGCGATATGCACATTCAACTGGTGCGTCGGCATTCTTCATTATTATTTATCTTCATATGACACGTGCGCTGATGTACGGTTCATACCGTAAGCCACGCGAATTGATCTGGTTGTTCGGTTTCGCAATTTTCCTGTGTTTGATGGCAGAAGCTTTCTTTGGTTACTTGCTGCCTTGGGGGCAAATGTCGTACTGGGGCGCACAAGTTATTGTTAACTTATTCGGTGCAATTCCTTTTATTGGCCCTGATCTGTCTCTGTGGATACGTGGTGATTATGTGGTGTCTGATGCGACGCTGAATCGCTTCTTCTCGTTCCACGTGATTGCGATTCCTCTGGTCTTGTTGGGATTAGTTGCAGCGCATTTAATTGCTTTGCACGAAGTCGGATCGAATAATCCTGATGGCATTGAAATTAAAGACAATATCGGTGCAGATGGACATCCAGTTGATGGTATTCCTTCCCATCCTTATTACACTTTCCATGATATTTTTGGTGTCACCGTATTCTTAACAATTTTCAGCGCGGTTATATTCTTTGCGCCGGAAATGGGCGGTTATTTTCTTGAATACAACAATTTTATTCCTGCCGATTCACTGAAAACACCTTCACATATCGCGCCGACCTGGTATTTCACGCCGTTTTACTCCATTTTGCGTGCTACTACTTCTGAGTTTTTATATGTGGTACAAGCGGGTGTCGTTGCCTATGTCGCTTTGATTTTCCTGACAACCAGATTGCCGCAATTGATTAAAATTGCGATTGCTGCGGTAGGCTTGGTAGCTATCATCGGTATGATGCCTTTTGGTCTGGACGCAAAATTCTGGGGCGTTGTACTGTTTGGCGGTTCCGTAATGATATTGGGTGGTTTGCCTTGGTTGGATCTGTCTCCAGTGAAGTCGATTCGTTATCGTCCAGAGTGGCACAAATATGTCTATATCGTATTTGGTATTGCTTTTGTCGCCTTGGGTTATTTGGGTGTTCAGCCGCCGTCGCCAACGTTTGAGCGTATTTCACAAGTATGTGCAGTTCTTTACTTTTCGTTCTTCTTGCTGATGCCTTGGTGGAGCACGATGGGTACATTTAAGACTCCACCTAAACGCGTTACTTTTGCTGCGCACTAGGCACTCAGCGCGACTAAATGTGATGTTATGCACCCAAGTAAGCGTCAAAGGAATTAAAAGCATGAAATTATTTAAAAAATTAATCGCAACTTTGGCTTTCGTTCCAGCCTTGGCTTTGGCGAACGAGGGCGGTTATCCATTGGATCAGGCACCAGATCGCTCAACCGATATGGCTGCCTTGCAACATGGCGCTAAATTATTCGTCAACTACTGCTTGAATTGCCATTCTGCTTCAGCAATGCGTTACAACCGCCTGAAAGACATCGGCCTGACAGATGATCAAATCAAAGCGAATTTGCTGTTCACTGGCGAAAAAGTGGGTGATTTGATGAAAACGACCTTGACTGCAAAAGATGCTAAAGCCTGGTTCGGTGCGGTGCCTCCGGATTTGTCAGTCATCGCACGTGCCAAAGCATCTAGCGCAGGTTCTGGTGCTGATTGGATTTACACTTATCTGCGTACTTATTACAAAGATGAGACTCGTCCAACTGGCTGGAATAATATGGTGTTCCCAAATGTTGGCATGCCGCATGTACTGTGGGAGCTGCAAGGTGTGCGCACGGCTAAATTTGTCGAAGAAAAAGATGAGCATGATGCATCCAAGACGGTTCATAAATTTGAAGGTTTTGAAACAGTCACTGCAGGTACTCTGACCGGACCTGAGTACGACATAGCGGTTGCAGACTTGGTCGGATATCTTCAATGGATGGGTGAGCCTGCGCAAAAAACACGTACCAAACTCGGCGTATGGGTTTTGATGTTCCTCGCAGGATTGAGTTTCTTGGCATGGCGCTTAAATGCATCATTCTGGAAAGAAGTTAAGTAATTTTGGTAATTTAGTCGTCTGTAAAAAGAAGTTTTAGTTGGTGTTGTAGCTCAGGTTTTAGCTCAGTATTAATCTAAGTTTTTAGTGTCGCTTGAACTTTTTTAGCAGATGTGTCATCCCAGGGTGAGGTGCGCAAATTGGTGCCTCGCCCTAATCGTTTTTAAGGAACTATAAAAATGATGGTTCTCTACTCGGGCACAACTTGCCCATTCTCTCAGCGTTGCCGTCTGGTGTTGTTTGAAAAAGGTATGGATTTTGAAATTCGTGATGTTGATTTATTCAACAAACCGGAAGATATTTCCACGATGAATCCTTACGGTCAAGTGCCAATTCTGGTTGAGCGCGAATTGATTTTGTATGAATCAAATATCATCAATGAATATATTGATGAGCGTTTCCCACATCCGCAACTGATGCCGGCTGATCCATTGCAACGTGCCCGTGCTCGTTTGATGTTGTTCAATTTTGAAAAAGAATTGTTCATTCATGTGCATACATTGGAAAACGATAAATCGACTTCCTCTGCCAAAGTACAAGATAAAGCACGTGCAGAAATTCGTGATCGTCTGACGCAACTGGCACCACTGTTTATCAAGAACAAATACATGCTCGGTGATGAGTTCTCTATGTTGGATGTTGCTGTTGCACCTTTACTGTGGCGTTTGGATCATTATGGTATTGAATTGTCCAAAACGGCTGCACCGCTGATGAAATATGCTGAGCGTATTTTCTCTCGCCCAGCCTATATTGAAGCGTTGACACCATCCGAAAAAGTGATGCGTCGTTAATCGTTTTAATAAGTATGCACAATCAGTATTAATGCGCTGCAAAACAAGGCTGACGAGATCCAATCAAGTCAGCCTTGTCGTTTATAGAATCACAGACTATTCTTCAGTCACTTATCGTTCAGGAAATTTTCAAGCATGTCAGAAACGTCTACTAAACCTTATTTCATGCGTGCCATTTATGAATGGTGTACTGATAATGGCTATACGCCATACATGGCAGTCAAAGTGAATGCCGCATCGCGGGTTCCCATGGAGTTTGTGCGTAATGGAGAGATAGTTCTTAACATCAGTTTTGGCGCGACGAGTAGCCTTAAGATGGACAACGAAGCGGTGACTTTTAAAGCGCGCTTTGGCGGGATTTCGCGCGACATCTATGTTCCTGTTGAAAATGTACAAGCTGTTTATGCCAGTGAGAACGGTCAGGGTATGGCGTTTGAAGTGGATTTATCCGAAGCTTTGCACGAGCAAGCCGAGTTACAGCCAATAACTACGGAAAGCAAAGTACCTGCTGCTGCGCTGAATTCTGCATCGGGGAACAAGCCGGTGCTAGGTCTGGCGGTAGTTAATACAAAAACTGAAAGCAACACGGCTGGGCTGGCGTCGCAATCAGAAAAGCCGCAAGAATCGCAAAAAAAATCAGAAAAGCCCTCGCTAAAAATAATAAAATAGCCTATAATTTTGTTCTTCGAGATTGATTGCAGAATTAATTTTTGAAACAGTTTCGCCGACTTAGCTCATTTGGTAGAGCAGTTGACTTGTAATCATCAGGTGGCCAGTTCGATTCCGGCAGTCGGCACCA
>JANXTO010000306.1 GCA_025352365.1 Undibacterium sp. | reverse complement strand
GACCAAGCCTCGTGTGACGCAATTGGCCGTTTTTTGTGCGGTGATTGGTATGTTTTTGGCGACACCTGATTTGCCCGATTGGCGCTTGGTGGTCGCGGCTACGATTGGAATCTGGTTGTTGGCTGGTGCTGCATTCGCCATCAATTGTCTGGTCGAACGTGAGATCGATTCTCGTATGGCGCGCACAGCTCGCCGCGCATCAGCGCAGGGAGAAATCGGCCCGATGCAGATTTTGATTTTTTCTGGCGTGATTGGCGGCCTTGGTATGTGGGTTTTGTACATGCTGGTAAATCCGCTGACGATGTGGCTTACCTTCATTACCTTTGTCGGTTATGCAGTGATTTATACGATTATTTTGAAACCTGCAACGCCACAAAATATCGTGATTGGTGGATTATCCGGTGCCATGCCGCCGGCGTTGGGCTGGGCTGCGATTGCTAATGATATTCCCATGCAGGCATGGTTGCTCGTATTGATTATTTTTGTCTGGACGCCACCACATTTCTGGGCTTTGGCGATGTACCGTCGCGATGATTACGCCAAATCAGGTTTGCCGATGTTGCCGATTACCCATGGCTTAGAATTTACTCGCTTCCATATCTGGCTTTATACGATTGCTTTATTCGCTACCACGATGTTGCCTTACGCGGTGCATATGAGTGGTCTTATCTATCTTGCCAGCGCAGTGATTTTGGGTGCCATTTTCTTATGGTACGCATGGCGTATTTATCGTCACTATGACGATGCGTTAGCACGTAAAACTTTTACCTTTTCGATTGTATATTTATCGCTGCTATTTGCAGCCTTATTGGTCGATCACTACATAAAATTATGACTACTATGCTGCGTTTAATCGGAATTATATTGGTGCTGTGTTTGTCTGCTTGCGATAAACCAGCACCCCAATTTATGAACACTGATCTGACGGGATTAGACTACGCCAAAGATTTTGCGCTAACAGATCACAATGGCAAAGCCCGCACCTTGGCCGACTTTAAAGGTAAAGCAGTAGCAATATTTTTTGGTTATACCCAGTGCCCCGATGTTTGTCCTACGACAATGGCAGAGATGGCTACTGTCATGAAGCAGCTTGGAAGTTCGTCCGATAAGGTTCAGGTCTTGTTTGTTACTATCGACCCTGAACGTGACACGCAAGCCTTGCTTGCCGCTTATGTTCCTAACTTTGATTCCCGGTTTTTAGGTTTGTATGGCGATGCTGCTGCGACTGCCAAAGTAGCAAAAGAATTTAAAGTGTTTTATCAAAAAGCACCGGGTTCGACGCCAAGTTCTTACACCATGGATCACACTGCTGGTACGTATGTGTTTGACCCTGAAGGACGAATTCGGTTATTTGTACGTAATGGACAAAGCACCGATGCTATTGTTCATGATTTGAAAATATTACTTCAATAGGACTTACGCAAAACTGCCCTAGCTGCGTTGTAGCGCCTAGCTGAAGTACTATCTTTGTTACTACGCCTTGCTGGAATAATTTTGCGTAGTCCTATTCAATAAAAAAGGCGCTCAGTTCAGAACTGAGCGCCTTTTTTTCTATGCCTTCTGTGCCGTTAGCTAGTTAAGCAAAGCTCGCTAAAGCGCCTTTCATTTTCTTCAATGCTGCACTTTCAATCTGGCGAATACGTTCTGCTGATACGCCGTATTCGCTAGCCAATTCATGCAAAGTTGCGCCTGAGCCGTCATCGTTTTTTAACCAACGAGATTCAACGATGTGGCGTGAACGTGCATCTAGTTTGGATAACGCTGTTTCCAAGCCTTCGCTTTGCAAACGATCGCGCTGACGTGACTCTAGTACACGAGTCGGTTCTTCAGATTCTGTTTTCAGGTAAGCGATAGGCGCAAACTTATCATCTTCGTCATCGGTTGGTGCATCTAAAGCAATATCGCGGCCTGATAGACGCATTTCCATCTCGATGACTTCTTCACGCTTCACGTCCAGAATTTTTGCCAGAGCGTCTACCTGTTTTGGCGACATCGAATCCAAACCCTCTTTATGGCTGCGCAGATTAAAAAACAGTTTACGCTGTGCTTTAGTCGTTGCTACTTTGACTAAGCGCCAGTTTTTCAGGATGTATTCATGCATTTCTGCCTTGATCCAATGCATCGCATACGACACCAGACGGACACCTTGATCTGGATCAAAGCGTTTAACGGCTTTCATTAAGCCGATATTGCCCTCCTGGATTAAGTCTGCATGTGGCAAACCATAGCCTAAGTAGCCGCGAGCAATGGACACTACCAGACGCAAGTGCGACATAACCAGTTGCTGGGCAGCACTCAGGTCATTATTTTGTGTGAGACGTTTGGCGAGATCAATTTCTTGCTCATGGGTTAGCATAGGCAGACGGTTGACTGCCGAAATATAGGCGTCGATATTGCCCAGCGTGCCAGTAAAACCAAGTGCAAGCGCTGTGCTAT
This sequence comes from Undibacterium sp., assembly GCA_025352365.1. Classification (GTDB taxonomy): domain Bacteria; phylum Pseudomonadota; class Gammaproteobacteria; order Burkholderiales; family Burkholderiaceae_D; genus Undibacterium. The sequence goes on along the minus strand of JANXTO010000306.1, from coordinate 377 downwards.
CCGAAGTTGGCATCACAGATGTCGATGATTGATTCATTCTTTCTCCTTATTGCCGTCCATTTAGCGTAACTTTTGGGCTAAATCAGACATTTCAAGCCCTTATATTAGCACTCTCTTGAATTGAGTGCTAATACTCCAAACTTATATGCTTAAGCCAATTGATCGCTATTGATTTTTGATTACTTATACGAAATAGCTATATTGATTTAGAGCAGGGAAACTTAGAAAAGTTGCAGCAGTTTTGCTTAAGTCTTGTTGAATTAAGGTTTAGCTAGCGCGTGCGAGTTGTCGGCGTACAGATAGAAAAGTACCAAATAGCCCGAGCACCACACTAGTCGCTAACAAGGCGAGGCTAGCCAACAATCCTAGCGGCACCA
>JANXTO010000296.1 GCA_025352365.1 Undibacterium sp. | reverse complement strand
GCAACCTTCTGCTAATGAGAGCTACTGGAAACCATGGGCGTGGTTTAGTTCAGCGGTATACATAATCGGATGCTGCATGTTCAAATGCGTCTATTGCATAATCGTCATAGGCTGTGACGAAGACAATCAACGGGAAAGGTTTGTCATCAGTCCATTCTTCTGCCAGTTCTTGTGCGACTTCCAACCCGGTTTTTCCCGGCATTTTTATATCTAAAAAAAGAATGTCTGGTAGCTGCGCCAGTGCTTCTTGTACTGCGGCCACACCGTTTTCTACCACGCCGCAAATGCGTAGCTCTGGCCAGAGTTTTTCCAGATGTTTTATTAGCGTAAGTGACAATATCGTTTCATCTTCGGCGATGAGCGCACGTAGTTGTGCCATACATGGTTCCTTATAATGGAATCATCAGGTGCGCAATTGCACCTTCTGGTTGATTGGGGCTGAGTGTCAGGCTCGCGCTGGCGCCATACAATGCAAACAAGCGGTCGCGTATATTCTCGTTGCCGACATGTTGGATGTTGCTGGTTGCGCTGTCATTCTGAGATTCATTGACTTGGGCTTGAATTGCGATGGGGTCTTTGTAGTTGGATGGCAAGCCCATGCCGGTATCGATTACTTTTAGATGCAAAACATGATTGTCCATCGTGGCAGAGACATGGATATGACCACCTTCCATTTTAGGTTCGACGCCATGTTTGATCGCGTTCTCGACCAGAGGTTGCAGCAACATCGGAGCGATCTGTAATGACTGCAACTCTTTCGGTAAATCGATCTGATAGGTGAGACGCTTTCCCATGCGTATCGCTAATAATTCCAGGTAGGCATGCATCAAAGCAAACTCTTGTTTGAGCGTAGTTTTATCGGTGCGGGAAGAGCTGAGACTGGCACGCAGATATAGAATTAATTGCTCCAGCATGTATTGGGCGCGTTCGGTACCGATAGCGATTAAGCCCTGTAAATTCGCCAGCGTGTTGAAGAGCATATGTGGTTCGATCTGCGCTTGCAGCAATTGCAGTTTGGCCTGGATTGCCTGCCGTTCGATGGCGGCATGCTGGGCTTTCTCTTTTTCTGCCTCTGCTTTAAATTCTGCCAGCTTGCTTTGGTTCCAAAAAAATATCCCCGAAATCAGACTGAAAAAAACAGACATGATGACCATCGCGCGGTCACTGCGAGTAATAAATCCACCTAGGTTGGGTATTGGAATGCCGTAGATCAGCATACTGATCGTGACCCCAATGTAGTACCCGACCGGCGCAGCTGCGGCACAGACTAACAAAAAGGCTAGGCGATTGGGTTTATTCGTCCTCCAGATGAGCCAGCGCAAGCCATCAATCAGTATCGAGATGCAGGTGCCAATGATGATCGAAAAAACCCAGATCGTCTGGAATGGCGCATTGATACTGACGACATAAGTCAGGAAAACTGCGATCAGCATATTGACAAGTATTAAGATCGCGACCGACCTGAGTAAGTTGATTTTGTGCCCAGCTCTGGGGAAGATCAATGTCAGCATATGAAAAGGAAAGAATTTTTTTCGAATGTCTATCATACGTTGCTTAGTTAGCTTCCCTTTAGTTTTCCTTTAGTTTTCCTTTAGTTTTGCTTTACTTTTACTAAAGAGATTTATTGCACCAATACTATTTGCGAATGACAGCCATGATCAGCGGAGTCGTTTTATTGCGCGACAGGAAAGCGACGAAAGTACACGATCTGGTCGTCAATCAGCGCTGAACCGCCGCGAAATGACCCGCCAAAATTGCGTATGCGGTAATAGAAAATTCCTACACCAGAATATTTTGCTGATATATTTACCGGCCTCGTTGGCAAGCTCGTCATTAAGCTCGTTTTTGAGATTGTTTTATCCCAATTTGCCCTGATCAGTCTTGAGCTTCACGATGAGTATCAGCACAGCATAGGCACAAAGTAGTGCTGCGTTGCAGCGTAAAAAAGTTGTCGCTTATTTACTCATCGGCATACTGAAGTCATTACCGATGACCTCGTCGTTTTTAATAAGGATCTTATGCGTTATTCCACACGTTTTTTACCGGTACTGACTGCCATCGCAATGGCGTTATCCGTACCTGTGACGGCCATGGCACAAACCGTCGCGCCAGCCAAAGTCAAAACAAAGCCGCCGACCGTGGCCGAAGCAGAACAGTTTTTGCGTGACAGCGAAGTACGTTTGCAACAACTGTCTGTGATCTCGCAACGCGCTGCTTGGGTGTATGAGACGCATATCACCGATGATACTGAGGCAATGTCGGCGCAAGCCAGCGAGCAGGCGTTAACCGTTGGTAGTGAAATTACGATTCAGGCGCGTCGCTACAATCATTTGCCGCTGTCAGCAGATAGCAAACGGAAGTTAAAACTATTGCAGTTGAATTTGAGCCTTAGTAATGCCGCTGACCGCGAAGCCTATACCCGCCTGAGCACCTCGCTGGCAGGCGAGTATGGCAAAGCCAAATATTGCAAAAAGGCAGACGACCCAAGTACCTGTCTGGATCTAGGGCAGATGGAGCAAATTATGGCAGAAAGCCATGACCCAGCCGTGCTCAAAGATATCTGGATGGGCTGGCATCATCAGGCGACTAAATATAAAAAGAGCTACGTCGATTATGTCGCCGTGTCTAACAAAGGTGCGCGAGAAATGGGCTATGCCGATACTGGCGCATTGTGGCGTTCGCAGTACGATATGTCGGCGGATGAATTTGCGGCTGAGAGTGAGAGATTGTGGCAGCAAGTTAAACCTTTGTACGAATCCTTGCATCAATATGTACGTTTGAAATTACGTCAAACCTATGGTTCCGATGTGGTGCCGCTGACAGGGCCGATCCCCGCCCATTTGTTTGGCAATATGTGGAGTCAGACCTGGGAGAATTTATATCCTATGGTCAGACCGCAGGGGCAGGATGCCTCTTTGGATGTGGGCGCAGTGCTGAAGCAAAAAAATATCGATGCCAAAGGGATGGCGCAGTTTGCCGAAGGTTTTTATACCTCGCTGGGGATGGAATCCTTGCCCGCGACGTTTTGGCAAAAATCGATGCTGACCAAGCCGCGTGATCGCGAAGTCGTGTGCCATGCATCGGCTTGGGATCTGGACAATATGACCGATGTACGCGTCAAAATGTGCATGAATCAGACGACGGAAGATTTCACTACGATTCATCATGAGTTGGGCCATATTTATTATGATCTGGCTTATCGTAATCAACCGGTTTTGTTCAGAGGTGGAGCCAATGATGGCTTCCATGAAGCGATTGGCGATACCGTTGCTTTGTCTGTAACACCGGAATATCTAAAGCAAATCGGACTACTGAATCAAGTGCCGGATGCATCGCAAGATATTGGCGTGTTATTGAATCGCGCTTTGGAAAAAGTCGCTTTCTTACCGTTCGGTTATCTGGTGGATCAGTGGCGCTGGAAGGTGTATTCCGGTCAGGTAGCGCCAAAAGATTACGATAAAGTCTGGTGGGAGCTGCGGGAGAAATATCAAGGGATCAAGCGACCTGCGCCGATGGAAACCGACGGCTTTGATGCGGGCGCAAAATATCATGTGCCTGCCGATACGCCTTATGCTCGCTATTTCATTGCTGATATTTTGCAGTTCCAGTTTCATCGCGCTTTGTGCAAAGAAGCGGGTTATGTTGGTCCGTTGAATCGTTGCTCTAACTACGGTAACAAAAAAGCCGGTACTAAATATCAAGCGATGCTGTCCATGGGGGCAAGCCGTCCATGGAACGAGGCACTGAAAACCGTTTCTGGCGAAGAGAAGATGGACGCCTCCGCGATTCTGGATTATTTCGCACCATTAAAAGTCTGGTTAGATGCGCAAAATACTTTGCTGATGAAGCAGGATGTAAAGGGATAATCGAGGCGATACATTAAAGGCCAGCAGTGGGGGGCGGGGTACTGAAATAAGCTGTATTTAAGCTGCGATAATATTAAATACTCTGGGTAAGTATATTTTATTGTCCATATTAAGTCTGATTGGTAGCTTATTTTGATAGCATACCCCCCCTATTTATCAGTATTTTAAAATATAAAAGGGAGTAGCTTTTTGGCCACTCCCTTTTTGCTTTAGTTGATAGTTTTGACTAAGTTCATGGCTAAGTCAGCGCAAGCTAGCCCCATGCTTAAACCAAGATCAAATAATGCGATTTTTAATCAGGGCTGCAATCTTCTCATCATCGTAATGCAGTACGTCGCGCAGAATTTGCTGGTTGTGCTGACCCAATAATGGTGGCGGTGCCTGATACTGAGCGGGTGTGACGGATAATTTCATTGGACTAGCAACCAGCCTGACTTTATCTGCCGTAGGATGAGGAAGATCAATACGCATCTCGCGGGCGATGACTTGTGGATTGTCGAATACTTCTTCCAGATTATTGATCGGGCCGCATGGTACGCCAGCACTTTCTAATAAGTCTATCCACTCTTGTTTGGTTTTTTGTTTGACCATCTCGGCCAATTGCGGCACCAGTTGATCTCTGTGTTGTACGCGGCGCGGATTGGTAAAGTACAGGGGATCGACTGCCAGTTCAGGGCGACCGCCTGCATGTACAAATTTAGCGTACTGACCGTCATTTCCGGCGGCCACAATAATATGCCCATCCGATGTGGCGAAGGTTTGGTAGGGCACTATATTGGGATGCGCATTGCCCCAGCGTTTTGGTGCGACCCCGCTGGCAAGGTAATTGGTATTCATATTTGCCAGCATGGCGACTTGGACATCCAGCAGCGCCATGTCGATGTATTGACCCTCGCCAGTGCGATCTCTATGGGTGAGTGCCGCCATGACGGCAATAGTGGCGTACATGCCAGTCATCAGGTCTGCAATTGCGACCCCCGCTTTTTGTGGACCGCCGCCGGGCAAATCATCACGTTCGCCGGTCAGTGACATAAAACCGCCCATGCCTTGCACAATAAAATCATAGCCAGCGCGGTGCGCATATGGTCCTGTCTGTCCAAAACCCGTGATGGAGCAATACACCAGATCAGGTTTTAACTGCTTTAGATTATCGTAGTCCAGGCCGTATTTTTTGAGTTGGCCGACTTTGTAGTTCTCTAGCACGACATCAGATTGTTGTGCTAGTTCGCGAATGATTTGCTGACCTTCTTTGGTGGCGATATCGACGGTGATGGCGCGCTTGCCCCGATTGGCTGCGAGGTAATAAGCAGCTTCGCCGGTATTTTTCCCTGCATCTGATTTGAGAAAAGGTGGACCCCAACTGCGGGTGTCGTCGCCGACTTCTGGTTTTTCCACCTTAATTACTTCTGCTCCCAAATCAGCTAGATTTTGCGCACACCATGGCCCTGCAAGCACGCGGGTGAGATCCAGTACGCGGATATGTCCGAGGGAAGTCTTGTTGTTTTCTGTCGTCTGCATATATGCTATGTCCATTCTATTGGTCGATATTATTTTGGTAAGTCAAACAATGCTGAGAGGAGTTCAATACGATGATAACTAGTTGGCCTTATCCTAAAATAATCGCGCACCGTGGTGGTGGCACGCTCGCTCCAGAGAACACCATTGCTGCAATTCGATGTGGACTAGAGTATGGATTTCATGCAGTTGAGTTTGATGTCATGTTATCAAAGGATGGTGTGCCTGTGCTAATGCATGACCCTTTATTTGGTCGCACTGTGCGCGGCGATGGTGGCGTCGCAGCTAGCTTGGCAACCGAGTTACAACAGATGGATGCGGGAAGCTGGTTTTCTGAGCGGTTTGCCGGAGAGCGTATCCCGACTTATGTGCAAGTGATTGAGTTTTGTCAGCAACATCGGATCTGGATGAATGTCGAGATTAAACCAGTACCAAGGTTTGAAGAGATTACCGGACGAGTCGTAGCAGAAGTGACTAAGCAGATGCAGGCGGGTGGTGACGTGCTGTTTTCTTCCTTTTCATTTGACGCTTTAATGCAGGCTAAGCTAGTGGCACCAGAGATCAAGCGTGGATTTTTAACCGACCAGATTGAGTCGGATTGGCAGCAGCGATTAGAACAACTAGACGCGATTGCCTTGCATACCAACCACAAACATTTAACGCCTGAGATCGCACAACAGATCAAAGCTGCAGGCTATGGTTTGTTTTGTTATACGGTGAACACGCCAGAGCGCGCTCGGGAAATTTTGGATTGGGGTGTCGACGCGTTTTGTACCGACCGGATTGATTTGATTGCGGCCGATTTTTGATTGTTACATTCGCTTACGCGGCTTACAGTTTTAATGTCAGTAGCTTGTATTTTGACCTCGTTATAGGCTCATGAGTGATGCAGTTAAATAAAAAAACTTCATCACCTTGTAAGTAAAAATACTTTAATTCATCCAAGGGGAAGATCATGAAATCGAATAAAAATACAATCACAAGTACATTCACAAACTCAATCGCCAGCAAAATTGCTCCTGCGTTGATTGCCACTTTGTTTGCGATGCCCGTATTTGCACAGACAACACCGACGACGAACACACCTAACATTGATAAACGTCAAGAAAATCAGCAACAACGTATTGCAAATGGTGTTGGAAGTGGTGCATTGACTGGAAAAGAAACGACTAATCTGGAAAAACGCGAAACTAAAATCGAAGCAGATAAAGTAGCCGCAAAATCAGACGGTACAGTGACAAAGAAAGAACGGGCAAAACTAGAGCATGAAGAAAATCGTGCAAGTAAAAAAATCTATGAGAAAAAGCATAATGCGCGGACTGCTAGCGTCCCTGCAAAATAAGTCCTTGCTGTTTAGAGCAGTAATATAAAAGTAATGTAAAAGTACTATAAGCGGTAGTAAAAAGTAAAACCCATGTGACATTCGACGTCAGGTGGGTTTTGCTTTTTGGGGCGCAAAATGCATGAAGTTATCACGTATAATCAGGAGCTAACTTTTTAAAACCGCATCAATCTGCCTTGAAAATCACTATGAACTCGTCTGAAATCCGCGATAAATTCCTCAGCTTTTTCGAATCCAAAGGCCATACACGAGTCCGTTCGTCCAGCCTGATCCCCGGCAATGACCCGACTCTGTTGTTCACCAACTCCGGCATGGTGCAATTTAAGGATGTTTTCCTAGGTCAGGACAAACGCAATTACACCCGCGCAACCACGGCGCAGCGCAGCGTGCGAGCAGGTGGTAAGCATAACGATCTGGAAAACGTCGGTTATACAGCGCGCCACCATACATTTTTTGAAATGCTGGGCAACTTCTCGTTTGGCGATTATTTCAAACGTGATGCGATCAACTATGCATGGGAATTACTGACCGTCGTCTATGGCCTGCCAAAAGACAAGCTGACGGTGACGGTGTATCAGGAAGATGACGAAGCCTACGATATCTGGAAAAACGAGATTGGCGTGCCGCCTGAACGCATCATCCGAATCGGCGACAACAAAGGCGCTCGTTACGCATCAGACAATTTCTGGCAGATGGCAGACACAGGTCCATGTGGTCCGTGTTCTGAAATTTTTTATGATCACGGCGCCGATATCTGGGGTGGCCCTCCAGGTTCACCAGATGAAAACGGCGATCGTTTTATCGAAATCTGGAATCTGGTGTTCATGCAATTCAACAAGGATGAGCAAGGCGTTTTGCATCCTTTGCCAAAACCGTGCGTTGATACCGGTATGGGTTTGGAGCGCATTGCGGCGGTATTGCAACATGTCCACTCCAACTACGAAATTGATATCTTCCAAAATTTGATTAAAGCCGCCGCGCGCGAAACGGGTTGTACCGATCTACATCACAATTCATTGAAAGTTATTGCCGATCATATTCGCTGTGCAGGTTTTTTGATTGTAGATGGCATCATTCCTGGCAATGAGGGTCGCGGCTATGTCTTGCGTCGTATCACGCGCCGTGCTCTGCGTCATGGACACAAGCTGGGTCAGCCACAACCATTTTTCTACAAACTGGTTGCTGATCTGGTAAAAGAAATGGGCGAAGCTTATCCCGAATTGGCAGAGGCTGGCGAGCGCGTTGCTCAGGTTTTGAAACAGGAAGAAGAACGTTTTGGCGAAACGCTGGAACATGGCATGAAGATTCTGGAAGCGGCACTCGCCAAAGACAGCAAAAATCTGGATGGCGCGACGGCTTTCACCTTGTATGACACCTACGGCTTCCCGTTGGATCTGACGGCGGATATTTGCCGTGAGCGCAATGTAGTGCTGGACGAAGCTGGTTTTGATGCTGCTATGGCGCATCAGAAGCAAACTGCGCGTGCTGCAGGTAAATTCAAAATGGCCGCTGCAATTGAATATAGTGGTGACAAAACGAAGTTTGTCGGCTACGAGCAACTGAGTAACGACAGTAAAGTGATTGCTTTGTACGTTGATGGCAGCGCGGTCTCTCAATTGCAAGCTGGTAAGGCAGGTATTGTGGTGCTGGATGTAACACCGTTCTATGCCGAATCCGGCGGTCAATGCGGTGACTCAGGTGTTTTAAAATCCAGCGCTGGAGCTGTGTTTGAGGTCGCTGATACGCAAAAAATCCAGGCCGATGTGTTTGGACATCACGGTACATTGACCACTGGCACCTTGGAAGTCGGTCAAAGTTTGCACGCGCAAGTCGCAACAGCCGTGCGCGCACAAACAGTACGCAATCATTCGGCGACGCATTTGATGCATAAGGCGTTGCGTGAAGTGCTGGGTGCGCATGTATCGCAAAAAGGATCATTGGTTGATGCTGAAAAAACTCGTTTTGATTTCAGCCACAACGCACCGATGACCGATGATCAGATTCTGCAAGTAGAAACAATAGTCAATCGCGAAATCTTGTCCAATGTGGCAGCGCAAGCACAAGTCATGTCGTATGACGATGCGATTAAGCATGGTGCAATGGCTTTATTTGGTGAGAAGTATGGCGACGAAGTCCGGGTGTTGGATATCGGTACATCGCGTGAGTTATGCGGCGGCACGCACGTGTCACGGACTGGCGATATTGGTCTGTTTAAAATCGTGTCAGAAGGTGGTGTTGCCGCAGGAATCCGCCGTGTTGAGGCAGTAACTGGTGAGGTCGCACTTGAATTGGTACAAACCTTGAATCAGCGTGT
>JANXTO010000191.1 GCA_025352365.1 Undibacterium sp. | reverse complement strand
CAAGTTCAACAAACCAGACGACAAAATCGCCGTCATCGCCACCAAACCGCTGACATCGGACGAATCCTGGTGCGCCTTTCATCCAGGTGAATTAAAGATGTTTTTGGCAGGACATCCAACCAAAGACACCTTAATCCCTACCGAACTATATGAAGTCGCCGAAGAGATTGCCTGATGAGCAATAGCAATCTTAGAGTTTGCGAAAAACCATATTTAATGATGAATCCAGCTGTAATGATTGGTTAAGTATTGATGTCAGCAAACTGATTCCTAGCGATACACACCAATCACCGCTTTAGATATTTCCGCAGTAATCGCCAACTATTTACCTACACGCACCGGCAATTCAAGCGCTTTTTCATCAAAAGCGATCCGTGTTGCGAACTTGGCGCGCTTCATCGGAAAGCGCGAGTGGAAATGGCGCACATTACCAGACCCGGAAATCACTCTCCGTACAAACTGATAGTAAGCATCCATGTCAATCACATGAATCACCAGAAAATAATCGTATTCGCCGGAGACAAAATAACACTGCATCACCTCAGCTTCTTTGTTCATTCCAGCTTCAAATTCTTGCATATGTTCGTCAGACTGATTGATCAGCGATACCTCTAAAAAGGCCAGCATGCCATATCCCAGTGCAAATGGATCGACCATCGCTACTTCCGCACTAATTATGCCAAGCTCACGAAGCTCTCGTATACGGCGCAGGCAGGTTGGTTGAGATATATGTAGCTTGTCTGCCAAAACTCGGGTGGGTATCTGATTATCCTTCTGCAACAGGTTCAGAAGCTTACGATCGACCTTGTCTAGTGAGCGATATTGGGGCATATAAAAATCGTCTTATTTACGAAAAAAACAAAGAAAATCGCTTTGCTTATTAATTTTTCTGTTGTACCTTTTGTACATTCAGTTTTCTGAATAAGTCAGAGATGCAGTAATGTTGTCCTACTTTTTTTAAACCTTAGGAGTATGTTCATGTCGTTCAAAACTAAAATGATTCCACTGGCTGGCGCAATTGCTTTCGCGTTTGCTGGTACTGCGGCTGCTCAAGAACAAGTTATTAAAATCGGCCACGTAGGTCCTATTTCCGGCGCGATTGCCCATCTGGGTAAAGACAATGAAAACGGCGCTAAAATGGCGATCGAAGAACTCAATGCTAAAGGCACGATGATCAATGGCAAAAAAGTTAAATTCGAACTGCTCACAGAAGATGACGCTGCCGATCCAAAACAAGGTACAACCGTAGCACAAAAATTGGTCGATGCAAAAGTAAATGGCGTAATCGGTCACTTGAACTCTGGCACGACAATCCCAGCTTCTAAAATCTACAACGACGCTGGCATTCCACAAATCTCCCCATCTGCAACAAATCCAAAATACACACAACAAGGCTACAAAGGCGCATTCCGCGTAGTGGCGAATGATGGTCAGTTGGGCGGTACTTTGGGTCGTTACGCAGTACAAATCAACAAAGCTAAAAAAGTAGCTGTCATCGATGACAAAACGGCCTACGGCGAAGGTGTTGCAGCCGAGTTCATGAAGGGTGCTAAAGCCAAAGGTGCTGAAGTTGTTGTTACTGAACATACGACTGACAAATCAACTGACTTCAGCGCGATCCTAACCACGATCAAAGCGAAGAATCCAGATGTGATTTTCTTCGGCGGTATGGATGCAGTTGCAGGTCCGATGTTGCGTCAGATGAAAGCACTTGGCATTACTGCTAAGTTCATGGGCGGCGATGGTATCTGTACTACTGACTTAGTGAAACTGGCTGGTGACGGCATTGGCGAAGGTCAAGTTGTCTGCGCAGAAGCCGGCGGTGTTTTAGATGCACAGAAAAAAGTATTGGATGACTGGAAAGCAGCTTACAAGAAGAAATTTGGTCTGGACGTTCAAATCTACGCACCGTATGTATACGATGCTGTGATGACGATGGTTGATGCGATGCAACAAGCAAAATCAGCAGAACCAGCAAAGTACCTGCCTTTCCTGGCTAAAATCAAGCACAAAGGTATTACTGGCGACATCGAATTTGATGCTAAAGGCGATATTAAAGATGGCACATTGACTTTGTACACATACAAAGGCGGCAAACGTGAGTTGCTGCAAGTTGTAAAATAATTTGGTGATGTCGTGATTTACACAGACTGATTCGTTAGTCTACGTCATAAAAATGCGACCAAATAAAAACGCTGCAAACCTCAAAGGCTTGCAGCGTTTTTTATTTTTGAGTTACATCATTAAAAGCTGATAAAGCAATATGATCTAAACCACTTGTAGAGTTAGGATTATATTAATCTTGAAACGCTCCTGTATCCTATTCAGGGTTTAGGCAAAATTACTTCGTCGACAAAACCCACTTAACTAAAGTACGTGCCTCAGCTTCAGACACCTGTGGGTTAGCTGGCATCGGAACTGCTCCCCAGACGCCACTACCACCAGCAATCACTTTTTTTACCAAGGTATCTTCTGCTGTTTTGTCGCCAGCATATTTTTTAGCGACATCTTTATAAGCGGGACCTACAACTTTATTTGCAACAGCATGACAAGCCATGCAGTTTTTAGATTTTGCTAATTCCATATTGGCCGTTGCCGCACCAGAAACCATCATCGTTAAAATTGCACTTACCGCTAATAAAGACTTGTTCATTACTCTCTCCAAGTTAGAAAATTTGTTGATCTATTTTACTGCGTTTTACTTCTTTTGATACGCTGTGTCCATCTTAGAACGTGTAGGCTCAACATAAGGTTGACCATAAGTAAAATTACTCCTAATATCTGGCAAAAGGAACCATCATGCCTCTCATCATTCTTGTTGCGTTGTTGTTTTTACTAAAATATTTAGAAGTCAGCTTTTTAGCGAATGTCTCTTGGTGGTGGCCAGTCGGCCTAGCTGTGTTTGCTTTTTTATGGTTCGAATATTTCGAACGTATTTTGGGGCTGGATAAGCGAAAAGATCACCAGCATTTTGAAAAAATCAAAAAAGAACGAGTCAAGCGGACGTTTGAAAAGAAAAAATAACCTATCTAGATACTCAACTAAAGCCTTTCTGTTCTCAAGCATAAAATAAACTTTTATCCAGTTTTTTATGGATTGGTTAGAGGTGTCGACGTAATAACAATCTTGTACCGTGCAAATACCCTTAGTAGTATCTTTTAATCGTCAACGTACTTATTGGGCAATCGATACTATTCCTTTAAAAAAAGGGGGGAGTATATTAAATTCAGTACGCCAGTCTGTACCAGATTCAGCGTGACCTCACATGCAAAAAATATTTACTGTGTTCAAATCCTGGACTAAATGTTATCAATCAAATCTAGCTTACTTGCGTGAAACCATCTATACATTAGCTGATTCATGCATCGATCAGATGCGGTCCATATGAATCTGGAATTACGACAACTCCGTTATTTTCTCGCGGTAG
>JANXTO010000360.1 GCA_025352365.1 Undibacterium sp. | reverse complement strand
TACAACATCAAGCCGCCTTTTGCGCCTGACTTGGAGTAGAAAACTCGGCGATCAAGCTTGCTTCTTTGGCTTTTGCCGCTTCAAAATGACGTTCTTTGACGTGACCATAACCGCGGATATCTTCTGGGATGCTGGCAATCGCTACTGCTTTAGGCAAATTATCCTTGGTCAATTGCCCTAATAATTTGCTGACTGTGGCTTTGTACTCGACTGGCAGAGCGCGTTCCATCTTGCGTTCTGCGGTGTAGCCGAATATATCAAACGCGCCGCCGCGCAGGGATTTGAGCTTGGCCAAGATGCTAAAACCTTTCATCATCCACGGGCCAAACTGCTGCTTGATCAAATGACCTTTGTCATCTTTTTTAGCTAGCAAGGGTGGCGCTAAATGGAAGTTGATTTTGTAGTCGCCCTCAAACATGCCGGCGATTTTTTGCTGGAATTTGCCATCGGTGTACAGACGAGCGACTTCGTATTCATCTTTGTATGCCATCAGCTTGAACAGATATTTAGCGACCGCTTCCGTCAGACGTAATGGCTTGCCATCAGCGATGCTGGTTTCTGCTGCTTTGACTTTGTTCACAAATTCGCTGTACTGCAAAGCATAGGCAGCGTCTTGATACTCCGTGAGGAAAGCAATGCGTTTACTGATGGTGTCATCTAAAGTTGGTGCACGTTTCAGCTCAATCACTTGCGCTGGCGTGACCAGTTTTTTGACCGCTGCCAGATCATGTGCCGCGACGCGACCCCAGTTAAAAGCTTGTTTGTTGAAGTCGATTGCCACTGCATTCAATTCCAACGCACGCATCAGCGCGGCTTGGGTCAAAGGTACCCAGCCTTTTTGCCAGGCATAGCCGAGCATAAACATATTGGAGGCGATGTTATCGCCCATCAGCGTGGTTGCGATGTGGGACGCATCGATCATGTCTACACGGTCGCTGCCACAGGCTTTACCAATCTCTGCCTCGGCGGCTTCCACAGGAAATTGCCAGTCTGGATTTTTAATGAAGGTCGATGTCGGCGATACAGAAGAATTGACCACGGCACGGGTACGGCCCTCGCCCATACGTGACAAAGCGTCACGGCTGGCAGTGACGATTTCATCACAACCAATCACAACGTCAGCCATACCAGTACCAACACGGGTGGAATGCAGATCGTCGGCATTGTCTGCCAAGCGTACATGCGACATCACCGCGCCGCCTTTTTGTGCGAGGCCAGTAATATCCAATACCGAGCATGCTTTGCCTTCCAGATGCGCGGCCATCGCCATCACCTGACCGATAGTGATCACACCAGTGCCGCCAATACCTGTTACCAAGACATTCAGTGGCTCGGTGGTGGCAGGTAAAACCGGATCAGGCAAGCTGGCGACATCCAGTGCCGTGCCCTGCTCTACTTTGGCTTTGGCAGGCTTTTTCAGCTTGCCGCCTTCGACCGTGACAAAACTTGGGCAGAAACCATTCACACAAGAAAAATCTTTGTTGCAGGAGGATTGGTTAATCTGACGCTTGCGACCAAATTCGGTCTCTAATGGCTCGACAGAAAGGCAGTTGGATTGCACTGAGCAATCGCCGCAACCTTCGCAGACAGCCTCATTGATGACAGCGCGTTTGGCAGGATCAGGGAAGCCAGGTTTACCGTCTTTATCAAATTTTTTCCGGCGGCGACGTTTTTCTGAGGCGCAGGTTTGATCATAAATCATGGCGGAAGTACCAATGACTTCGCGCAGTTCGCGCTGAACGGCATCCAGTTCGCTGCGATGACGCACAGTGACGCCGGGTGCCCAGTTGTAATCGGCTGGATATTTTTCCGGCTCATCGGTAACAACGATAATCGGGGTAACACCTTCCGCAGCAATCTGGCGCGAAATCATGCCAGGATCGAGCGGACCGTCAAACTCTTGACCGCCTGTCATCGCAACGGCGTCATTGAACAAAATTTTGTAGGTGATGTTGACCTTACCGGCTACCGCAGCGCGGATCGCCAGCAGACCGGAGTGGAAATAGGTACCGTCACCCAAATTGCTAAAGACGTGCTTCTCAGTAGTGAAAGGTGATTGCCCTACCCAAGTCACACCCTCGCCCCCCATGTGACTAAAGACAGTGGATTCGCGGTTCATCCAGGTCACCATGTAATGGCAACCAATACCTGCCAATGCACGGCTGCCTTCTGGTAATTTGGTCGAGGTATTGTGCGGACAACCTGAGCAAAAATGCGGCACACGATCTTTGTTAGGATCGGGCTTGGCAGCAATATTTAAAGCCGCCTCTTTCGCTTCCAAATAGGCAACGCGCTCTTTCACACGTTGCTCTACTGGATGACCAGAGAAGTATTTAGTAATACGGGATGCAATTGCACGGGCGATTTGCGCTGGACTTAATTCATACGTCGCTGGCAGCAACCAATCACCATGACCGGCGTGATCCAGATCACTCCATTCGCCGGTGTCGTCGAACTTACCGACGACGCGCGGACGGACATCATCTTGCCAGTTGTAGAGCTCTTCTTTGATCGCGTATTCCAGAATCTGTCGCTTCTCTTCCACGACCAGAATCTCATCCAGACCTGTCGCAAATTCGCGCACGCCTTGAGACTCCAGCGGCCAAGTCATACCAATTTTATATAAACGGATACCGATATCAGCAGCCGCCTGCTCATCAATCCCCAGATCGGCCAATGCCTGACGTGTATCTAAATAAGACTTACCGGCAGTGATAATCCCGACCTTGGCACGTGGGCTATCCCAGATAATTTGATTGAGTTTATTGGCACGCGCATAGGCCAGAGCACCGTACCATTTATAGTTGATCATGCGCGTTTCTTGCGCTAATACTGGATCGGGAGTACGGATGCTGATGCCATCGGCTGGCATCTGGAAATCGCTAGGGATAATCGGCTTGATGCGATCAGGATCGATATCGACGGAAGCGCCGGATTCGACCACTTCGGTCACACATTTCATCGATACCCACAAGCCGGTGTAGCGAGAGAGCGCAATACCATGCAAGCCGTAATCTAAATACTCTTGTACCGAGGACGGGTACAGCACCGGAATACCGCAGGCTTTTAAAATATGTTCGGACTGATGCGCAGCGGTAGAAGATTTAGCTGCATGATCATCACCTGCGATGACCAGTACACCACCATGTTTGGACGTGCCTGCCAGATTCGCATGTTTAAACACGTCACCACAACGATCTACGCCCGGACCTTTGCCGTACCACATCGCAAATACGCCATCGTATTTAGCACCTGGGAATAAATTGACTTGCTGCGTACCCCAGACCGAGGTTGCGGCTAAATCTTCATTCACGCCAGGATGAAATTTGACATGCGCTTTTTCTAAATGTTTTTTAGCTTTGGCGGCAGTCAGATCGACGTTGCCTAGCGGTGAGCCGCGATAGCCTGTGATATAGCCAGCGGTGTTAAGTCCGGCTTTTTCATCGGCCTGACGTTGCAGCATCATCAAGCGGATGAGCGCTTGCGTACCAGTCATAAAAGCGCGGCCGCGCTCTAGGGTAAATTTGTCGTCCAGCGTGATGTCATTGTCGATCAACGTCTGTGACTTGATGGGTGCGTTCATGGGGTCTCCGTGCTTTTCACCAGGCGAGGGTATCGCCTTAAATCGAATCGAAAGAATCACCTTGTGAGTGAATCATATACTTTTTATCCCACCTTTAAACCAAAATACAGGAACAGCACACACTCATACAACGAGGTGATAGTTTGCAGTGATCGTTTTAACTAGTTTGATCTCGTTTGATCTAAGGATGGATTACGATGCCTCGCACACTAACATGCTGTACTGCCCGTCTCAATGGACAGTACAGCACAAAAAGACCAGTACAGTATGACTGACAGATGAAGGAAGTGTACTGGTTTTTGTATACCATCTCAACCAAACCAAAATTAAGCCAAAACGAAATCCCCCTAAGCCCCGCCCAAGCGTAACGATGAAGTCGCCCTTGATAAAGTCGCTTTAAAACTAGGACGTGGCTTTGCTACCACCGTCCCACAAAATTCAATACGGATACGGGAATCGATTAAATCGGCTTAAAAATCTGCGATAATGATTTTGAACTCGATTGACCGCAAGAAAATCATTGAAGCGAATTAGCTCACACTACAACCTTTCAAAGAGGACAGCATGGCAACTCTCCAACAGCTTGTCAGTCGCTTTATGGCTCCGTCTAGCCTGATCATGGGCAAGTTCAGTTTGCGCGCCAAATTATTGTGTATGGCAGCTATATTTGTATCGCCGATGTTGCTTCTGAGCGTCAATATCATTTCTAATTATCAGCAAGAACTTCAAAGCGTAGTGACAGATAGCCAAGTCGCCTCACCAGCTATACAAACCAGCCAGATCGAACGGAATAAAGCGACCATCATACTTGAGCGCACAGAGAACTTGCGCTTTAAACGTAATGCCGCTGCCGTAATCGCGTTGATCCTGTTGTTACTGGTCGCGTATTTGTTTTATGGCTTTTATCATTCGTTTTTGCAGGGATTAGCTGCCGTCACCCTCGCCGCCAAATCAGGTGCCTCGGGGGATCTGACGACACAAGTGATCGTCATTGGAAAAGATGAGTTAGCCACCACGGGGCAAACTTTAGAGACGATGAATTACAACTTGTCGGCACTGGTCGCTAATGTAAGAACCAATTCCAGCATGGTGTCACAATTGGGTCATCAACTGGCGACTGGCATCAGTGACTTATCCACTCGCACGGAGCAGCAAGCGTCCAGCCTGGAGCAAACTTCTGCCAGCGTAGAAGACCTGGCAGAAACCGTACAAAAAAATGCCGCCAGCGCCAGATCGGTGGATACTCTTGCCGCCAATGTCCGTCTGATTGCAGAATCAGGTAGCAGCACCATGAGCGCAGCGGTCGAATCTATGAATGGCATCCAAACCAGTGCGTTGAAGATGCAAGAAATCGTCAGCTTGATTGATACCATCGCCTTCCAGACCAATATTCTCGCTCTTAACGCGGCGGTTGAGGCGGCACGCGCAGGCGAACAAGGGCGTGGCTTTGCGGTAGTCGCCGCCGAAGTGCGCAACCTGGCGCAACGTAGTGCAGGCTCGGCCAAAGAGATCAAATTGCTGATTGATGATTCCGTCAATCGGGTTAAAACCGGTGTCTCGCAGATTAACGAGGTCAACACCACGCTGGCAGATATCGTGGATGGCATCCGTAATCTGGCAGGTAATATCAACTCTATTTCTACCGCCTCAGAAGAACAAAGTAACGGCTTGGCACAAATCTCGGAGGCGATACGCCATCTGGATGAGATCACCCAAAGTAATGGGCAGATGGCGGAAGAAGCCAAAAACACTTCGATGAATCTGGAAGATCGCGCCAGCGCCTTATCGAAAGCGGTGTCCTCATTCAAACTGCGGCAAGGCACGGCAGATGAAGCCTATATCTTGGTAAAAAAAGCGGTGGCGCTTTACCAAAACAGCGGTAAAGCTGCACTGCAGCTCATTACCGCCGATAAAAATCACCAATTTGCCGACCGCGACATGTACGTATTTGCCTTTGACCGTAGCGGCCAATACATAGCCTTTGCCGGGAATTCGTCTAAATTACAAGTCAATCTGCTACAAGTCACCGGATTGGACGGTCGCAAATTAGTCACTGACGCCTTCGCAATCCCGCGCAGTGGCGGCTGGGTTGATTACACGATTTTGAACCCGAACACAAAGAATGCGGATACGAAAACATCCTACATCGTGCCGGTTTCTAAAGACCTCGTACTAGGTTGCGGCGTGTATAAAATTGTCTAAGATTGTCTGAAATTAGCGAAGACTGTCGACGAGGACATCTATGGCGATCACTGTTTTGGCCAACTTATGCCGGCGAAAAGCTAGCGCATTTGCGCTAAAAATGTTGCTACCATCGTCGATAACATCCTCAGGAAGATTCATCGGCGATTTATAAACAAAGCTACGCTAATCAATATACTCCCCCTAATTTTTTCTATTTATGGCATGAAGGTCAATTAAGTTATGGACACTCTATATATACTGATATGGAGTATGCTGAATAATCTTGATCACTGCAGCCAAATATTTGAGCCCAAGACGGGCCGATGCCATACCGATATTAGACCGATACCAGACCTATACCAACCGCAGAAATTTTCCCTTTGCACTGAGTTTGACGGGTAAGTCACGGCTAAAGTAGTAGCGGCAATTCCCAGGATCAGCGCTAGAACCAACATCAAGCAAGTTATAATAAAACGATGAAACTCAAATTCACCAAAATGCATGGCGCAGGTAACGACTTTGTCGTGATTGACGCCATCAATCAAGCTATTTCTTTTACCACTGAGCAGTGGAAATTGCTAGCTGATCGCCGCTTTGGTGTTGGCGCCGATCAAATCCTGGTGGTCGAACGCTCTGACACCGCAGGGATTGATTTCCGCTACCGTATCTATAACGCAGATGGCGGCGAGGTCGAGCAATGTGGCAATGGCTCACGCGCTTTTGTGCGTTTTGTCATCGACAAAAAACTGACTACCAAATCTGCCATCAAAGTAGAGACCATGTCGGGCATTATTGAGCCGCGCTTAGAGGCCGACGGCCGTATTACGGTCAACATGGGCGCACCGATACTTGATGCAGTTGCCGTGCCATTTGATGCTGCCGGACTAAACGCGACACCCCAGGGACACGACTCGCTCTGGCCTTTATTGATCAATGGCAAAGCAGCGCTCTTCTCAGTCGTCTCTATGGGCAATCCGCATGCGGTGCAAGTGGTGGACGATACCGACACCGCTGCGGTCGCTCTTGACGGACCGGTGATTGAACATCACCCGCGCTTCCCTAAACGGGTGAATGCTGGTTTTATGCAAGTGCGGGATGCGCAGCATATTCGTCTGCGCGTATTTGAGCGCGGCGCTGGCGAGACCCTGGCCTGTGGCACTGGTGCCTGCGCGGCAGCAGTCGCTGGTGTACGCCGTGGTTTGCTGACATCGCCAGTCCGTGTCAGTATGCAGGGCGGCGAGCTGTCAATTGCTTGGCAAGGTGAAGGCCAGCCGGTATTTTTAAGCGGTCCGGCAGTCACTGTGTATGAAGGTGAAATTGATATTTAAAACATTCAGATAACATTGAGGTGTAATGTAGTTGCCAATGTATTTGCCAATGTATCTATCAATGTATTTTCGGCAGTCCGTACCACCAAAACCCTGCAGTTATCTTTGCATTATTTTTTGCATAAAATTATGCAAAATTCGCTACCGAACATTTATAAAGTTTTAAGCATGAACTCCACCGATATCGCTACTTACCTCGTCAGCCATCCGCACTTTTTTGAAGAGCATGCTGAGCTTTTATCCAGCGTTAAACTGACTAGCCCGGTACTCGGGCGCGCCATCTCGCTGCAAGAGCGGCAAATGGAAGTCGTGCGTGAAAAATATAAAGTGCTGGAACTGCGCATGGCAGAGTTAATGCGCATCGCTCAAGAAAACGATGCGATCACTACCAAGTTTCAGACATGGACGCGCTCTTTACTATTGGCGCGTAACGACGTCGAGCTCCCGTATGTGCTGACACAAGGCTTGCAAGATATTTTCTCTTTGCCTTACGCTACGCTGCGCTTGTGGCAAGTCGCTGAAGACTTTTCGCATACCTGGTTTGCAGAAGAAGTAAGCGAAGACGCACAGTTATTCGCCAAAGGGTTAGGCACGCCTTTCTGTGGAAAAAATCAAGATTTTGAAGCATCAACCTGGATAGAAACCGACGAGAAAATTGCATCCGTCGCGATGCTGCCTTTACGTATTTCTCTGGGAGCAGGGTCACCGAACACCTTTGGCTTACTAGTGCTTGGCTCACCCGATCCAGCTCGTTTTACCAAAGAAATGGCGACTGATTTTTTAGTCAAAATTGCGGATACCAGCAGCGCTGCACTGAGCTGTCTGATTGATTGATTGATTGATTAGTTGATTAGTTGATTAGTTGATTAACCGGTATATGAAACGATGCGATTACTTTTTAACGAGCCTATCGCAAAAGCAATATAAATTTCGTCGATGTCGCTCATATCTTAAAACTACTCACTAAGAATTCAACATCATGTCCACTGAGGCGCAACAAAATCGCATTGCAGACTATCTGGAGATGTTGCGGTCGCAGCGGCAGTTATCACCTCATACGGTGGAAAGTTACCGGTTAGATTTAGCAGAGTTGCTCAAGTTTGCAGGTGAGAGTGATTTGACGGACATATCGCATCATCAAATCCGGCGCTTTACATCGCAACTGCATGCGCAAGATTTAAACCCACGGTCGATTGCGCGCAAGCTGTCTTGCTGGCGCGGCTTTTATCGCTGGCTGGCAGAGCAAACTACGATGATTGCCAATCCGGTGGATGGCATCAAACCACCGAAAAAAAGTAAATCCTTACCAAAAGCCTTGGGTACCGATGATGCGGTGCGTCTGGTATCGCAACATCGCTCGGATACAGCGACGCAAGCGGCCAATCGTGCCATGTTTGAGTTGCTGTATTCGAGTGGCTTACGGGTGTCAGAGCTAGTGGCGCTGGACGCTCTTCAATCCCATCAGAAAGAACATAGCTCGCTAGGTTGGGTGGACCTGCAACAGGCCGAAGTACACGTCACCGGCAAAGGCAATAAACAAAGAATAGTGCCAGTTGGTCGTCCCGCGCTGGAGGCGATCAAAACCTGGCTGGTAGTTCGTCCAACTTTGCTGAAAGCCGATCCGCATCCGCTATTTTTAAGCGAACGCGGTAGCCGGATTTCTGTGCGGCTAGTGCAGTTACGCATTAAAGCGCACGCGCAATCCTTGGGTATTCCGGCCGATGTCAGTCCTCACGTGATGCGCCATTCTTTCGCCTCGCATGTGCTGCAATCCTCCGGCGACCTGCGTGCGGTGCAAGAGATGTTGGGCCACAGCTCCATCGCTGCCACCCAGATTTATACCTCGCTGGATTTTCAGCATCTAGCAAAAGTCTATGATCAGGCGCATCCACGGGCAAAAAAATAAGTAGGATTGAGTAGCTACTGGTTATTCCCTGCCGATCAGTTTATAGTCAATAAATTACTATACTCCCCCATCAATTCTTATAAAACTAACCTGAAGACCATATTATACTTTGACAATTAAATATACTACATAGGAGTATATTTAAATAGGCATGTGACTTACTCAAAAAACGCAACACTATTTGTGCTCGTTCACCTGAAACCAGATGGCTGGGTATCAACATCAAGCTCTGCCTATCCACACCTGCAACTGAATTGCATTTTGAGGCATAATATGGCATCGCATTTTTTGCATTCAACTTTGGCATTCAATTCAAATCTCAGCATGTAATCCGCACACTCATTTCACCATCATCCACCCATGAAATCCACATCATCTAGCCAGCCAAGTTCTGCCAGCATGCCACCGGATCAAGGTCGTGCGCTGGCCGAAACCATGTTGCGCCAAACCGCGATCCGCGTGACCGATGCGCGCCTAAGCGTATTGACCGTGTTGCTTGACACCCGACGTGCACTGTCACATCAAGAGGCGCAAGATGCCTTGCCCGACATGGATAGAGTCACGCTATACCGCGCTCTGGATTGCCTGACCGATGCGGGTCTGGCACATAAAATTGCCGGTGATGACAGAATATTTCGCTACAACACGGGGAGCGATCATCAGCCGCACATTGTTGCCAACGGCATTCAACATCAGCATGGTCATTTCAAATGCACTCGCTGCGCCAAAGTGTTTTGCCTGGATGAAGAACAGCATTGCACCAATCAGGCACATCACCATCCCTCACTGCAAGACCAATTACAAGTGACGCTGCAAGCGACGTTGGGCAAAGGTTTTCAAAATCACAATATAGAACTGACCATCAAAGGTTGGTGCGCAGACTGCGCGACATAAAATTGACTAAGGACTTGATTGACATGGCTTTAATCCCGACGACTATCCTGACCGGCTTTTTAGGTTCAGGGAAAACCACGCTGCTGAATCGTATTCTGCAAGAAAATCACGGACATAAAATTGCCGTCATCGAAAATGAATTCGGTCAGGAAAACATTGACAATGAAATCCTCGTCCATAACAGCAATGAGCAAATTATCGAGATGAACAACGGCTGCATCTGTTGCACCGTGCGTGGCGATCTGATCGTCGCGCTAAGTAATCTGATCCAGCAAAAGAACGAAGGCAAACTCAATTTCGATCGAGTGATTATTGAAACTACCGGTCTGGCAAATCCCGGTCCGGTAGCGCAAACTTTTTTTGTCGATGAAGAGGTCGGCAGCTACTACATGCTGGATGCCGTGGTCACCATGGTTGACGCACGTCACGCCATGCAACAATTAAATGAGCATGAAGAAGCGCAACGGCAAGTCGGTTTTGCCGACAAAATTATCCTGTCTAAAACCGATCTGGTCGATGCTGAACAAGTTAGTGAGCTACGTCAACGCCTAGTGCGTATGAATCCGCGCGCGACCATCAGCACTGCCGACTTTGGCCAGGTAGCGATCAGCGAGGTACTTGACTTAAAAGGCTTTAACCTGAATGCCAAACTAGAACTCGATCCTGATTTTTTACAGGCAGAACAAGAAGAAGAGCACGTGCACGACGAACATTGCGGACATGATCATGCAGATCATCAGCATAATCATCACAACGAACACAACCACCACCATGCGCGCCACTCGGACGATATCGCCGCCTTCGTGTTTAAAAGTGATCGTCCGTTTAACACCGGCAAACTCGACGAGTTTTTGGGCGGACTGGTCCAAGTCTTCGGACCACGCATGTTGCGCTACAAAGGCGTGCTACTAATGGATGGAGCAGACCGCAAGGTGATTTTTCAAGGTGTGCATCAAATTATGGGCACAGATGTCGGCGCTAAGTGGGGCGATGATGAGTTGCGCGAGAGCAAGATGGTGTTTATTGGCAAAAATCTGCCCAAAGACGTATTTATTGATGGTTTAAGACTATGTTTGGTATAAACTAGCGGGCTACTGAATGGGGCGAACTAATTGAAGTGCCCAAGCAAAGCAACGACAGACTTCATACGGATGTCATTTACTTTGCCAGTAAGGGGAGGATAATAGCGGCCTGAGTGCAATATCGTGCTATTTCTTATGTATTAACCCGTCGTATCGAAAGTAAGCGAAGTGGCAACTAAATCACCTAAATCGACTGTTACAGTCAGCGCACCAGCAGCTCTGCTCACTGAGGAAGAACTTCTCAAGATGGGCGAGAAAGACTATATGAACGCTGCACAACTGGCTTTTTTCAAAGCCCGTTTGCAACAGCTAGAAAAGGATTTGCTTAAAAACGCCGACGAAACCACAGAGCACCTGCGTGAAACTGTGTTGGTACCTGATCCGGCAGATCGCGCCACGATCGAAGAAGAACATGCCCTGGAACTACGCACCCGCGACCGTGAACGCAAACTGCTGAAAAAAGTACAGCAGTCTATAGCCAGTATTGATGAAGGCGAATACGGATGGTGCGAAGAAACTGGCGAAGCGATTGGCGTACCACGCCTGCTGGCACGTCCAACGGCAACATTGTCGTTAGAAGCGCAGCAACGACGTGAAATGAAACAAAAGCTATACGGCGATTAAGCCATAGCCAAACTTTATAAAGAAGCGTGCAACTAAACCTTGCGCGCTTTTTTTACGTAAAATTTAGTCACTGCACCAATAAGTTTTACGCTTGCAAATCCGTCTGTCCGGCCAAAGATACCAATCAGTCAGTAAAGTTGTAGGTTTTTCACCACAATCAATGACACGCTATACTTTAGAACATTGCCCCGAAGATTTTCACGTCCTCAAGAACAAATGAAATTGCAGAAAACACAGCAACCGCAATTTAATCGCGTCATAGATTTGCTACAGACATGAAAGAAAACGTACTTTTGTTATAAAAAAGGTAAGCGTTTCTTACCAGTAAACACTATAAGGATAATTCCAAAAAAATTTGATAAGGGCTACTTTTTTTATAAATCAATTATGCTCGGCTAAAGTGAAGCGAATTAATCATCGATTAAGTCAAGTTCGTTACAATTAGTGCACCGAAATTTACGTTCAGGTCTTTGTAAACACCATAAGTGACTAACCCTAGTTACATGTTTCAGACTATACTTTAGCTTCGGAAAATTGTGTGTTTGTGAATAACGCTGAGCGCAAACCAAGATTAATTTTTAATCAAAATAAAAGATACGTATTGTCTTTTTATATTCAGGAATAACGTGGGGATTTTTTCACTTTTCGGCAAAAAGAATGGTCAGCAGGAGAAAGAATCCGCGCTGAAAACTTCTGCCAAAAAAACACGTTCTAAAAGTGGCAATACCGATATTCTGGCGACGTCCGGCGACGACACGCCCTCTAATTCCATCATGGCTCAACGCCATGTAGCACGCGCTACCGCACGTAAAATTGACGCCATAGAATTTGAAATGTCACGCGATATGGTCAAATCCAAAAGTGTCGCGCCGAATAAAACAATGCCCGATACAAAAGCTAACACCACAAATAAATCTTCCCGAGGAACTGATCCCGTAACTGATTTCCAAAGTACGCTGCCTCTGGCAATGCCAACCACCGATTATTTATTAGAACAGCATACCGACTTGATGACGGCAGATCTGGCGGAAACAGAATCGGTTCCCTTGCTAGAAGAAGCAGCAATTTTATTTGCCAGCGGGCAAAAAGAAGTTGCAGAACAAATGTTGCAGGCCGCAATTCATAACAGGAACCTTGGGCAAGCAGAACAAATTGGTTGGTATATGTTGTTTGACTTGTACGAAATTTCAAATAACCAAGTGCAATTTGATCGCCTGTCTTTGGAGTACGCCAGCAAGTACGAGATGTCGCCACCCATTTGGCATGACTCACGTTATCAGTCAGATGCCTCTGACGAGGACGATCTCGATCAGGTAACAGCAAATATCTCTTTCCCTGCGCAATTAGATGGGAGCATTATTAAATTGCTAGAGCGCCTGCAACAAGCGAGCACGCAAAGTCGAAGCCTAAAGCTCGATTTTTCAAGAGTAAAAAGTGTCGATGCTGTTGGCTGTGGCTTGTTACTGCGTGCGCTCAGAAACCTGAAAAAAACTAAACATGACTTGATGTTAGTTGCAGCACAAGACCTGGCCGATAACATCCGCGCGATACTGCAAGTTGGCAGACGTGATGAAACCGAA
>JANXTO010000126.1 GCA_025352365.1 Undibacterium sp. | reverse complement strand
CTCATCTGCTTCATTGCCGAAGTTCATGGTTTTGTAAGGATTGTCCCATTCACCCAAGACCCCGAGGCGGATGAAATCCACTTTTTGTCGTTCTATCTGCTCGTTTGCATACGCACGCGCTTTGGCTTGCACTTCGGCCACGGGCAGATTTTTGCCGTATAGTTTTTCGATCTGGATTTCGATCGGCATGCCATGGCAATCCCAACCCGGCACATACTGCGCATCAAAGCCCGCCATATTGCGTGCTTTGACGATCATGTCTTTCAGAATTTTGTTAACTGCATGGCCGATGTGGATGTCGCCGTTGGCATACGGCGGACCGTCATGCAGAATAAATTTTGGACGATTGGCAGAGGCCTTGCGGATGCGCTGATAGATTTTTTTGTCTTGCCATTGCTTGACCCATTGCGGCTCGCGCTTGGCGAGATCGCCGCGCATCGGGAACGGGGTTTCCGTCATATTGACGGGATACTTGCTGGCGACTTTTGCTGACTTTTCGTTAGACATAATTTTCTTTAGGTGAGGTATTTTTGTATTCTGTGTGAAGAACACGCCATTTCATTCAATTCAGCAAGGCTTGGGTTGAACAAAGAGACGTGGTCTTCAAATTCGGTCAGTAGCAGAGATCGCCCCCGTGGCACGATTACGAAAATACGCTCTGGCCTGGTCGGCATCGCGCTCAATCGCTTCGGTCAGGGTTGGCAGATCGATGTATTTTTCTTCATCACGCAGCTTCTGTAAAAATTCTATCTGGATCACTTTGCCATAGGCGTTGCCGCTGTAATCAAACACATGTGTCTCTAGCAGCACGCGACCACTGTCATCGACCGTTGGCCTTACACCCAAGCTGGCAACAGCTGGCAACGGATGCTCAGATAAACCATGCACTTGCACGATAAAGATCCCTTGCAAAGCAGGGCGATGATGTGCAATTTGTAAATTCAATGTAGGGAAGCCGATAGTGCGCCCTAACTTTTGACCATGCACTACATGACCAGAGATACGATAAGGGCGCCCAAGTAAATGTTCTGATTCGACAAAGTTACCTGCCGCCAGCGCAGCGCGCACAGCCGATGAGGATATACGCTCGCCTTTGTGTTGTACCGCAGGCAGTGTTTCGACCTCAAAGCCAAATCGTTTACCCGCTGCGATCAGCATGTCGATATCGCCGGCGCGTTTGGCACCGTACCGAAAATCTTCGCCTACCATTAACCATTTCACGTGCAAGCCTTGCACCAGAATTTTTTCAATAAAATCTTGTGGTGACAGCGCCGCAAAATGCGCATTGAAATGCTCCACGATCACGCGGTCGATGCCAGCTTCTTTTAGCGACAACATATTGTCACGCAGATTGGCAATACGGCTAGGCGCTCTGCTGATATCGCCAGACAATTGCGCAAAAAATGCCCGTGGATGTGGTTCAAACGTCATGACCGCTGCTTCAACGTTCAAGCGTGTAGCGGCGGCGCGCAAGTGAGACAGTAAAACCTGATGTCCAAGATGTACGCCATCAAAGTTGCCTATTGCCAGTGCGCAGGGCGCACGCGAGGCAGCATTGGGAAGTCCGCGAAATACCTTCATATTTTTTGAGTGACTGCTATGAGTAACTACTGAATGCAAAACCTTCGATTATAAATGCATTCTCATTACGTTTTTGCTTTGGATGCGGGAAAGAAAGACTTTCGTTGATGATAATTCATCTGGGGCTATCGATTTTTGAACAATAAAGACTTCAGTGGAAACTTTTACACTCTCAACTTTACCAGACTGGTGATGTTGAAAAAACCATTCTTGTTGTGTTTTTCATCAACAAAATTACAAGCTAAAGCAATATACTCCCCATTATTTTTTGTAAAAATGCTCTATTGCCAAGTAATCATATGGACGACTAAAATATACAGGATGCCAGTATATTATTTGTGGGTGTTATGTAAATAGTCTTGTGATCTAGTTTAGATCGGTAAAGGCGATCTTTAAATTCTATTCCTTGGCCGGCAACTGAAGTACTTCTTATTTACACCCTTCTATTTACTCTTTAATCGCCTCAACGCTGAAATACAAAGTCACTTCATCGCTCACAAATGGCACATATCGTCCAACATTAAAATCACTGCGCAGGATTTTGGTGTAGCCATTGGCGCCACATGCAGATCGTAAATAGATCACCATAAAGCGGCAATTGAATTGCGTCAGCTCGAACTTAGCAGGCTTAGTGATGCCTTTGATGGTTAAATCACCATCGATGCCGGTGAGTTTTCCAGCATCGTCAAATCGTAAGGCGTTTGATTTAAAAGCGATTTTTGGGAATTGCATCGCATCAAAAAAACTAGGTGAGCGTAAGCTGGTGTCGAACAGCGCAGTGCCGGTACTGACCGAGGCAGTGTCGATCTCAAATTGAACCGAGCCAGTTTTATTGGCAGTATCTAGCTCAATCATGCCGGTATTCTTGTCGAACCGCCCACGTTGCAAAGACAAGCCCCAGTGATTGTATTCAAATACGGAGAAAGTATGCTCAGGATCGATTTGATAGCGATCAATGGCGTGGGCATTTGGAATAACGAGCCATAACAGCAGAAATATTATCGAGACGTAACGGCCAGATAGATGACGCAAAAGCAAAAGCGGCATAATGAACTCCTTAGATTCCCCGAATAATCACACTTTTATTCTACTGAGATGTGTTCTGGCCGTGTTAAATTTTCACGGGTCATTTACGACTACGAAACTCATTTTGAAATGGATTTATGCCGAACAATGTAGTGATAAGAGAAGCGTGCCTGGCTGACCGCCCTCGGGTGCATGAGATTGCCAGCGTTGCCATGCGTGAATTTGGTCTGGAGCCAGATTTTGATCATTTAGACCGAGACTTGGGGCAATTTGGCGTGCTTAGCCAAACGACTATTACACAATTGGTTGCGGAGTTAGATGGAGAAATCGTCGGTTCATTAATACTCTCTTGCAAAAGCGAACGTGTCATTAAACTCTCTGCCTTTTATGTGGATTCTGCTACCAGAGGGAAAGGCATTGGCAAAATTTTGCTTCAAAACGCAGTCGTGATCGCTAAGCAAACAAGTTATACCAGCATTTATTTAGAGACATGGACAACGATGTTTGCGGCTGTTCGTCTCTATAAATCAATGGGCTGGCAGATCGTGGAAAGGCTTGACCCAAGCACCGGGGCTGAATGGTCTTATGTGCTTGAATTAAATTGAATTAAATTGAATTAGATTGAGCTTGAATTACGCTGAAGCTTAATTAAGTTAAGAAGTTTTCATCGGATTTTGCGCTTTTGAGCATAGTGCTTACCTCACTTCGCTTCGCTTACTTCACCCTCAAGCGCCACAAAGAAGTCACTTCTTTTGATCTGGCAGCATGCAAAGGATCCTCTCTATCGGTCGCTTTGCCATGTCGTGGTTTGATGTCCATTTTGCCGACGACTTCTAAGCCGCCTGCATCTATCCACGACCATAACTCCGCTGACGTACGCAAGCCCAGATGTTCTGCCAGGTCAGACAGAATAAGCCAGGCCTCGCCTTTAGCTTCTAAATGATCCGCAACGCCGGATAAAAAACCACGCAACATGCGGCTGTCTGGGTCGTAGACTGCATACTCAATCGGCGAGTTGGGGCGGGCAGGAACCCACGGTGGGTTGCAGACTATCAGCGGCGCGCGACCTGCCGGAAATAAATCTGCCTTAATGATGTCAACTTGCTGGTCGCTCCCCAAGTGCTGAATATTTTCACGAGCGCAGCGTAATGCGCGCTCATCCTGATCGGTGGCGACGATGCGCTTGATGCCGCGTTGTGCGAGCAAAGCAGCAATGACGCCGGTGCCGGTACCAATATCAAACGCCAGTTCGGTTGATGGCAATGGCGCCTTGGCGATCAGATCCAAATATTCGCCACGAACAGGTGAGAACACGCCGTAATGTGGGTGAATGCGGTTGTTCAGCGCCGCGATTTCTACGCCGTTTTTACGCCACTCATGCGCGCCGGTCAGTCCTAATAATTCTCTAAGCGACGCGATGAAAGGCGTGCTGTTTGCATCAACGACACCATAAGCCTCAGCACAGGCTTGGCGCAGATCAGGGGCACGGCGGAGGGGAATGCTGTAGTCGGCATTAAACGGCAATAACAGCATTGCCAACACACGGGCACGCTGTGACTGAGCTTGGCGATGCAGGTGGAAAGCCTCTGTCATCGTCGCCGGAGCTTTCTCAATTTTGCGTGATTTAGCCGGCTTTTTATCGATCCGTCTGGCCAATGCTTGCAATAGCTGGCGTGCATTTTGAAAGTCGCCACGCCATAACAAGGCAGTACCTTCGCAAGCGAGACGGTACGCGGTGTCGGCAGTCATGCGGTCATCAGCGATTTGCACACGTTTAGGCGCTGGCGATCCGCTTTCAGAATGCCAGCGAGCGGTATGCACTTGGTCGTTTTCGGTCCAGCTAATGACAGGGAGATCGCTCATGGTTTAATCAGTTGCACTAAGTAGCGCTAGGTTGCAGTTTAAGTTGAAGCGCCAGAGTTTAACAAA
>JANXTO010000115.1 GCA_025352365.1 Undibacterium sp. | reverse complement strand
GTGCATCTGGAGCAGCAACAAAATGCGGCATATTTGGGGATGTTTGTGGTGCGCCCGCATTTGCAAGGTAAGGGCATCGGCAAACAGTTTATGCAGCAGGCAGAAAGCGCCGTGCAGCAGCGTTGGGGCGTGACTAAGATCTGGATGACAGTGATTAATGTGCGACATGAGTTGCTAGCGTATTACGAGCGGCGCGGCTATGTTCGTACTGGACGCTTAAGTCCTTTTCCGGTTGAGGACAGGCAAGAAATCTTGCTGGCTGGTGCGTTGCAGTTTGAAGAATTAGAGAAAATCTTAAGCTAATGTTGTGAGCTAATGTATTTAGCTGCCGCTGGCCAGATCAGATTAGCAAAGAGACAGCCTTGCACAATCGGTGTAAGTGTTTAGAAGTTCACTACATGTAACTGATGGACAGGTCGCACCAAGGCATGCTGGCGGCTGATCGCTGCGACCTCGTCATACCAATACACCGCGGCAGGCGTGACCTCATTGCCGTTGTCTGATCCAGGCATCGAATTGATTGCAACCATGCTGCCTACCTGATGACGCTCTTCCAAATGGTGCCATGTCTGTTCGCAGGCATCGATCAGTTTGTTGGCTTTGCCACTGAGCATCCACGCTTGCGCTAATGTACCTAAGGGAGCGTCGTACAAAGACCCTAACCACAGCGCCTGATTAACATCATGCGTCAGTGGCACGACGGCACCATCTGCCTGCACAATCAGGATCGGCGCTACCTCTGTCACTTGCCTGACCGGCAGCGCCGGTACTAGGTGATGGCGATAATGATGTAGCTGTTGCAGGCTGATCGCATCGACATGCACAGCGACGCCTAACTGTTCGCCCAAGCGAGTCGCTTCTGCGATGGCGACTAATAATTCCAACGTATCGGGGCGGGCATCGGGCAGGGTGTCTGCAGCGCGGCCATACAGCGTTAGCGGATGCACCTGCACGCTACGTGCGCCTTGTTGCGCTGCGAGTTTGACGACAAATTCCAGGCTATCAACATTGTGTTGTGTCAGCGTAAAAATAAATCCAAAGCCCACGCCAGAGTCCCGTATCACCGACAGGTTGGCCAGCGTTTTTGCATAAGCGCCTTGTCGTCCGCGCATGAGGTCATGCTCTTGCGGTGTGCCATCAATTGATACCGCCACCACGTCTAGTAAATGACAAATTTTTGCCCATCGCTGCGATGTGGCGAGCATACCGTTGGTAGTAATGCTGGTCAGCATGCCAAGCTCACGTGCCCGGCTTAACAAGCTGGGTAGTTCGGGATACAACAAGGGTTCGCCACCGGACACAGCAAGCTGCTGATACCCTAGCAATGCCGCATCTTGCATACACGCCGTCAACATCTCCAGCCCCAATTGCTCGCTTACTTGGGGGGATGACGACGTGTAGCAATGCGCGCATGCCAGGTTGCAGCGCCGGGTCGGATGCAACTGCAAAACAGGTGCAACGCCGGTCGGGCTGCTGATGTCAGAGAGCGTACCAGTGTTGGACAGATCAGCCACCAATATTACCCATGCGATTGAGTTGTCCGGCAAGATTGCCCAGATGTTGCACATCGGTCAGCTTGCCAGTAACGTCGCCGAAGTCTAGCTGCATGCGCAATACGTCCGGGAAGGGAATACCGTCAATAATGATTTTTGGTGGATGTACGTCACCGCCATGCACGCGATGCCATTTCAGCCAGAGCAAAATATCGTTACCGCACGTTGGAACATCATCGCCGTAATAGGCCAGCGATAATTGCACGCCGGTTGCGTTGTTGCCGCCGACTACTTTTGCACCGATCACATGGGCGGGTGACTGATCCATATTTTTTGCAATCTCGCGCACCGATTCTTCGGTCAAGCTACGGTTTTTCCACGCACTTAATAGTTTTTCCGAGCCACGTAGTTTTTGGTTCGATGTGTCATTTGCCATCACAATCTCCTAATGAAAAGTATCAAAAAGTCTTGAAAAATTTTGAAAAAACTCACCAACTTGCACAAATGCGCATTGGAGAACTTCACATTAGGTGATAAAAATGACAATGCAAATTATTTAAATAAATGACAACAAAGATTTAGATAGCTTTTTTGCAAGCATTGCTGGATTTGAATAAAAAAAACTTACTGAGAGATGAGGTTACAAGCGGGCATTGCCTGCTGAGGTTGGTGTAGAAGTGGCGCAGTAATTGGGAACTCCTAAAACCCCATACTCGAGCGCACCGGGTCAGAGTTGCAACTCTGCCTGGCGTTGCATCTCGATTAAAGCGTTTTTAGAGGCTCCCGATTTAGCACGTCCAATGATATTCAGGCTTACCGGCCAATATCGCGCCAGAAGCCGCAGAATGATTGGACATCCTAAATCCAATATTCGACAGCGAATCAGCCTAAAGATTAGCTACTACTGCAACTACTGCCACAGCTACTACCGCAACTGCTGCCACTATCCCCAGAACTGCCGCTATCGCAAGAACTGCCGACATCAAACACATTACCGCCGTCAGAGGATGAGCTAACGGCACTTGCTCTGGCGGCGGCTTCTGTTTGACGCCGGTAGACTTCATACATCGCCGCGCTGATAAAGCCGGCCGTCATCAATTCCATTACATCCAGGCTGGCAGGGAAAATCATTTTTCCTTCGGCGCTACCATCGCTATTTAGATTGCGATAACCAAACTTGCCCGCGGCTGCCTGGTAAGCATAACCACCTGGCATTTTTAATTTTCTATCCAGCGCAAACAATGCTGGCACACTGGTGCTGGCCAACGCCAATCCCTCCGACCGCCGTGCCTGCACTAGTGTGGTGGCCAGGGCTTTGTCGATAGACTCGCCCATTTCGCCAGCCTTGATGTGCGGTATGTCTCTGCCAAAATGCTTGCGGCAGAACATCCCTAATCCCGCTTGCGACAGCGCGCTTCACGCATGCCAGACCGAATCCGCCGCTTTTGATGGCAACGCACAAGCTTGCTCGCTGTGTTTAACGCAATCGAAAAACATCATCAAGCCTTCTGCCGCCCGCATAAAAAAAACGGCATCACGAGGGATGCCGGGGAATTCTCTGCTTGCCATGGTTTGCCAAAATCCGAATAAATTATCGGGGATATCGCTGAGAGCTTTTTGATGTTTCGACCGGCGAATGATATGTTGCGACCATAAGGTGTTGATCTGATCTCTGATATTTTCTAACATTATTATTGTTCTCCTTTGGTTAAACCTAGAAACGGCAGTTGACCGCCCATCAGTGTAATTAAGTAGTTGATTCAATTGAATCATGTCCGTGTTTTCAGCATCACCGTTTTGGTGAGAACGCTACGAATCTGATTGCACACTTTTTCGGTTCCCCAGCCGCGTTGCTCCTCGTTGCAACATGAAGGTTGCGCCTCGTCCCGCCTTGCTGAGAAACCGAAAAATGCACACTCAGACTCGTCCAACTGCCGTTTCTAGGTTAAATTTCTATTTTTTATGACTTTATCATAGGAGGCCAATGTTACGATTGTGTGACGTGGCACTAAGGACTTTTACGTAGTTGCCTTAATGTCGCATGTTTGAATATCGAATATCTAAACGAGCCGGAGCCGTCACAACAAACTTAACGGTGCGTTTAGCAAAATACTTATCTGGACGCTTCGTGATGTTGTTGTAGCGTCCTAAGCAAACCATCCGACGCATCTTCAATATAATCAAGCACCACATCAAAACCACGTCCGCCGCCGTAATACGGGTCAGGTACTTCGTCGGCTTTACTCTGCGTTGCATATTGCATCATCAGACCTAGCTTGTAACGATATTCGGTTGGGCAAGTAGTTTCTAACAAGGCCAGATTAGCTTTGTCCATCGCCAGAATTAAACCAAATTGGGCAAAATCGTCAGGCGCTACTTTACGTGCTTGCTGCTTGGATAAATTGATGCCGCGTTTTGCCGCAAATTCTTGCGACCGCAGATCCGGTGGCTCGCCCACGTGATAAGCATGCGTACCGGCAGAATCGATCACGAACGCGTCAGCTAAACCGGCTGCTTCTACCTTGCTACGGAACACGCCTTCCGCCGTCGGCGAGCGACAAATATTGCCCATGCAGACAAAGAGAATAGCGGTATTTTTTATTGTATTCATGATGTGATTTTAGTGGATTAGTAGATTACTTTTATAGGTACAAAGTAGCGCACTACAGCATCACCAGCAGACAGTTATGCCATCAAAAAAATGCCAACACAAGTAGCGACTCCACCAGTCCAGATCAAGGTGCGTAGAGTAGAAAAATTCATCAGATAGGCTCCGGTATACAATAAACGTAAAGCAATAAAAACGACCGCCAGACGATCAATACGTCCTTGATCCGCATGCGCTTGCTGTGCTAGTACAACCGCTGCAATAAATAAGGGCAAGGCTTCAAAACTATTACTCTGCGCGGCATTAGCACGTTGCTGCCAGCCAGTTAAATTTTTTGCCCACTCGCGTGGATTGTCGTTGTTGTACCTGCCTGCATGACGCGCTAATTTAGCAGAGCTACTTTTTGCTAAACCCACAGTGATTACTGGTAAAGCACAGGCTACGAGTACACACCAATTTGCAATTGTCATTTTATTTTCTCCTGTTAATACCGGTCATTTTTTAAAATCAATGCCAACGACATTGGCGTGAAAAACATTTTTTACGCCGTAATACTAAGGTAAATCTGTGTAGTGCGGCGATCAGATACCAAAGAACATCCGTAGTAAAAAATTGTGCAAATATCCGCTGTAACATTTAGCAACACATTCCTTGTCAACACAAATTGATTCCATCGCGTTCTAGACCTACGTAGACTAACTACGGAAAACAAACCAACCAAACTCAAGAACAGGATCTATCATGAACAAGCTAATCGCCGCTCTCGTTGCTACTACCTTCGCCATGGGTACAGCGTTCGCACAAACA
>JANXTO010000109.1 GCA_025352365.1 Undibacterium sp. | reverse complement strand
CCTCCGATCTGATCAATACCAAGCGGATGTTTCGCTGAACAAAAAACACTTCATTGCGAAGCTAGGAGAAAACGGTAAGAACATCATAGACACGGAAAATAATTTACACAATTTATATTTATGTAAATTATTTTACTTATTTAAATGAGGAATTTTCATCGAATCTATTGAGATTAAGCAGAAATAAATAGCGCTTAGCAGGAAAACAAATAGCGATATGCGCCAATCGTCTTAACGAAGTTAGCCTCATCGACAAATTTTTTAAAAAATACGAGGCAAAATTTTCAATAAAAGCGCTCTTCTGAGACAACTATTTTGTAACCGTCGTCAAAATGAGACGCTGTGCTTTCAGGCTTTTTTTACTTTTAAGGAGTTCAATAATTTAGTTGTACAATACAACTTTATATTAAAAAGAGGATAACATGCCTGATAGTTATCAGCTCCTCATTGAATCGATTCGCCAAGCGTCGAGAAAAATGGTGCGTGAACTCGGGTTTATGCAGACAACTCTCGCCGCCACAAAGTATCAACCCTCGGCAGTTCATGCGATTGTAGAAATTGGCGCCGAGCGCGCCCTGACGGCGGCCCAACTTGCAGACTTACTCCATTTAGAGAAATCAAGCATCAGTCGCATGGTCAGAAAATTAGTCGAGGCGGGAGAATTGAAAGAAACGGTGAGCGGTGATGATGGCAGAGCAAAGCTACTCACACTGACCCCACAAGGAAAACGAACTCTGGCATCAATCCATACTTTTGCTCAGCAACAGGTCGTCAATGCGATCAATCAGCTCAGTCCCCAGCGACAACGGACAATATCTCAAGGGCTAAATGCCTATGCTGTAGCACTGGAGCATTGCCGGCTTGGTGGTTCAACGACGTCGCAGCGAGCAGTTGCGATTATGCAGGGATACATGCCTGGCATCATTGGCAGGATCGCAGAAATGCATGCGTGTTTTTACTCATCTTTGATTGGCTTCGGTCACGTCTTTGAACGTCAGGTAGCAACTGGCGTTGCGGAATTTACAAGCCGGTTATCCAATAAACATAATGGATTATGGGCGGCAATGGAATCAGGGCGCCTTGTCGGGTCAATCGCCATTGATGGAGAGCATCTGGGCAACAATCATGCACATCTGCGCTGGTTTATCGTAGATGATGATGCACGGGGCGTCGGAGCAGGTCATCAGCTTTTGAGCGAAGCGATAACGTTTTGTCAGAGGCAAAATTTTACAGAGATACATCTCTGGACATTTCAAGGATTGGATGGTGCGCGTCGACTCTATGAAAAATTTGGCTTTGTATTAGTGGAAGCGCGCCCGGGCAATCAGTGGGGTAAAGAAGTGATGGAGCAACGCTTTGTGTTGCGGCAAACAGTCGATTAGCTCTCACAATAAAAAGACTACTGTATAAGAAAATACCTTGCAGACGCTGACATGTGACAACCAAAGATAGTGCTCAGGTTGCCACTTATAATGATGAGCAACAAGGTCTAACTGAAAGTCATAGTCAACTTGTGTCAATCAACGTCCACCGAAAATCACTCTTAAAGTCACTTACGTACTCGTATCTACTAGGGCGTGTTGACATTTATTTCAGCCAAAGCATGAAGCAGCGATTGCCACGAATGACGCAACCGCTCAGCAAGCTTGTTGTAGCGTGTGGCGACGCGGCTGAATTGCTTGATATGCGCAAAGAATCGCGCTACCCAATTACGGTGTTTGTACTGATGGGTATCAAACTCCCTCTGCTCTTTACGGTTTGCTTTGGGTGGAATTACTGCCTTGGCATTTTTTTGGCAATACAATCAAGTAGTGCATTCGAGTCATACGCTTTATCAGCTAACACCGCCTGCGGCTTGATTTCTTTCAACAGCGTCGTGGCCTGAGTGGCATCATGGACTTGCCAACCTGTCAGTACGAATCGCACTAACTGTCCAAGTCCCTCAACACAGGCATGGATTTTAGTGCAGAACCCGCCCCGAGAACGGCCAAGCGCTTGCTCCCCTTTTTTTCGCCGCACCCGCAGCATGCTGGTGTGCCCGGATCACCGTACTGTCGATCGATACTTCTTCGACATCCGCATCCTCCCGCAATATTGCAAAAATGCTTTGCCACACATTTTTATCTGACCAACGTGCAGACCGGACATAGATACTGTTCCAATTTCCAAACTCAACCAGTAAGTCACGCCACGGACTGCCTGTCCGTGCTATCCACAATACCGCTTCGACAAACAGACGGTTGTCAGCACTAGTGAATCCTCTATCGCCAGCTTTTCCACGCAATAGCGGCGCTATACGTGCCCACTGCTCATCTCTTAACATCCATCGCAATATCACTACATTCTCTAAAATCCAGAATGTAAACACAAATTCAACAAAGTTAACCGCTTTTTATATGTCAACACGCTCTAACAAAAATCAATTTTATTGCATCATTAAATTTAACCTACTTATTTTTCGAAAATAGAAAAATTGATAGACAATTAAATATACATACTAGGAGTATATATTTATTTATTCTACAAAGTCACACAACAAAGATCGGATCAGATCGCAATATTCCGTTGAGCCAATAACGCTTAGCAAACATCAGGACTGCAATTGCAGCGTTTTAATACTACGCATTTCACCTTTCTCACCTGCACCTGCACCGCTGCTTTTGGTCTCTTTGCGTAGCATTAAAACGCTGCAATTGCAGTCCTGATGTTTGCTAAGCGTTATTGGCTCAACGGAATATTGCGATCTGATCCGCTCTTCGTTGTGTG